>CAWIEL010000027.1:0-47392 GCA_963835025.1 uncultured Acidobacteriota bacterium
ATTCCGCAGCCGAAGCAGGGTGGCTCTGATGCGGCGCTCGATCTGGATGGATTTTTCGGCCTGCACCCCAATTTGCAGCCGTTACTTCCTCTCTTCCGCGCCAACCAGCTCGCGATCGTACAAGCCGTCGGCTCTCCTGATCCCACTCGATCGCATTTCGATGCTCAGGATTATATGGAGTCTGGAACTCCGGGGCTGAAGGCTACGGACAACGGATGGCTCAATCGCGCGCTAGAAAGCATGCCGGAAGACAAACCGTCGCCGTTCCGCGCTGTCGCGTTTGGACCGTATCTACCGCGCACTTTGCAGGGCAGCGTGCCAGCCGTTGCTATTTCTGATCTGAAGCAATTCAAAATGTATGGGCCGCAGCAGACCGCCGAGGGTGGCTTCGAGACCATGTATGCGCAAAGCGTGGACCACGCGATGCGCGGGGTTGGCGCTGAGACTTTCGAAGCGATTGATCAATTGAAGAAGATTAATCCAGATTCGTATCAGCCGGAAAATGGCGCGCAATATCCGAAAAGCCGTTTCGGCCAAAGCCTTGAGGAAATCGCGGAGCTGTTCAAGGCAGATGTAGGACTGGAAGTCGCGTTTCTCGATAGCGGCGGCTGGGACAATCACGTGAACGAAGGTGGCGTGACGGCCAGCTGGCGAATCTGCTGAACGATCTGGGCAGGGGATCGCCGCACTCCATCAGGACATGGGCGACCGCATGGGCGACGTGGTCTTCGTCAGCATGTCCGAATTCGGGCGTACCGCGCACGAAAACGGCAATCGCGGCACCGACCACGGCCACGCCAATTGCATGTTTGTGATGGGCGGAGGCGTGAAAGGTGGGCGCGTCTACACCGAGTGGCCGGGGCTGAATGAAGATCAGCTGAACCAGGGGCGCGATCTCGCGGTGACCACCGATTACCGCAGCGTGCTGGGCGAAATCATCACCAAGCATTTGGGCGATCACGCGTTGTCGGGAGTTTTTCCGGGTTTCGCGAATGATCCCAAACAATACTTGGGAATTGTTAAGGCCTGAACGCGCTGCGATTCGTAACGCCGGGCTAAGCAAAAAAAGAGGGAGGGCCTGGGCCCTCCCTCTTTTCGTTCGCGCTGTGACTTAGCTTCCGGCTTTAATACGCATTCCGTAGAACGATCTATAGACGAAAAAGAACGAAACCAGAAAGAACGCCGCCGCTAGCACGTGGGTCACACCCTCGCCGCGGTCATGAGTCAGACTGACTGCCAGCTCAACCGCCAGCAACCCGAAAAGCGTGGTGAACTTAATGACCGGGTTCAGCGCGACGGAGGACGTGTCCTTGAACGGATCGCCGACCGTATCGCCAATCACCGTCGCATCGTGCAGCGGAGTGTTCTTCTGCTTCAGCTCGGTTTCCACGATTTTCTTGGCGTTATCCCACGCGCCGCCGGCGTTGGCCATGAAGATGGCCTGGTACAAGCCGAAGATCGCGATGGAAATCAGGTAGCCGATGAAGAAGAACGGTTCGACGAAGGCGAAGGCCAGCGTGCCGAAAAACACCGCGATGAAGATATTCAGCATGCCTTTCTGTGCGTACTTGGTGCAGATCGCCACGACCTTCTTGCTGTCCTCCACCGACGCTTTGACTACGCCGTCCAGCTTGATATTTGCTTTGATGAATTCCACCGCGCGGTAGGCTCCAGTGGTGACCGCCTGAGTGGAAGCGCCGGTAAACCAATAAATCATGGCGCCGCCGGTGATCAGCCCCAGGAAAAACGGAGCATGCAGCAGCGATAGCTTGTCCACGTTTTCGGTGATGCCGTTGGTCAGCGCCATGATGATCGAAAAAATCATGGTGGTGGCGCCGACAACGGCCGTGCCGATCAGCACCGGTTTGGCGGTGGCTTTGAAAGTGTTTCCGGCGCCGTCGTTTTCTTCCAGCATTTCTTTGGCGTGTTCAAATTTGGCGTCGAAGTTAAAATCTTTCTTCAGTTCCTGCTTGATATTGGGAACTTGCTCGATCAGCGAAAGTTCGTACACGGACTGCGCGTTGTCGGTCACCGGGCCGTAGGAATCGACCGCGATGGTGACCGGTCCCATGCCAAGGAATCCGAACGCCACCAGACCAAAGGCGAACACGCGGGCGCGATCATCAGCATCGCCGAGGCCATGCAGGCTGACCAGATAGCCGATGGTCATCAGCGTGACCATGGTCAGTCCCAGGTAGTAAGCGGAGAAGTTTCCGGCCACGAAGCCGGAAAGAATTCCCAGCGACGCGCCGCCTTCTTGCGCCGAGGTCACGACTTCGCGCACGTGCCGCGATTCGGTGGAAGTGAATACCTTCACCAGCTCGGGGATCACCGCGCCCGCCAGCGTTCCGCAGGAGATGATGGTCGCCAGCTTCCACCATAGGGACGGGTCGCCGCCAGCGTGGGAATGATCAGCGAGGAGATGCGTAAGTGAGGCGATGGAAACAGCGAAGTGATCCACACCAGCGAAGTGAGCGGCGCTTCGAAATTGATCTTGTCGGCATTGCCGTAGCGCGCTTTGGCGATGGCGGCGTTGATAAAGTACGCCACGGCGCTGGCGACCAGCATCACGATGCGCATGACGAAGATCCAGACCAGCAACTGCACTTGCACGGTGGGTCTTCACGCCGAGCAGAATGAAGGTGATCAGCGCGACGCCGGTGACGCCGTAGGTTTCAAAGCCGTCGGCGCTGGGGCCTACCGAATCGCCCGCGTTGTCGCCCGTGCAGTCGGCGATCACGCCGGGGTTGCGCGCGTCGTCTTCTTTAATCTTGAAGACGATTTTCATCAGGTCGGAGCCGATGTCGGCGATCTTGGTGAAGATGCCGCCGGCGATGCGCAGCGCCGCCGCGCCCAGCGATTCGCCGATGGCGAAGCCGATGAAGCAGGGCCCGGCGTAATCGCCCGGAACAAACAGCAGGATGAACAGCATCATCAGCAGTTCCACGCTGATCAGCATCATGCCGATGCTCATGCCGGCTTGCAGCGGAATCTGATAAATCGGGAAGGGCTTGCCGCGCAGGCCGGCAAAGGCGGTGCGCGAATTGGCGAAGGTATTGACGCGGATGCCAAACCACGCCACGCCGTAGCTGCCGGCGATTCCGACCAGGCTGAAGGCAGGATGATAATCACGCGGAGCGCTTCGTAGTGCAGCAGCACGCCGAAGTAAAGCACGATCATGACGGCGATGAAGACCTCGAGCAGCAGCAGGAATTTGCCCTGGGTGATCAGATAGGTTTTGCAGGTCTCGTAGATCAGCTCGGAAATTTCCCGCATCGAGCGATGCACCGGCAGGTTCTTCAGCCGCGAGTAGATGATCAGGCCGAAGATCAGGCCGAAAACGCAGAACACGATCCCGAAGAGCAGAAGTTTGTGCCCGTCATGCCATCAGGAAAGTAACTGAGGAAAGGTCGGGCAATTTCAGATTCGCTTCGCCTCCAACCGACTCCGCGCCGGCTGCTGCGCGAATGTCGCCGCGGCGAGCGCCAACATCGCCGAAGTGGCCGTGGCCACCCTAAAACACGTGCCGCCAAACTTGGAAAGGGAACTGAGAATCATGTTTTGCATTAGTTGGTCACCACGATTCGCCAATTTGCGCACATGTAAGCCCAAACGTCTACCGACATTTTTTCCTCCGGATGAAGACCCCTTAGGTTCAAGCCTGCCTGACATATTGCGAAAAATACCAGGACAGAATCGTTGTTTTTATCAGGAAACGAGGCTTAGGTCAAGAAAGGAAGGCCCGGAATCGGAAGGCTCGGCCCGCCAATATGGAGCCTATCGCGAGATAATTTCTGCCTATTTTTGGCTTATTTCCGATCGGGAGGCGCCAGGGAAACTTCGAAAAACATCAGTACTTTCTTGCTCGGCAGAATCACAGCATCGGGGATATACAGCACGGCACTGTCAGCAAGGTTCATGTCGTGATTCACGTTGAAATAAACGAACCCATGGACCGAAGCTTTGGGAGCGATGGTGTCGGCGTCGAGCGTTAACGGCTTCAGGATTTCGGAGAGCTTGTCGACTTTCTTGTCTCCGCTGGGTATCGGAAGGCCCGCGATTTTCGGGCGGGACGGCGCGCCGGCTCCCGCTGGATGCGCGATCAGTGCGGCTACATCCTCCGCGGCGAGCCAGTCGATATCCTGATGACCGCCATTGCGCAGGTTCACTTGTAATTGAATGGTGTTGATGTCTACGCGGATCAGGTTGGGGCCGTCATTGCGCAGGGTCACCTCAATCGGCAAAATCCCGACCGCGTATGGATCCGCCTTCCCGAATTTGTCTTTGGAGCGTGCTCGATCGGTGTAGGGATCAGCCTGAATGGTCAGGCCGTCGTGGGTATCGTGCGGCAGGATCTTCGCGGCGGGGACTGCCTGCCCAGCATGCGTGGACCCCGCGGATCTTTCGCCTCGGTGCGTTGGACGAGCCAGATGCTGCTAATGATGATCGCAGCGAGGATCACGAGGCTGAGTGCGCCGGACGAAATGGTTTTGCGAAGTTTCATCACCCTGCTCTGCGATGCGAATCGCCTAAGGGAAGTTGTGCGCGTTCGAAACCGGTGCCACTATATACCGGTTTTCCGCGGAGCCTAGCGCCTGGTTGGCGTCCGCTTCCTGAATGTATTTTTTCTATCGCATACTCACGGCAGCGGCCATGCTTTTCCTTGCGCCCTATTACGCCCTGCGGGGCTGGCTGCGAGGAGAGTCAGCGCGGTCGTTTCGCGAACGGTTGGGGCTCCTTGGGCCGGAGTTCGCTGCCCGTGCCTCTGCTCCTCCAGCGGGCCGTGCGGTGTGGATCCACGCCGTTTCCGTGGGAGAAGTTCTTGCCGCCAAGCCGCTGGTGGATGGGTTGAAATCGCGCTGGCCTGGCCATCCTATTTTTATCTCGACCACAACGGAAACCGGCCAGCGCCTGGCGCGCCAACGGCTTAAAAATGTCGACGGTGTTTTCTACTTCCCAATCGATTGGGTCGTGCCGGTTCGCCGATCATTGCGCGCCATTCGTCCGGCGGCGGTGATTGTGCTGGAGACGGAAATCTGGCCGAATTTTCTGCGAGAGGCGAAACGAGAGAATATTCCGGTGATTTTCGCCAACGCGCGTATTTCGCAGAAATCTTTCGCGCGCTTCAAGCGCTGGGAATTCCTGATTGGACCATTCTTTGCCGAAACTTTGGAGGACGCTGCGTTGTTTCTGCCGCAAACTGCGGACGACGCGGCTCGCTTGAATGCCATGGGCGCTTCCGGACAACGCATGGAAGTTCTAGGCAACTTGAAATATGACAATGAGCCGCCGCCGGTTAACGCGTTTACTGCTTGGCTCGGCGACGAAATTCGCAAGCAGGAACGCTGGCCGGTTATCGTCGCTGGCAGCGTGGTGGAAGGCGAGGAAGAGGCGGTTATCGCGGCGTACGATCAGGTGCAGCGCCAATGGCGGCGCACCTTGCTCATTTTGGCTCCTCGCAAGCCGCAGCGGTTTGACGCGGCCGCTGCGATTTCCGCGGAGGGCGGCTGGAAAGTGATTCGCCGGTCGCGTATCGACCTGGCGCAGCCGCTCGATGAGGAAGCTGATGTTTTGCTTCTCGATTCCATCGGAGATTTGGCCGGTCTTTACTCGCTGGCCGATGCTACTTTTGTCGGCGGCTCGCTGGTGCCCTCCGGCGGCCATAATATTCTGGAGCCGGCTTCGTTCGGGCAGCCACCCGTTTTTGGTGCTTCCATGGAAAATTTTCAGGACATGGCCGATCAGTTTCTGGATGGGCACGCGGCGATCCAGGTGCGGTCGGCGGAGAGCCTGGCCAAGGTCTGGATCAACTGATCGAAAACCAGCAATTGCGATCGCAAATCGGGGCCGCGGCGCGCGCGATTGCCGAACGCAATCGCGGAGCCACCGCGCGCACCCTCGACCGAATTGCGCCGTTCATTGACGAATCGTCGAAGGCGACCGGCCAGTGAAGTTCACCGAAGCGATTCTATGGCCAGCATCAGTGATTTATGGCGCGGCGGCGCATTTGAAGGCCCGCGCTTACAAGACCGGCTTGCGCAAACCGCGACACCTGCCGGGAACTGTGATCAGCGTTGGCAACCTGACGGTCGGCGGCACCGGAAAGACTCCGCTGGTTCTATGGATCGCGAAAAAATGGTTGAGCCAGGGCAGGAAGGTTGGAATTTTGACCCGCGGCTATCGCGGAACGGCCACTGCCCCAGGTTCTGAAAGTCCCGCGGGCGGAACCTCTACCAGCGATGAAGTGCGGCTGCTTCGTGAGCGGCTCGGGGATGCCGTTTCGTTTGGGATTGGCGCGAATCGATTCGAAAAAGGTTTGCAACTAATCGCGCAGGGAGTCGATCATTTCATCTTGGACGATGGTTTTCAGCATCAACGCCTCGCCCGCGATGTCGACATCATTTTGATCGATGGACTAAATCCCTTCGGGGGCGGTCATTTGCTTCCTGCAGGTAGGCTGCGCGAACCGCTCAGTGGCATGGCCCGTGCTGACATTGTGGTCATCAACCGGACTGCGGCCTCGCCCGCCATTGAAACCGTAATTCGGCGGTACTCTCAAGCTCCTATTTTCTACGCACAGCCAATGATCGAGTCCCTACGCGCGGTACAGAACGGCCAGTTATCGGCGAGGACTTTCGATTTGGCCGGGCAGAAAGCTTTCGGCTTCTGCGGCATCGGAAACCCACAGGGATTCTTGGCGACTCTGCACCAAACAGCCGCAGATCTGGTCGGCAGCCAGTTCTTTCCCGACCACCATCGCTACTCGGAGCGCGACGCGGCGAGAATTCAGAGTGAGGCTGCAGCTGCGGGCGCCACCGTGCTGGTTTGCACCGAAAAAGATTTCTATAATCTAAATGGTGCGTTTGGCGAGCATCTTCCGATTGCATGCGTAACGATTTCGTTGAACATTCAAGCTGAAGATGAGTTCTGGCATCAAATTAACGCCATCGCGAAACGACGAACTCCTGGATCCTGAACGTACCAGCAACTCTTATTGACGTCCCGCGGATTGCCGTGGCCCTGCGGGTGTGTTAGTTTGCGGCGGGGAAACTCGATTGCTCGTTGACGCGCGAAATTTTCGGAGCCCGGTTGAAGGCTAAGAACGGCAAACAGAATAAGCTAGCAACCTCCGCCAGTTCCGTCAGAGGGGGAGCGTCCGGGTCGCGGCCGTCGGGTCGCCTGTCGCCCGATTCCAGCGTCGACATCGGGCGTTTGCTTGATCTGGTCGCCGGTTTTTCACAGCAAACCATCTGCGTCGTCGGCGATTTTGTGCTCGACGAATTCGTTTCCGGAGAAATTTCGCGCATTTCCCGCGAAGCCCCGGTCTTAATCTTGCGGCATCAAAGGGCTGAGGCCTATCCGGGTGGCGCCGCGAACGCCGTCAATAATCTCGTCGACCTCGGCGCGCGGGTTCTGCCGGTTGGCGTGGTTGGCTCCGATGACGGCGGGGGAAAACTTCTGGAATATTTTCGCGCCAAAGGCGTGAACGTTTCGCGAATCCTGCAATCGCCGCACTGGACGACGACCACCAAGACGCGCTACCTGGCCGGCTGGACGCACACCACGCAGCAGCAAGTTCTACGCGTGGACCGTGAGCCGCAGAACGAAGTGCCCGCGAATCTGCAGGCGCGCATCGCGGAGAACGCGCAGAAATCTTCGCGCGCTGCCGCGGCAGTGCTGATTTCGGATTACGGCTTGGGCGCGGCGTCGCCTTCGCTTGCTCGCGGATTGCACGCCAAACGCGTGATACTGGATTCACGCTATCGACTGCTCGAATATCGCAACGCCGGCGTCACCGCCGCTACTCCGAACGAACCGGAAATCGAAGCCGCTTATCACGCGCAAGTTGGAAACGATCTGGGACGGCTCGATGATTTGGGCCATCGCGCGCGACGCGATCTCAGCCTGGAAGCGCTTTTGGTGACGCGCGGCAAAGATGGGATGGCGCTGTTTGAGCCAAATCATCCTACGCGCCACATTCCCATTCATGGCTCGGACGCGCCGGTCGACGTCACCGGCGCGGGCGACACGGTCATCGCTGTTTTCACTCTGGCAGTTGCCGCCGGTGCGACGTATCTCGAAGCGGCGCAGTTGGCGAATTACGCCGGCGGAATTGTGGTGATGAAGCGGCGTACCGCGACTGTGACCCGCGCCGAAATCGAAGCCGCGCTGCGGCATGATGCCACGACCACCGGCCGCTGACACTGCGATGGACACCCGCGAAAAAATTGTTTCCCGCGAAGGCTTGCACGGCATCATCGAAGAGCATCGCCAATCAGGCCGCAAGATCGTATTCGCCAATGGAGTCTTTGATTTGCTGCATGTCGGCCACCTGCGCTACTTGCAAGCTGCGCGAGCCGAGGGTGACCTGCTGATCGTCGGCATCAATTCCGACGCCGGGACGCGCAAATTGAAAGGTGAAGGGCGCCCGGTGCTTACGGAACGTGCCCGTGCATCTCTGGTGGCAGCGCTCAAGTGCGTCGACTACGTGATTATTTTCGACGAACTCGATGTGAAAGCCCTGTTGCGTGAATATCAGCCGGACGTTCACGCCAAGGGAACAGACTACACTGCCGACACGGTCCCGGAACGCGACATGGCGGCGCTGCTCGGAATTCGCGTAGCCATCGTCGGCGATCCCAAAAATCACTCCACGCGCGATCTTCTAGCTCGTCTGCGGCCTCCCACCGATGCCCACGGAAAATGATTACCGCTTTCTGCTGCTGCGGCTGGGATCGCTGGGTGATATTGTCCACGCGCTGCCGGCCGCATCGGCGTTACGCCGCACCTTTCCCGATTCGCTAATCGATTGGGCGGTCGAACCCAAATGGCGGCGGCTGCTCGAAGGAAACCCCGATCTGAATACCATCATCCATGTCGATCGAAAGACGGCTGGCGGACTCGCTGGGACGGTGAAGCAGTTGCGTTCCGCGGACTACACCTGCGCGATCGATTTCCAAGGTTTATACAAATCTGCCCTGCTCGCGTTCGCCTCGAAAGCGCCGCGCCGCATTGGATTTCGCCGGACCTACGCGCGGGAGGGATTTGCCTCGTGGTTTTACACCGAGCGATTGAATCCCCGCGGGGCGCATAAGGTGGAACACAATTTGACTTTGGCTGAAGCTGCGGGCGCGCTGCATCTGCCTCCAAAATTTCCGATAACCGTGCAACCGGAGGACGAGTCGCTGGTTTCGAGCGAGCTTGAGCGTCGAAATATCGCTGACTTCTTTGTGTTGAATCCGGGCGGGGGCTGGCGCTCCAAGTGCTGGCCTCCGGAACGCTATGGCGATTTGCATCGCAGAATCTTTGAACGATACGGCCTGCGCGGCGTCATCAGCTACGGTGCTGGCGAAGAAAATCTCGCGGAGGCGGTAGTCGCCGCGGCTGGCAATTCGTCGCCGGTGGCCATTCCACTGCCGCTGGGTCCGCTGATGGCTCTGTTGCGGCGAGCAAGGTTCGTCGTTTCCGCTGACACTGGGCCGCTGCATCTGGCCGCAGCTCTGGGCGCTCCTATCGTCGGGTTGTTTGGTCCGACGGATCCGGCGCGCAACGGACCGTACATCACCGATCTCGCGCAGAAGATCGTCATCGTCCGAAAACCACGGCATGCCGAAACGACCTATCAGCGCGGGCCGTCGTATGCCCCCGCCATGTTGGCGATTTCAGTCGATGACGTGGCGGAAGCGGTTCGGCAAATACTGGAGAACAAGAATTGAGCGAAGGCGTCTTGAGTCAGCCTCGAAAATTCTGGATGCGTTGGCGCGTGCGCACCGGATACCCAGTCGCGATTTTGTATCTGGTTCTCGCCTCCCCGACGGTGCGTTCCATCGCCTGGGGTGCGGCTCTTGCTGTAATCGGGCTGCTGATACGGGCCGCCGCGGCCGGACACCTGCGCAAGGATCGCGAACTCGCCATCACCGGTCCCTACGCGCGTACTCGCAATCCTCTTTATCTTGGGAGCGCGTTCCTTGCGGTTGGTTTTGCGGTTGCCGGACATTCCTGGTGGGCTGGCGGCTTGATCGTGTTGTACTTCGCCGTTTTTTATTACGCGGTGATGAAGAACGAAGAAGCCGATCTACACGTTCGCTTCGGCCCGATTTTTGATGCTTACGCTGGGAGCGTTCCGCTATTTTTCCCCAACTTATTCGCCAAGACCTACGACGCGCCGGAATTACCGGGCCAGAGTTTTTCTTGGGATCAATATCTTCGAAACCGCGAATATCGCGCGTTCATTGGGACCGTCGGGGCGCTGGGCGTTTTGTTCCTGCGCATGTGGCTGGCTCACCGCTACGGATTCTGATCCACGCATTTTTAGCGGCTACGGCATCTCAAGTATGGACATCCGCCGAAATGCGAGCAATTATGGTCCGGCCATACTTGGAGGATTTTAATGAGTGACGATCACGTCGAAGAAGCGCTGGTGGTTGCGCATGTCGCGGACAACGCCACCGAAGCGCTCGTCATTCGCGGCTTGCTGCAGAGCGCCGGAATCGAATCTCCCGGCTCCGTTTCCTCGGACCCTTTTCCAATTCCCGAAAATCCGGAAGGGCCGCATGGCACGGAAATCTTCGTCTTGGAATCTCAGGTCGATGAGGCACGCAAAATTATTGCCGAGTACACCAAGAGCGACACCGTCCTCGAGCAAGAAGCGGAATCGCCGGAAACGTCTGAATAAGAATAAGCGCGCCTAGTAAGGTGTTGTCTGGTTCGAGACTATTGCTGACTGCGGTCTTCGGCAAACGTGTGCACTGTTAAGTCTTTCCCATCGCTGAGCGCGGTAACCTCGCCGTCTCGATCGGTCCTCAAGAATCGAACCCCCGCCGCCGCGTAGCGCTCGACCACGCTCTCTACTGGATGGCCGAACTGATTGCCATCCCCGACCGAAACGACCGCGAACTTCGGAGCGACAGCCGCCACGAATGCGTCCGTAGATGAGGTTTTGCTGCCGTGATGCGGGACCTTCAAGAAATCGGCCTTCAGTGGAGCATCCTCCGCCACCAACTCGTTCTCCACTTTTTTCTCGATGTCGCCGGGCAGCAGAAAATTGATCACGCCATCGTCCAGGACCATGACCAAAGAATCATCGTTCGAAGGCTTGGTGACCGCGCTGATGTCCGCGGGCCACAAGACGCGGCCCTTTACGCCGTCCCAGTCGAACGCATCGTTCTGCGCCCGCTGGACGATTTTTGTTCCGCGTGCTCGCGCTTCGGCCAACAGAGATAAAAACGCCGGCGTTTCTTCGTCCCGTCCGATCCACAGCTCGGCAACTCGAAAATTTGCGAGCACGGCGTGCAGGCCATCCAGATGGTCGTGATGCGCGTGAGTCAACGCCACCACGTCCAGCCGTTTGATCCCCCGGGACCAGAGATACGGCGAGACCACGTCCTCGCCGATGTCCGGCCCGGAACGCGCTCCGCTAATGGCTTCCGCGCCAGCCTGTCCACCGCCATCGATTAGCATCGTGCGCCCCGCAGGGAAGACTGCAAGGATGGAGTCGCCCTGGCCTACGTCGAGAACATTCACTTCGAATTTCCCGTGCGCGAATTTCGGCGTGAAAGGAAAAATTGCAATGACCATGGCGAGAGCTGCGACCGCCAATGCGGCCACCAACTCGACCGCGCGCAATGGTGCCGGGACGGTCGGTTGATTCGAACGCGTGGAGAGTCGCAGCGCGACGTTGCGAGCCGCGATGGCCAGCAGCGCAAACGCCACAAAAAACGCGACAACAAAATATTCGGGCGAGGCTGGAATCCGGTAGCTGAGCCGCGGCCAATGCGCAAACCACTGCACGGCAGTCAACAGCGCGCCGACGCACCAGTTGAGCGCCTTGGCCAGCAGCATCGCCGCCCGGGTCCACAAGAATGTGAACGCCAACGCCAAGAAACCAAGTGGCACGATGATTCCGGTCAAGATCACCGCGAACAAATTACTGAGCGGACCGGTCAGGCTAACCCGGTGGAAATCCCTAGCCAAGAACGGCAGCATTCCTACCTGAATCACCACCGATAAAAGAATAATTTCCCAGAGCCGAAGCCCGGCCCGAATCGGCAGCGACAGCGCTCCATTCATTCGCTGGGCCAGTTGTTGGGGCATCTTGTTTCCGATCCACAGCGCGGCGGCCCGCATTTCGATCCGAAACTGCGCGATCTTCGGTGCATGGCCGGCATCGCGGGTCACGTCGCCAATGTGATTCAAGCCTCGGCGATAAGGGACACTGCTCCGCTCCATCCATGGGATCGCCACACCGGCGATCACCGCGGCGGCCAGGAACGAAAGCTGGAAGCTCGAATCGAGCAGCATGGAAGGTTTGAGTACGAGAAAAATCAAGCCGGCAATCGCGATGGTGTTGAGCAGGTCTACACGACGGAAGAATGGCCTCGCCAGCAGAAACAACGCCGCCATCAACGCCGCGCGCAAAATCGGCGGCCGATCCTGCACGATTCCTACGTACCCGGCCAACGCCACGCAAATCAAAAACCCAGAAGCCATGGGGGGCAATCGCAGTCTCTTCCCAATCCAAAGAAAAAATACGACCAGCGCACCGACGTGCAAACCCGCAATGACCAACACGTGATACGAAGCCGTTTTCTGAAACGCTTGCACCACATCGGTATCGACAAAGCTGCGATCTCCCAGCAGCATGGCGCGCAGGATTGCGCCGCGTTCCGGCTGTTCGGTGAAAAGCGCGTCGAGCCGCGCCAGCAAATTGCCACGAGCCCGCGCCAGGCGTTGCGAAATCGTCGGAGGAGGCCTATCGATGATCTGCAGCAGCTCGCCACTGCGCAGGCTGCCAATCAGGTCGACGTGCTGCCGCGCCAGAATCCCGCGCAGATCGATGGCGCCGGGATCCAGAAAGTTTCGTGGAGGCTTGGCTTTGGCTAGAGCTTCAACACGGTCTCCCGCGCGCAGGCCGGCGGGCGGCTCCGCAGCTCTCGTTCCGGAATAGAAATTGATCCGCAGGCCGCCAGAAACTGGAAGAATCTCTCCAGCGACCTCTACTTGCTCTAAATCGATTTCAAAACGCTGGCCCCAAGCCAGCGTCATCGGATCCTCCCGCAGACGCCCGCGCCATCGGAAAGGTGTCGATAGATCGACCTGCTTTTCGCTGAGCACACGCGTGACTTGATCGCGAGGAAATGGAAGGCGTTCGACGTGATACGCGAGACCCCCGAGCGCGACCCACGCAAGGAGAGCGCAAGCAAAAGCCGGAATGAAATGCTTATGCCACAGGAATGCAGCGCTAAAGGCAATCGCCAGAATCGCGGCGGCGATCCACACCTTCGGCGACGCCGGCCAATGCATCACCACGCCGACGCCTGAAGCAAACGCCGCGAAGATCCAAACTGCCGGAAGCTTCATCGACCTCGCCGAAGCCGAACGATGGTCTCCATGTGAAACGTCTGAGGGAACAGATCGATTACGTGTACTTCTGAGCAACTATATCCGGCGGAAATCAGAATAGCAAGGTCGCGCGCCAGCGTCGGCGGCTCGCAGGAAACATAGGTGATTCGTGGCGGAGCCATACGGGCCAGGCGCTGCATCGCATCGGGAGTCATCCCCGCGCGCGGCGGGTCCAGCACCACCAGGTCTGGCCGCTCCTTGCTCCGAGCCATGAAGCGGTCCACGTCCGCGGTGCGAACCTCGATCGCTCCCTTGCCGCGCACGTTCGACTCCAGATCGCGGGTCGCGGCGGGGTTCGATTCGATTGAGAGAACCTTTTCAAATTTTGCAGCCAGCGGAATCGAAAACAATCCGACTCCGGCGAAGAGGTCGAGAGCCATGCGGCCGCCATCTTCACGCCCCACAACTTCGGTGACCAGTGTTTCGGCCAGAAATTTATTCACCTGGAAGAAAGAGAAATGCCCGACGCGATAGGCCGTGCCGGCCGCTTCGTATTCGATGTAGCCCGGACCGTACAATTCCATCCGGTCTCGGGCGGGGTCGTGAAAGAGCAGGCTGGTCGTCTCCGGCGCGATCCGACGAAAGGTTTGAGCATGTTCGGCTGCGCGCGGAAGGGAATCCCGCGAACGTTGCCGTCAGCAATAGCTGCGAATCGCTGGCGTTCACGAAAGCCTCGATTTCGCGCAGCCCGCGCGGTAATTCTCCGGCGGCGAGTGCGGTACGCAGAGCTAACAAAGTCTTGAGCAGAAGCGGCGAGACGATCTCGCAGGTTTCAACTGCACAAAGTGCGGTGGTGTTTGCTTTGAAGTAGCCAATTCCCAGCCTGGTTTTTCCGTCCGGCCCTGCTTCCGCATCGGATGCAGCCTCCAGCGGCCGAACTTTCCACTGGACGCGGTTGCGGTAGGCCCACGGTGGTGACGCGTGCCCAATAATCTCGCCAGTCCAATCGATCCGTCCGATGCGCCGCAGCGTCTCGCGCAGGATTTCCTTCTTGAATTCAAGTTGTGGCTCGTAGGGGATGTGCTGGTAATCGCATCCGCCACAGATGCCGAAGTGCGGGCAGCGCGGAGCGATTCGTTCCGGCGAAGGTGTGATGACCCGGTCCAGCCGTCCGCGGATGAATTTTTTCTTTTGCTCCACGGGCGAGATGCTGACCAGTTCATTGGGCAGCACGAATGGCACGAAGACGGTCGAGCCGTCGTGATGCGCCAGACCTTCGCCGCCGTAGATTAATTTTTCGATGGTTACGTCGCTCATGGATGGAATTGCGCCCTCAGCCGGCATGCGCCGGACGAAAGCCGATAAAAAACTCCTATGTGAGATAGAAAAGGCTCAGGCGCGGAACTTCAAAATATTCGAAAAGGCGCTTCTGCAAATATTGACGTTCGAGCTGCGACAATTGTTCCGCAGACATCTTACGACGGTATGGCGCGAGCGAGCGATCCATTTCGCGCCGCAAATTCAGCAGGACTTCTTCGTCAGCGTGGCTCGAGAGCGCAGCGGAAAGTTTTTCTTCTAGAATCGTCAGCCGCCGCTCCAGATCTTCCAAATCCAGGGACCCGGGGACATCGAGCAGCGGTAAATAATCGTCCAGCTTCTGGGCGATGTCGTTGAATCGCGAGCTCAGTTCCGCGCCGGACGCCGCGGGTTTAGCTTTTTGTTTTTCGCCTGCACTACGCAGGCGTTTCACGTTCCGCTCGAAATAGCGCTTCAGCTCATCGCGCGTGAATGGTTCGGCGTTCGACCGTGAAGAGGGAATCTCCGGCCCCGAACCAGCCGCCGCTTCCTGCGCTTCCGAAGCCGCGTCCAGCACGGCATCGACGCAATAGGCCAGGCTTTTCATCTGTCGCCCGCCCGCGGCTCTCCGCGATCGTTCCCAACTTTCGAAAGCGCGATCGATTCCTTTTTGGACGACGACTACCGGAATGTCCGCTTTCTGCCAGGTTTCGAGAATGGCCCAATCGAGAGGCGAGACCAGCAGATGCGCACCGCGCTTCCGCCAGAAATACTCTTCGACCTCGGTGAAATAGTTGAAGTAGTTGAATGTATCCATGGGCGCCGGTGGTGCTGCCGAAGAAAAATGTCGAACTGGCTACGGTTTGCTGCGCGCTTTCGCGGGCGCTGGTTTCTTGGCGCTGTCGCCGTGCGCCGGCGTCTGGTTGCGTTCCCATATCAGGCGCAAACCTTCCAGAGTCAAAAACTCATCAACAGTTTCGATGTGTTTGGAGCCGGCACCAATCAGCGCGCCCTGTCCGCCGGTGGCAATGACCTTGGTGGCCTCGCCCATTACCTTTTTCATGCGCGCCAGAATTCCGTCGACCATGTCGGTATAGCCATAAAAAAGCCCGGCCTGCATCGAGGCCGCGGTGTTGGTCCCGATGATTTTCCCGGGATCTTTAATTTCTACCCGGAACAAACGTGCCGCGCGCGCGAAAAGCGCATCGGCCGAAATGCCGATGCCCGGCGCCAAGACGCCGCCCAGATATTCGCCGCGCTGCGAAACGGCATCGAAATTAATCGCGGTGCCGAAATCCACGATGATGCAGGGCCCGCCATATTTTTCGAACGCCGCCACGCTGTTCACGATGCGGTCTGCGCCGACCTCCGCCGGATTATCATAGTGCACCGGCATGCCGGTCTTGATGCCCGGCTCGACGAACAACGCTTTCTGCCCGAAATAGCGGTCGGCCATGCCGGCCAGAATCGCATTGAGCTGCGGTACCACCGAACTGATGATCACGCCGCCAATTTCGCGCGGCTCCAGTTGGGCCAACGTGAAAAGATCGCGCGTCAGAATTCCGTATTCGTCCACAGTTTGTTCGCGCGCGGTCGAAAGCCGCCAGTTGGCGACGAGTTCTTTGCCGCGGAATACGCCCAGCACGGTGTTGGTGTTGCCCACGTCCAGGGTCAGTAGCATTACTTGGCCTCCGCGACGTCGCCCGAAAGAATCAGTTCCAGGCCGCCGCCATCGTCGCGCATCACGCGCAGCACCCCGCTGGGTTCGAGTCCGGCGGTGGTGCCGGTGAAAGTCTCGATGTGGGTGGTGATCTTCACGCATTTTCCCTGGAAGTAGCTGGAAACCTCGGCAAAGCGGCGCAAAATCGGCCCCGAGCCTTCAGCGAGAAACAGATTGTAGTAGCGGTCGAGGTGTCGCAGCAAACGAATCAATATTTCCAGGCGCGAATGTGATCGCCCAGTTTCCATACGCAGCGAAGTCGCAATTCCGGCCAGCTCCGCCGGCATTTTGGTTTGGTTCACATTGATGCCCATTCCGATTACCGCGTAGTGCATGCGGTCCGGTTCCGCGTGCATTTCAGTCAGCACGCCCGAAAACTTTCGCCCATGCACTAAAATGTCATTGGGCCAGCGAATGTCCGGCACCGAAACCAGCTCTTCAGCGACCGTATCGCGTACAGCTAGTCCCGCGACCAACGTCAGCAGGGGCGCGTGTGCGGGCGGAATTTGCGGGCGCAGCAGCACGCTGCAGGAAATCCCGGCCGTCTTTTCGGAGATCCATTTTCGTCCGGCGCGCCCGCGTCCGGCCGTTTGCTCTTCGGCCAAGACGACCGCGCCGTGCGGCTCGCCGGCCTCGCCCAGCTTCATCGCAACCGAGTTGGTCGAATCAATTTTGAAAAAATGGTAAATGCGGCGAGCCAGGGGAATGCCGGTAAGCCGGTGGCTAAGCAGTTGCGGTGCCAGAATATCCGGCACGCGCTCGATGTGATATCCGGTCGCGGTGTGGCCTTTCACCTTCACGCCCAGCTCGCGTAGCTTTTGTACCCAGCGCCACACCTGCTGGCGCGTCACTCCAATTTCCTTGGCCACCTGCGCGCCGCTGATCACGATCGTCGCGTTCTCCGCCAGCAGCGTCAGCAAAGCGTCGATGCGCTTGTCAGTGATGCCGGGTAGATTCGCAGTGCGGTTCTGGGCCATGGCGAACTATTGCAGCTGCTTCAGCCGCTCTACAAATTTCTGGTATTCGACTTCGCGCGCGGCTAACGTCGCTTTGAAGTCAGTGATGACTTTCGGCGGCGCTTTACTGGTGAAAGTTTCGTCGGCCAGCCGCGTTTTTTTGGTTTCGATATCTTTGGCCAGCCGCTCGATTTCTTTCTGCAATTTTGCAATTTCCGCAGGCTTGTCGATGACATCCCCGTAGGCGATGCGCAAATCGAATCTAGCGGTGGAGCGCACCGCGGCGTTTTCCGCCGCGAGCGTTCCGGACGAAACCGGGAGCGCGGAAAGGGAAGCGAGGCGCGTGAGCGGTTCCAAGTTTTGCTCGATCAGCGTGCGCACGGCGACATCCTGGCTGGCGAATTCGGCCGCCACTTTCTTTTTCTGGTCGACCTTCATCTCCGCGCGGATATTTCGCGCCGCGACAATAACATCCTGAATCAACGCCATATCGGTTTCAGCCGCGGCGTCGTGCCACTGCCGGCGTGCTTCCGGGAAACGATCGAGCGCGATCGACCGCGCACCCGCGGGCTGCGGCAACTTGTGCCACAACTCTTCGGTGAGAAAAGGCATGACCGGATGCAGCAACCGCAGCGCCGCATCCAAAACCGCAAAAATGTTGCGCCAGGCCGCCACCGCAATTTCCTGATCGGTCGAACTCAACTGCGGTTTGACCCATTCGATGTACCAATCGCAAAAATCGCCCCAGAAGAAGTGGTAGATCGTCTGGCAGGCCTCGTGAAAACGAAATTCATCGAAGGCCTTGTCCACTTCGGCGACCGTCGCTGCCAACCGCGAGAAAATCCAGCGATGAACTAATCCTCCCTCGCCTTTCAACGTGTACGGTGCCGCCGCGCGAATTTCCGGCGTGGCGACCTGCTCCAAAGTGATCCCGGTCGCCTCAGCCTTCTCCAGATTCATGAACAAAAATCGCGCCGCGTTCCAGATTTTGTTAGCAAACGCTCGCGCGCCAAGAATGCGATCTTCAGTCAGCGCAATATCTGTTCCCGGCGCCGCCATGCTGGCCAACATGTAACGCAACGCATCAGTGCCGTACTGCTGGGTGAGTTGCAGCGGATCGACGCCGGTGCCCTTGGTTTTGGACATCTTGGCGCCTTCCGCGGTGCGCACCAGCGAGTGCAAATACAAACGCCGGAAGGGAATTCGTTCTTTTTCGCTGGTTCCAGGAGCCAGATGCAGCCCTACCATGATCATCCGCGCGTCCCAGAAAAATAAAATGTCGTAGCCGCTGATCAGCAGGCTGGTGGGATAGAACGTGCGCAGATCTTCGGTGTCGTCGGGCCAGCCTAGAGTCGAAAACGGCCACAGCGCGGAACTGAACCAGGTGTCCAGCACATCCTTGTCTTGGACCAGCTTTTCGTTGCCGCATTTCGGGCACTTGGTCGGAACTCCGGCTGCTCGCGCATGGCCGTCCACAATCTCCACGTCCGAATTCGTCGCCGGAATCATTTCCTTACAGCCGGCGCAATGCCAGATCGGAATCCGGTGGCCCCACCACAGTTGCCGGGAAATGCACCAGTCGCGAATATTCTCAAACCACTGCAGCAAAATGGTTCGCTGGTTATCCGGGACCACTTCGATTTTGGCCTCGGGCCCGAATTCCCCTTCGACCACTTTTTTCGCTTCGTCGGCCAGCGGCTTCATCTTCATGAACCACTGCGTCGAAAGCCGCGGCTCAACGATCGCTTTGCAACGATCGCAGGTGCCGACGTTGTGGGTGTGCTCGGTGATCTTGTCCATCAAGCCGAGCTCTTCCAGATCGGCGATAATCCGCGCACGTGCGACGAACCGCTCGAGGCCCGCGTACTTGCCGGCGTCCGCGTTCATGTGCGCGTCGTCGGTCATCACATCGATCTCCGGCAGGTTGTGGCGCTTACCGACTTCAAAATCGTTGGGATCGTGCGCGGGCGTAATTTTCACCACGCCAGTCCCGAATTCGCGGTCGACGTAGGAATCCGCGATGATCGGAATTTCCCGATTCATCAGCGGCAGCATCACCTTCTTGCCCACCAGGTGCGCGTAGCGCTCGTCCTCCGGATGCACCGCGACGGCGGTGTCACCCAGCATGGTTTCCGGACGCGTAGTCGCCACCACCAAAAATTCCTGAGAGCCGGCGACCGGATAGCGAATCTGCCAGAGGTTGCCGTTGCGCTCGTTGTGCACGACTTCCAGATCGCTGATCGCCGTCTGGCAGCGCGGGCACCAATTCACCATGTAACGCCCGCGATAAATCAGACCTTCGCGGTATAGCCGTAAGAATGCTTCGAGCACCGAGCGATACAGCGCCGGCTCCAACGTAAATTTCTCGCGGGTCCAATCGCAGGAAGCTCCCAGTCGGATCATCTGCTGTTTGATAACTCCGCCGCTCTCCGCCTTCCATTGCCAGACCCGCCGCTCGAATTCCTCACGACCGAGATCCTGCCGCTTGATTCCTTCCGCGGCCAATTTGCGTTCGACTACGAATTGAGTGGCGATTCCGGCGTGGTCCATGCCCGGCAGCCACAGCGTACGCTCGCCGCACATGCGGTGCCAACGCACCAGCATGTCGATCTGGGTGTGTTCCAGCATGTGCCCAATGTGAATCGAGCCAGTGACGTTCGGAGGGGGCAGGGCAATCGAAAATCGAGGCTGCGCCGTGCCCGGCACTGCCGAGTTTCCGGAGTTCTCGGCGCGGAAAAGATTCTCTTCGTACCAGGCTTTGGCCCAGTGTTCTTCGATTTCCTGCGGCTCGTAAGCCTTGGGTATTTCCCGGGGCATCGTTCCTCTGTGCGGAAATTTCTGGAAAGCTGAATTAACGAATATAAGCGGCGGGCGTACAGCGCGTCAAATCGGAGGACATTCGCTCGCGGCAGGTTGGCGGCAAATGAAAAACAAACGCCGCGCTTGCGCGCGGCGTCGTTCGAACCCGAGACAGCTTGAATCGTTGAGTTAGGCTTTATCGTTGCGCTGTAGTTCGTTCTTCAGCTCGGATTGCAGCATGTTTTCGACCAGCGGCTTCACGCCCTGGGAGAGCAGTTCATGCAGCTGGGGTTGCAGCTTTTCCAGCACGCGCCGCACCACTTCGTCGACCGCTGCTGAATTCGCGGTATCTGTGCCATTGGAAGCGGCAGGTTCGGCCTCCGGACGCGGCATAAGGAAAGGAATTCCGGCGAGCGCCTCGCGATTCGGCGGAGGCAACGTCGGAATCCGCTCGGCGAATGCGTGTGCCGGCTGATCTTCGAAGATCGTTGGTTCGGGCTGGTCGGCAAACGGAGTGTGGTCCAAAGTCGAATCGGTGGTCTGCTGACTCCACGAATCCGCGGCCGGCTCACCGTGGAAAGCTTCGGCTGGCGGCGGCACATCTTCGATGCGCGTCTCTTCTTGCGCCGCGCGGCTGCGCAGCCAAGCCGCCACGTGCGCCGGTTCTTCTTCAATCTCGTTTGCTGTTACTGCCGGTTGCTGGTGCAGATCGCTAAGGATTGGCTCGAGCGGCTGTTGGGTAGTGGACGCATCGCCATTCGTTGCCACCTCCGTAGAGGCCTGCATCAGGACCGACCAATGTTCGTGGCTCGGCTCCTGGGAAGGTTCGGACATCGAAAGCTGCGGCAGGGAAGCCTGGTCAGCCGCGGCGTGAATCTCTTCATGGACCGGTTCTTGCGGCGCGACTTCTTCTTGCGCCACCGGTTCTGGGTCGCTCAAAGTTTCGGAGACCGCAACTTGGTCGGCGCCATAGCTGGATCCGCCAAGATCGCCCGGATTTGCATCGCCGGTGAAACTTTCAAAATGTTCGACCGGGCTGGGCTCAAAATGCTGCTCGGATACCGCTTCCGGGGATGCTTCCTTGACGAAAGGCTCGCTCTCGCTAAACACCGTTGGCGCTTCCACCACCGCCGGTATCGCTGCCGTTTCGGCGAGTTCTTCGACTTCCGCCATCATCACCGGGTTCTCGACCGCTGAAACGCTCAGTGGCGCGATCACGGTTTCCGGCTCTGCAGATTTGCTCGACTGCTCGGCAGAGGACAAGCTGGTCATCCAATGCTGCGCGCTCGATTCCGGTTGCGGCTCGGCTGGCTCATCGGAGGACGACGACATCATGTCCATCCAGCCGCGCACGCGGGCCACGAAACTCGGACGATGCGCTTCTTTCGAAGTTTCCTTCGAGGAATCTTTAGCAGTTTCAATTGCAGTTTCGGTCTCGCTCGAACTTGGAACGCTGGACGCTTCCGTCGCCGGCGCTGCCGCGTCGGAAATCGCAGACTGCTCTGCCACATTCGCGCTGACCAAACTCTCCACGGCCGTCGCGCCGTGTACCGGCGCGTCTTCAGGCGTGAATACCTCTGCAGACGCCGCTTCTACCGTCGGCGCGGAAACCAACTCAACCTCGGACTCCGCTTCAGTCGTCAATTCCCAGTTGGCCGCAGCATCGCTCGCAACTCGCACTTCCGGAGCCGCTACGCTCGCGGCAGCTTCTTCCGATTTAGCAGCTGTTTGCTCCGCATCCGCCGCAGCTTCCGTGCGCACATGCTTAGGCGGAACATCCTTCTCTGACGGGAAGGTGATCGGTTCGAAATTCTGGCCGTAAGAATAAACCGGGTTGGCTTCGACGTTGTCCGGCACTTCCAGCTCGGCCGCGTTGCGCCGCCAGTCGCTGGCGGTCACCGACGCGTCGAATGTATCTTCTTCCTCGTCTTCTTCTTCCATCTGAACAACGGGAGTCTTGGGCGCAGCTGCCGCGGGAGCCTTCGATTTCTTGCCGGCCTGTGGGTCTTTCAGTCCTTGCGCGGACTTCGATTTCGCGTCCGCCTCTTCTCCCTCAGGTTCGTCGCCATCGATAGCCCGAACGCCTTTGCCAAATCCGTAAATCATGGCCGCTTCTTCGGCGCTCGGTTCGGGATAGTCGGGGAGCGGCTTTATTTCCGCCGTCATCGGCGATTCCATGGCAGCCGCAGGCAGGGACGCCAGCGCCGCCGCAGCTTCCTTGGCTTCTTTGGCCTTGGCCAGCTCGGCAATTACCTTTGGATTCTTTTCGAGCGCGGACATCACCATCGCGATGAGGGGGTCGGGCGGAACGAACGGCTTTTTCAGCACTCCATCCGCGCCCACGCGGCGCGCTTCCTTTTCGTCGAGGGGATCGAATGCGCCGACCAGCAGAATGACGGGGGTTTGCGCGAAACGCGGGTCTTTCTTTACGAATTCGCAGACTTCGTAACCATTGCGAACCGGCATGAACACGTCGGCCAGGACCAGGTCGGGGTTGGCGTCCGGGATGCGGCGCACGGCGGCTTCGCCATTGCCTACCGCAATTACCTCAATCCCGCGCTCCTGAAATGCGAGCACCACCATCTTTTGAATGTTTGTATTGTCGTCGGCAACCAGAATCCTGGGCACAGTCTTCCCCTGGGTGACGGGCCCGTGTTGAGACACGCCTACCCCCATTAGACCCCTATTGCAGCACCCCACGCTGGGGGCGTCAACCGACTCAAAGTACAGGAGTGCCTGAGTTGTTAGCAGGGAGTAAACAGCAGACCGCGAGGTCTACCAGGGAATGATTTTCTTGATGCCTTTTTTCTTCTTGCTGGTGGATTCCTCGTTGGAGTCCACCGGTGTGGCCTTGGTCTTTCCGGAGTCAGCTGCCGGAGTCGTCGGGGTTGAATTGGCACCCGACGTGGCAGGTGTTGAAGTGACAGGTGTTGAAGATGAGTTGGCTGGCGCAGAAGCTTCCGGAATCGGGTTGGCACCGCCCGTCGTCACCGTTGGCGAACCTTCTACCACCGGAACGTCTGTAGCAGGAGTAGGATTCGCTGTCCCTGTCGAATTCGTTTCTGGAGAAGTAGTTCCTGGCGGCGCAGCGGTGGTCCCCGGGGTAGCGTTCGGCTGCGAATCAGGGCCGGTGCTGATGATTTCCACTCCTACGCTCGGTGCGGACGATCCGCCGCCGGCGGGTCCCGTCCTCGCGTCTTCCGGTGTCACCGGCTCGGTCCCGGTTTCTGCGGCCGCTCCGCCGCCCGCCACTGTAAATGACGGACCCTGTGCGCCCGGACGCAGAACGTCGGTCGCGGACACGACATCGTTGGGAGGATTGAGCTGCGGCACGCCACTGTGCGCCGCCGTGGTGAAATCTGGACTGCCCTTGACCATGCTGAGCGGCATCTTCAAGGCCGCAATCTGATGGTGTTGGCGCTGGTACAGCTGCTCCTGGGTCATGCGAGCGTACGCGGTCGGATCCGGTTCGGGAACCGTGCGGCCCATGGCCTTCAGGCGCTCTTTGGCCTCCGGCACATGCTTGGACAGCGGGTAATCGCGCACGATCTTGTCGTAGCACTTGGCGGCCAGATCGCCCCAATGGGTCTTGTCGTCTTCACTCTTCGAGAGACCTTTGGCGCGTCCGTAGACGTCGCCCAGCAGCCATAGGGCTTCGTCGTTCTGGCTGTAAAGAGGATAGCGATCGGTCAGTTCCACTAGACGCGCCGCCGAAGCGCGCAAGTCCAGCTTGGTGTAGTAATAATAGGCAACCTTGAACTCGCCGTCCGCCAGCACCTCTTGCACGTCCCGCAGGTATTGCGTCGCTTTCGGCGTCAGGGCGTTTGTCGGATACTTAAGCAAAAATGCCTGGAACGCATCCTCGGCCGCTTCACCTTGGGTCTTGTCCCGGTCAGCCTTTTCCATCATGTGATAATGCGCCAGGCCGATCTGCATCTGCGCGTAGGCCGCTTCGTCCAGGAACGGAAAGAAAGTTTGGAAGTCGTTGTATTCCTGGATGGCTTGGGTCAGGTTAGAGGTCCCACCTTCCTGGAAATAGGAATCGGCCACAGCCAGTTTTGCTTTGGCCAGGAATTCGCTATCAGGGTAAGTGTTGATCAGGGTTTGCAATGCAAGTCGCCCTTCGGTGAAGCGACCGTGCTTCAGGTCTAATTCGGCGCGATCGTACAAAACCTTGTCCGGCTCGGCAGACGCTTCCGGCGCGGCGGCTTTCGTCGCGGGTGCCGCTGCTTTCTTCGGGTGCTTCTTGGTGGCGGAAGTATCAGCTGCGGGTTTCTTTTTGGCCGGCGTGTCGGTGTCCGGTGGCGGCGGAGCTCCGCTGCCTCCGGTCTGGGGCGTCGCGACTTGGGCGCGAAGCGCGGGGCAGCCTACGAGGAGGATCCCGAGCGCTGCGACGGTCAGCAGCGCTTTGCTGCAAAATGAAAAATCAAGATTCGAAATTAAACCTTCGCGCTTTACGTTTTTCAAGGCAGACCTTTCCTGGACGTTCAGGCTTTTTGGCTCAGGGCTTGGGTCGCGAGCTGTTTGAGTTGACGCGTCGCCGCCACTGGATCGGCCGCGCTGTAAATCGAAGTCCCGGCTACGAACGTGTTCACTCCCGCCCGAGCCAATTCAGCGATATTCTCCACATCCACTCCGCCGTCAACCTCGATTCGGAAACTGGCATTATATCGCGTGCGCATAGCGGCCAACTGGCGAATCTTCTCGTAGGCATTGGGAATAAATTTCTGTCCGCCAAAGCCTGGATTGACCGACATCACCAGCACCGTATCCAGTTTCGACATCACGTCGCTCAACATCGCCACCGGTGTTGCCGGATTAATCGCCGCGCCGGCCTCGGCTCCGTGGTCCCGGACCATCGCTAGCGCCCGATCCAGATGAACCGTCGCCTCTTGATGCACCAAAACCCGGTTAGCCCCCGCCTTGATGAAGTCCTCGATGAAAAGTTCCGGGTTTTCGATCATGAGATGCACGTCGAGGGGCAGGCGGGTTGCCTTGCGCAAGGACGCCACGATGGGAATTCCCAGCGAAATGTTTGGCACGAAGTGCCCGTCCATCACGTCGACGTGCAGCACTTCGGCTCCGCCTTCTTCTACCAGACGGACTTGTTCTCCCAATTTGGCGAAGTCAGAAGCAAGAATGGACGGGGCGATTTCGATACGGGAGTAGGGCATTGTCGAAGACCTAATTCTAGCACAGGGTTTAGAACGCAGGGCTTACAGCGACGGGGCGGATAGGGTCTCGCGATGCGGATCGGTGTTACTCCGCAATCTGCAGGTCGACCTGCGTGCTGGCATCGATTCGTGCTCCACGCGGAGGCGTCTGTCCCACCACTGTTCCGTGCAGTCCGCCAGGAAGAGGAGTTAGGGTCAACTTCGGCGATTTCATGCCAATGCCGGTGAGCCGCGACTCAGCCTCGCTCAGCGATTGCCCGATCAGTTCTGGCATGATGTATCCCGCTGGCCTAGGGCCCAGCGAGACCAGCATATCCACGTGCGGGCTGGTCACGTTCGACGTTCCCGGCGCCGGATCCTGCTGCAGCACCATATCGCTTTGGCCGTCGGGTAGGTAGAGCGACGAAATTTCGCCGGCCTGCAATCCGCTGCGCAACAATTCAATGCGCGCGGCGCGGATACTCAAATCGGTCAAGGTAGGGATGGTCGCTTTCTGCGGCCCCAGGCTGATGATTACGTGTGCCGATTGGCCCACCTTCACTTTCATGCCCGGCGGAGGAGTCTGGCGAATCACCACATCTGCTGCCGCGGGATTGTAAGTGCGGTCCTCGATCAACATCCCCACTCCCCGGCCGCGCAGCATTTCCTGCGCTTCGATGACCTTCTGTCCGACCACCGCTGGCATCACCACTTCGCGGCCTTGAATCGCAAAACGCATCGCGGTGAGCGCGCTAAGGAACGCCACCGACGTCAAAATGAACGCCAGCAGCGCCATGCGGAATATCCATTCGAGTCGTTCGCGAAATCTCATTGTTTCGATTCTCTCACCGAGTCGTGAGGCTAGCACGCTTCGCGCTGCTTGGCGTGTCTCGCTCGCGGCCTTCGTACGCAAACGGAAACGTGCCCTAATTTTCGGACTTCACGATGACCGCTGCAAAAAATCCATCGGCCGAGTGTTCGTTCGGCGAAGTCCGGAAAAAACCTTCCTGGTCAAAAAACGAGGTGGCGTCAATGCCTTCCGCCAGCTTGTGGCGCAGGGAATCGGGTCCAAGCTCGCGCCCCGCTAAACCAGCCTCACTTCGTTTTTTCAATACTTCCCGAACCACCTCTTCGTTTTCTTCCGGCTCCACCGAGCAGGTCGAATAGACCAGCCGTCCGCCGGGCGCCAGCGCATCGATTGCGTTCTCCAGCAGGCAAGCTTGCAGGTGGTGGAATTCCTTCAGTTGGTCTAGCCGCAGCCGCCAGCGAATCTCTGGATGTCGTGCCAGCGTGCCGGTGCCGGAGCACGGGGCATCCACCAGGATGCGATTGAATCGAATGCCGAACGGCAAAGGATTCTGCGCATCCAATTCGACCAGTCGAACTTGGTTCAAGCCGAGCCGTTTGAATTGCTCGCGCATCGCGCGCAGGCGATGCGCATGCCGTTCGCCTGCGACCACCAACCCGCCAGGCTCCGAGTCGCGAACCAGCGGCGCAGTCTTGCCTCCCGGCGCGGCGCACAAATCCAGCACGCGTTCGCCTCCCTGAACTTCCACGAGGAGCGGAACGATTTGCGATGCTTCGTCCTGAATCGAAATTTTTCCGGCGCGAAAGGCTTCGGTTCGTGCCGGACTGCCTCCGCTGACCGCGAACGCAGACTTCAGCATTTCTCCAGGTAGAACTCGAAGCCCCGCTGCCCGCAATTCTTGGGTGACTGCATCGAGTGTCGAAATTTCATGAATCGCACAGCTCAGCCGGGGCGTGCGGTTGTTTGCCTCAAGTAGCGCAGTCGTTTGTGGTTCGCCGAGCCGCGCCAGCCAGCGTTCCACCATCCAAGTCGGGTGCGAATGCAAAATAGCCAGATTCTCGGCTCGTGATGGAATTGCTGAAAGCATTTGCTCCACCGGCTTTCTCGCTTCTTCCGCCGCGCGCCGCAAAACTGCGTTCACCAGCGTCGCCGCCGACGCCTTCTTCGCGCTCTTCACAATTTCCACCGATTCGTTCACCGCGGCACGCGCCGGGACGCGGTTCAGAAATCGCAGCTGGTATATGCCAATGCGTAACGCAATCACCACCGCCAAATCAAGTCGCCCGATCGGCTTCTTCGTATAAGTCTCGATCAGAAGATCCAGTTGGCGGCGCCATCGCAAAACGCCCATGACGATTTCGGTCGCCAGTGCAGCGTCTTCCGGCTTGGTCTTCGGTCCAAGATCCGCGTGCAGCAAGTCACTGGCATACGCGCCTTCGGATTCCACTCGGCGCAGGATTTCGTACGCAATTTTTCGAGAGATGCTGACCGTCATGAAGATATTTCCGAATCTTGCCGGCGTGCCTGATGGCCGGGACAAAATTTATTCCCCGAATCGTTCGCCCGGTTTCAAGTGCGCTCCATTCAAAAAATCGCGCACGGCTACCCGGGTTTTTCCTTCCACTCGAATCGAATCGATTTCAAGAACCGTGTCCGCGCCGCACGCTGCAAAAAGACGCCGCCCGGCTTCAAACAGCGACCCGAACGGCTTTCCATTCAGCGCGGCATGGCTACCAACCGATCCCGCCCCTGCCTCGGCGGGCTTCCCCCATATTTGGCAAGTCTTCCCGCGAAAGCTGCTGAAGGTCCCGGGCCAGGGCTTAAACCCGCGCATGCGATTGAAAATCTGCTGGGCCGCAAAGGACCAGTCCACTTTCCCATCTTCTTTCTTCAGCGGTGGGGCAAACGTCGCCAGCGAATTGTCCTGCGGCACCGGCACCACCGAACCGTCCGCAAGCCCGCGTATCGTCGCCGCCATCAACGGAGCGCCCGCCTCAGCCAATCTCGCGTAAAGATCCGGCGAAGTCTCTTCTGTTCCAATTTGTGTTTCGTATTTCAGCAGCATCGGCCCGGTGTCTAATCCCGCGTCGATCTTCATGGTGGTCAGGCCGGTTCGCTTTTCGCCGTTGGCCACCGCCCAGTGTATCGGCGCGGCCCCGCGATATTTCGGCAGCAGCGAGCCGTGCAGATTGATCCAACCCAGCCGCGGAATATCGATCAGTCTCTGCGGAATAATCTGCCCGTACGCGATGATCACCACCACGTCCGGCGCCATCCGTTGAAAATATTCGAAACTTTCCTCGCTCCGGATTTTTTCCGGCTGATAGACCGGAATGTTTTCGGCGAGGGCGGCCTGCTTGACGGGGGAACTCGCCATCTCTCCGCCGCGGCCTCGCGGACGGTCGGGCTGGGTCACCACGCCTTCGACCCTGAAATCAGGTTGAGGGATCAAATGTCGCAAGGAGGGAACTGCGAATGCAGGAGTGCCGCAAAATATGATTTTCAGCGGCACCGGATCTCTACCACTCGCCGGCTTTCTTCATCTTGCGGATTTTGCGCTTGATCATGTCGCGCTTCAGCATGCTTAGGTGGCTGATGAACAGCACGCCATCGAGATGGTCGATCTCATGGCAGAACGCTCGCGCCAGCAGCCCTTCGCCCTTGCGATTCGAAAGTATTTCCCTGCGCGTCCTGCGCGCGCACCGTCACATACTGCGGGCGCTCCACATATCCGCGAAATCCAGGAATCGAAAGGCACCCTTCTTCTTCGCGCTGCTGCCCATCGGCATAAATAATTTCCGGATTAGCTAGAACGATTTTCGCTTCGGGATTCTTGCCATTCGATACGTCAATTACCGTAATGCGCTGCCCGACGCCGATTTGCGGCGCAGCTAGCCCCACGCCATTCGCCGCGTACATCGATTCGAACATGTCGTCGACCAGCTTCTGCAAGTCGTCATCGAACTTTTCGACGCGCTTGGTCGGCTTCTCCAGAATCGGATCGCCGTATTTCACAATCGGATGAATCATCTTTCGCGTTTGCCCCGGTTTGCTGCAACGTTTTTCTAAAAATTGTCCAATTGCTTCTGGTACCCGTCGAAGTTCCGCCGCGCTTCTTCCAGCGAATCGCCGCCGAATTTCTCGACGAATGCCGCCGCCAATTCCAGCGCTACCATCGCTTCGCCGACCACCCCGCCGGCCGGCACCACGCAAACATCCGACCGCTCGTAGGCCGCCTTCACTACGTCTTTCGTGTTCAAATCCGCCGACTGCAAGGCGCGCCGTAAAGTCGAAATCGGTTTGAGATACCCGCGGACCACAATATCGCTGCCGTTAGTGATCCCGCCTTCGAGGCCCCCGGCGCGATTCGAAGTATGCTCGAATCGTTTCTTCACCCGATCGTAAACGATTTCGTCCTGCACCTGCGAACCCAGTCTGGTCGCGTTCCCCACGCCCGATCCGAATTCGACGGCCTTGACCGCCTGAATCGACATTACCGCTCGCGCGATCCGCGCATCCAGCTTTTCATCCCACTGAACATGCGTGCCCAAGCCGGCCGGCACACCTCGCGCCACGACTTCGAAAATCCCACCCACCGAATCGCCGGCGCGTAGCACCTGCTCCACCTGCGCCCTCATTCGTTCTTCTACTTCGCTATCGACGCACCGCAAGGGGGATTCTAGATTCTCGCACACCGCCTCGATTTCCTGCCATGTTGCATCGCGGCCCAGGCTCACCGGGCCCACTGCGATCGAGTGACTCAACACCGCCACTCCGAATTCGCGCAGATACAATTTGGCCAGCGCACCCGCTGCCACTCGCGCCGCCGTCTCGCGCGCCGAGGCTCGCTCCAAAATGTAGCGCGCATCATGCAAGTTATATTTCAGCGCTCCCGGCAGATCAGCATGTCCGGGCCGCGGCGCAGTCAGTTTGCGCTGCGCGTCTTCCGCGCCCTCGCTATCTTCCACCGGCAGGGCCTTTTCCCAATTCTTCCAGTCGCGGTTCTCGATGCGCGCCGCGATCGGCGCCCCGATCGTCTTGCCGTGCCGCACGCCGGACAAAAAGTCCGCCGTATCCTTCTCGATTCTCTGCCGAGCCCCGCGGCCATACCCAAGTTGACGGCGATGCATTTCGCGCTGCACAAATTCCAGGTCCACCGGAACACCGGCAGGCAGCCCGGAAATCCAGGCAATCAACGCCTGCCCGTGCGATTCTCCGGCGGTTACAAAGCGCAGCATATTTAGTTGAGCCTCAGGCGCATAAATGAAGGACGGATTCTACCGGACCCTCACCAACCCGTAAAGCTGCGCGTCGCGGCACGAGCATTCGCAGCGGTCCACTCGCGCTTGACCTTCCGCACCTCACCCGTTACGCTTTCCGTGACTCGGCGAATTGATCTACGCGCATCCACTCTAGCTCTTTGCGCCTTCGTCCAGCGTCACACACGATGCCGGATTCCAGCGACACCCTATCCATTCTGTCTTTCCTCGCCGACTCAATCAAACGGCAAATCCTCAACGTTCAGGAATATGCCCGGCTTTCTTTCCGTTCGTTGGCGAACCTCGTCACCTCGCCCCGCTACGGCATGGATACTTTGGAGCAAATGGATCTAATCGGAGTGGGATCGTTGCCGATTGTCATCCTGACCGGCTTTTTTATCGGTGGCGTCATGGTGTTGCAGACCTCCGCGCAATTCGAAAAGTTCGGCGAAACGGCTTTGACTGGCGACGCGGTGTCTCTGGCCCTGGTCCGTGAGCTCGGTCCAGCGATCACCGCGCTGCTCGTCGCCGGCCGCAACGCCTCTGGCATCGCCTCCGAACTGGGTTCAATGGTAGTGACCGAACAAGTAGACGCCATGCGCGCTCTGGGTACTGACCCGATGCGCAAACTGGTTACGCCTCGCGTCGTAGCGACCGTTCTGATGCTGCCGCTGCTGACGGTCGTCTCGGATTTCGTCGGCCTCTGCGGAGGTTTTTTCGTCGCCTATTTCACTTTGCGTTTGGGTCCCGTCCAATTCTGGACCCGCGCGATCGACGCCTTAGCCTTGGGCGATGTGGTCCAAGGCCTGGCCAAACCCTTCGTGTTCGGCTTGATCATTGCCACGGTCGGCTGTTACGAAGGCTTGCGCGTGAAAGGTGGAACGCAGGGCGTTGGCCGCGCCACCACCACCGCCGTGGTCGTCTCCTCGGTTTTGATTCTGGTAGTCGATACCTTCATCACCAAACTCATGCTCTACATTTTCAAGGCATGAAGGTACACGCTGCAGTTTTGTGCGGCGACTCCGGCAGCCGTTTGCATCTATAATTGACGCAATGACGAGCGATCTCCCCCCGCCACTTTCATCACGTAGCCTGGCCGACGTCGCTCACGCTGACGGCACCTATGCGCCGCCGCGCCATCCCATGATCGAGAAGATGGTCCCCGGCACGCCTTTCATTTCGTTCCAGGATATCTCGATCGGATTTGAAGACCGCGAAGTTCTGCAGAAGATCTCCTTCGAGGTGCAGCAGGGAGAAACCAAAGTCCTGCTCGGTGAAAGCGGCACCGGGAAAACGCTGCTGATGAAAATGGCCACCGGGCTGATCCGTCCGGACAGCGGTACCGTAACGGTCTTGGGTCACGACGTTACCGCCATGTCCGAACACGACCTGCTCAATTTTCGTCGTGAAATCGGATTCGTTTTTCAGGAAGGCGCGCTTTTCGATTCGATGACCGTGGCCGAAAACGTTTCCTATCGTTTGCGCGAGGAAAACGCCGACGAAGAGGAAATCGAGTCGCGCGTCCGCGAGTCCTTGCGCTTCGTCGAAATGGAGCAGGCCATCGACCGCTATCCCGCGGAACTTTCAGGCGGCATGCGCCGCCGCGTATCGATCGCCCGCGCCCTGGCCGATCACCCTCCCATCGTTTTCTACGATTCGCCCACCGCCGGCCTCGACCCGGTAACTTCGCAGACCATCATCACTTTGATTCTGCGCGGGAGAGACCTGCAAGACGTGACCTCGCTGCTCGCGACCCATCGGGTGCAGGATGCCTTCGGCCTGGCGAATTATCGTTTCGACCAAGCTACCGGCTGCGTCGTTCCGCTGGCGTCCAATGGCAATGGGGCGAAGGCGAACGGCCATTCGACCCTAGCCCAACGCGAGCAACTCGCCGTCGGCGGCGTCGAAAAAAATCCGAGCCACCCGACCACCATTCTGGTTCTGCGCAATGGGAAGATTTATTTTCAAGGACCGGCGGACGAAATGTTGCAATCTTCCGATTCGTACCTGAAAGAGTTCTTGGCTTCAGCGGAGTAAACGCGGCAGATCGCTATTCGTAAAAAGTTTCCGTGCTCATTGAGGAGGGTACGTCATGGCGCAGCGCAAGCAGTTGACCTGGACCGAACTGCGGGTCGGAGTTTTCGTGTTGGTCGGACTCGCGATTCTGGCGATCGGCATCTTTTATATTACCGGTGCCGGTTCGATCGGGCCGAAGTATCGCCTGATTACCTACTTGCCGGAAGTCCAGGGCGTCACCGTCGGCGCTCCGGTGAGCCTCGATGGCGTTGAGATCGGCAACGTCGAAACCATCCGCATTAATCCCTCGCCCGGGGACCGCATGCAGAATATTCAGCTGGTGCTGCGCATCAGCAAGAAATTCGCCTCGGACATCCGCACCGATTCGACCGCCAGCCTGGTCACCGAAGGTTTGCTCGGCAACCGCTACGTCAACGTCACCCGCGGCCACCTCGGAGATCAGGTTCAGAACAACGGAACTTTGCCCGGCAGCGAAGAAGCCGAAATGAAAGCCATTATGGAGCGCGTCGGAGGTCTGGCTGACGATTTGCGCGCGGTCGTCGCGCAGATTCGCAGCGGACAAGGCTCCGTCGGCAAATTGCTGAATGATCCGACGCTCTACAACAACCTAAACGCCACCGCCTTGCGCCTGAATCAAATGGCTGGCTCCATTCAGGAAGGTCGCGGCAGTGTCGGCAAGCTGCTAACCTCCGATGAGCTCTACACCAAAATCGACGCCACCGTTGGCAACGTGAACGATGTGGTGACCGCGGTGAAAGACCAGAAGGGAACCGCCGGCAAGCTGATTTACGATCCCGCCGTTTACGACAACGCCAAAAATTTCCTGAACAACGGAAATGCGATCCTCGCCGACGCCCGCGCCGGAAAAGGTTCGCTCGGCAAAATCATGAACGACGATCAGCTCTACAACAATCTGCGCGACGCTTCCGCCCAGGTTCGCGATGCCACCGCAAAACTAAATTCAAATACTGGCACCGCGGGCCGCATAATGACCGACCCGGCGCTGTACGATAATTTGACCGGCGCGACGGCTGACCTGCGCCTGCTTTTGGGCGATTTCCGCAAAGACCCCAAAAAATTCCTGCACGTAAAACTCTCCATCTTCTAGCACCGCCGCCGGGGCGCATTTTTGCCGATCCCAGTCGCCGTGAAAATTTAGCTTGACATATTCCTATATGGGTATACATTGTACACATGTCACGAGCGGCCACTACCACCGACGCCTTTAACGCCATCGGCGAACCAAGCCGGCGCGAGATCCTGAACTACCTCGCGTTAAAGGAACACGCCGTCAACGACATCGTCTCGGCGCTCCGCATGGAACAGCCGTCGGTTTCGAAGCACCTGCGCGTCCTGCGTGACGTCGGCCTCGTCCATGTGCGCCGCGATGGACGCCAAATGATGTACCGCACCAACGCCGAGGCCATTCGCCCGCTGCACGAATGGGCCGGGACCTTCGAGCGGTTCTGGCGTAATCAGTTGGCTCGCATCAAAGAACGTGCCGAAAACGAGGCTCAGAAGTAATGGGGAAGCGTTTCGTTCGTCGAACTACGAGATTCTCAATTTAAGGAGGAGCAATGTTGGCCACAGCTAAATCGATTGAAGATCTCACTCTCGACCTGATCCAGGAAATTCACGTGCGCGCTTCGCTCGACGCCACCTTCTCGGCATTGCTGGAAGAAATCGGCCCACAGAATCAGAACGGCGAAGGCGTGCCCATGCCAATGAAAATCGAGCCGTGGCCCGGCGGCCGCTGGTATCGCGACCTCGGCGACAACAACGGCCATTTCTGGGGCAACGTGCAGGCCATCAAACGCCCGACGCTGCTCGAAATCTCTGGCCCGTTGTTCTCATCTTTGCCGCTCATCTCCAACGTGCAGTATCGGCTCACCGACAAAGATGGCGGCACGCTGATCACTCTGCGCCACACCGCTTTCGGCTTCATGGAAGAGCAGCATCGCAAAGGAGTCCACACCGGCTGGGCCAGGATTCTCGATCGCACGCGGAAACACGCCGAAGCATCCGGCTCAAATGCCAGTTCGCGGGTGCAATAGCCCGTTTCATCGCAGCAGGAGGGAAAAATGTGTCCAGCATGCATTGCCGCCGCAGCTCTATTGGCCGCAAAAATTTCGTCGGCAGCGGGTTTGGCCTCGGTAATGATTCAAAAACTCGCCGCTAAAACTGACACGTCGAACTCACCATTCAAGCCGGCCTCATCCGCGCGCAGCGCCGGACGTTCTTAAGAGGCGCGTCATCTTTTCTAAAGGAGAAGTCGTTATGAGCCTTGCCGAAACCATCCTTGTCGAACTCGAGCAGGAATCGCACACCACCAAACGAGTTCTGGATCGCGTCCCGGAAGCAAAACTTTCCTGGAAGCCGCATCCCAAATCGTTTTCCTTGGGCCAACTGGCGCTCCACATTGCGTCGACTCAAGGTCAAGTCGCCGCGCTCGCGGCCCGGGACGTCGTCGAGGATCCGGTCTTCGGGCAGCCCGAACCCGCTAATCGCCGCGAAATCTTCGAAGCTTTTTCGCAGAGCGTCGAACAGGCCAAGAGTGCCATCGGAAAGATGGACGACGCGCGCCTCAAGTCCATCTGGACCCTGACCAAAAACGGCCAGACCATTATGGCCGTTCCGCGGGCCGATCTCCTTCGCTCCGTCCTGCTCAATCACGTCTATCACCACCGCGGCCAGCTTTCCGTCTACTTGCGCCTGCTCGATGTTCCGGTGCCGTCGATCTACGGCCCCAGCGCCGACGAAAATCCGTTCAACTAATTCTCATCGTTTGGCTCGATAAATCTATTTTAAGGAGGACGTCATGCAAGCAGCTGTGGAACAAAAGAAAGCAACACCGAAGGTTGTCTCACCAGCCGAATGGCTTCAGGCCCGCACCGCATTTTTGGCTAAGGAGAAGGAATTCACTCGCTTGCGGGATGAACTCAGCCGTCAGCGCCGCGAACTTCCTTGGGAAAAAGTCGAAAAGCCCTACGTGTTTGAAACGACTAAAGGCATGGAAACTCTCTCCGATCTTTTCGATGGCCGCAGCCAGCTGATCGTCTATCACTTCATGTTCGGACCCGGATGGAAGGAAGGCTGCCCCGGCTGCTCCTACGTCGTCGATCACTTTGACGGTATCACTACGCACCTCGCCAATCGCGACACCACGCTCGTGGCCGCTTCACGCGCGCCGCTGGCCGAGTTCCAAGCTTTCAAAAAACGCATGGGCTGGAATTTGAAGTGGGTCTCGTCTTCAGGCAGCGACTTTAATTACGACTATCAGGTCTCGTTCCGCGCCGAGGAATTGTCCAGCGGTCCGGTCACCTACAATTACCGCCCCACCGAATTCCGTTCGGAGGAAGCCCCCGGAGCCAGCGTGTTTTACAAGGACGCAGAAGGGAATGTCTATCACACCTATTCCAGTTTCGGTCGCGGACTGGACATCGTCCTCGGCACCTACAATCTTCTCGACCTGACCCCGAAAGGCCGCGATGAAGCGGGCCTCGACCGTCCCATGGCTTGGCTGCGTCATCACGATCGCTATGAGCAACGATACGTAGGGGACCAAAACGCTGACGCCGCCCAATCTAATATTTCCAGCGCGACGTGCTGTTCCGGCGAACCTCAGTAGTAAAAGCAAGTCCGGCTCCGAGTATTCTTTCGGGGCCGGACTCGCTCATGCTTCAAGCCCGTCAGGAATTTCGTGCGCTGAAATAGCGCCGCTCAGCCTGGCTGTTCCGGGGATTTTTCCTTCGCGATTTCGTGAATCCGCCGCAGATCCAATTTTCCGCTGCCCAGGTGCGGTAACTCCTCTACCTGAAAATATTGGTTCGCGCGCGGCACCCACAGATTCGGCAAATCCGAATTTCCCAGCCGCTCGATCACCGGCTTTACTTCCTCCAGATCCATGGTGTGCAGTACCACCAGCCGCTCGCCTTTCTTTCCATCAGGCACGCCGGTCACCACAAAAGTCTTCTCGGACGTCCCGGCCAGCTCGTGCAATTTCTCTTCAATCTTGATGTGCGGCACCATCTCTCCGCCGATTTTGCTGAACCGGCTCAGCCGGTCGGTGATGGTTAAAAATCCATCTTCGTCTTCTGCAGCGATGTCGCCGGTTACATACCAGCCATCCTGCAAAACCTCCGCGGTTTTTTCCGGCTTGCCCAGATAGCCCTTCATCACGTTCGGACCGCGAACCAGCAGCAAGCCGGGCGTATCGACCGCCAATCTCTCTCGTGTCTCCGGATCCACAATCTTCACCGTAATTCCCGGAAGTGGGTGCCCGATCCTCCCGCGTTTCCCTCCCACCTGACGGAACCCCGGCGCGCGAAAATCGCGCGTGTTCACCGCAATCACCGGCGAACATTCCGTCGCGCCATAACCCTCCAGCGGCCGGATGCCAAACCGGTCCTCGAACGCCAGCGCCTGCGCGTCCGGCAATTTTTCCGCCCCCACCACCACAAATTGTAGGCTCCCGAAATCTTCCGGCAAGCACCGCCGCGTGTACTGCTGCAGGAAAGTTGGCGTAGTCAGCAGGAACGTGACTTTGTAGTCGCGCACCATTTCGCTCACCGCGACCAGATCGATCGGGCTCGGATGGAACGCCACTCCCACCGCCAGAAATGCCGGCAGCCAAAGCGTCACCGTGAAACCGAACGAATGGAAGAAGGGCAGCACGCCCAGCAGCACGTCACCCTTGCTCAGCATGAACGTCTGCCCCATCTGCTCGATGTTCGAAGCGATGTTGAAGTGCGTCAGCATCACCCCTTTGGGCTCGCCCGTGCTGCCGCTGGAAAAAATGATCGTCGCCAAATCGTCTAGGGTTCTCCGTTTTCCGCCGCCGAGCGCTTGTTCCAGCAGCCGGCCTGGCAGAAACCACAGCAGCAGCGCGACGAATCTCTCGACGAATTTCGGCGCCGCCGCAATTTCCTCGATCAGAATCGTCCGCCCCGGAACGGTCAGCGGAATCTTTTCCAGTAGCAGTTTCGTGGTGATCACCGTCTGCAACTGACATTGCTCCGCGCACGAAGCCAGCGTCTCGTTCGAGGCCGTGTAATTCAAATTGACCGGAATCTTCCCGCTCAACGACGCCGCGAAATTCACCAGCGCCCCGGGCACCGATGGCGGCAGCAAAATTCCGACCATTTCCTGGCTTTCCCACGTTTTCCGCAAGCGCCGTGCCAGGAAAATCGAGCTGAGCAGCGCGCCGCCCCAATTCATCCGCGGTCGCCGCTTGTCTCCCATCGCAAAACGAAATGGATAATGGTGCGCCGTGCGAATAAAAGATTCCGCCAGCGTGTGCATCCGCGCGCGATGAAATCGAAACGCCTCGGTCTGCAATTCCTGCACCGCCGCCCGCACTTCGAATGAGCCCGCCGTCGCCGGCAGCGGTTTCCCGAAGCTCACCGTCACCGGATACGGAATCCGCTGTGGCAGCTTCCACAGAAATCGCCCGCGCTCGTAACTGAAAATGCTGCCCCACACCCCGTCCAGATGAACCGGAACGATTGGCGCATCGATTCCTTTCATGATGCGTTCCATGCCGCGGCGGAAGGGAAGCATCTGCCCGATACGCGTGATTTGGCCTTCGGCAAAAATGCAAACGATCTCACCGCGACGAATCGAATCGCTCGCCTCCCGCAGCGAATGGATCATGTCCCGCGGACGCAGTTGCGATGAAATCGGTATCGCGCGAATCATTTTGGCGAAGGGCTTGATGTAGGGCAGGTCGTAAATATCTTTGAACATCAGGAAACGCACTGGCCTGCGGCTCGCGCCCAACAACAGCAGCGCATCGACCAGTGACATGTGATTCGAGACCAGCAGCGCGCCGCCGCTTCGCGGGAAATTCTCGCGGCCGACCACCCGCAGCCGGTAAATCGTATGGGTCAAAATCCAGACGATGAAACGGATCATATTTAATTGTTCGGCATCGTCGTCAGTGATCCGATCTCATCACCGGTTGCGAACGTGCCTGGAAATAACAGTATATGCACAGCGCACTCATGATCGCTGTCAAACCCGCTCCATCCAGAAACACGCCCGAAGGCGTCTGCCGAAATACCGTTGAGAAAAGATAGTAAGCCGCTGCCGCGAAAAATACCCCGATGAACGACAGCAGATTCGCCGCCGCGATCACTCCGCCCTTATTCGCCGGGTTCGGCCGGTGTTGGATCAGTGCATTCAACGGTACCGCAAAAAAACCACCAAAAATCCCCAGCGCCGCCAGATGAGCCGCCGCGCTGTGTACCGTATGCCCGGAAGGATAAAGCAGCGCGCCGAAAATCGTCATGCCCACCGCCCCAATCGGAATCAATCGTATTTCGATTTTTCCTCGCGACAAATATCCCGCGGCCACGCTGCCCACTCCGATTCCAATTCCCACCGCCGCCTGCAGGTAGCTGATGTGCGCTTCGTTTACCCGCAGCGTGTCATGCCCGTAGACCACGATGGTCAGCTGCAACAGTGCCGCCAGGAACCAGAGATAGACGTTGCCCCAAACCGCCCAGTCCAAGATCCGGTCAGCGCGAATCGTCCGCATCTGCTCCATCAGCTCGGCCAGCGGATCCCAATGGAACTTCTTCCCCGGGTCCGCGGCCGGGACGTGGGTAATTCCAAAGCTGGTCGCCAATCCAAAAAGCGTGCAGCCCAGCAGCACCAGACCTGAAAGATACTGCCGTCCCCGAAAGTGATCGGCCAGGTATCCTGCCGCCATCACCGCGCCGATGCTGCCGACAAATGTCCCCAGCTCGATAATTCCGTTGCCCCACGAAAGCAGGCGATCAGGCAGCACCTCCGGCAGCAATCCATATTTAGACGGCCCAAACAGCGCCGACTGCGTGCTGATCAAAAACACCGCCGCACATTGCAGCTCCAGATTGTTCAGCCACAATCCCAGAATCGTTACCAGCATCACGAAAATTTCCATGATCTTGGTGCCGATCACCACGTTCCGTTTGCTGTAGCGGTCCGCAAAATACCCGCCGGTCAGCGAGAACAGTACAAACGGCACCGCAAACAGCGCGCTGACAATCCACACGAACTTGTCCCGCACGTGCTTCGGGAAATTCATTTCCACGATCAGGTAAATCACCAGAAACTTGATCGCGTTGTCGTTGAAGGCGTTCTGGAATTGGGTGACGATCAGGCTCCAGAAGCCCAATCGCCAGCTTTTGTCTTCGTTACTTCGGGGTGGGGCAGCAGTGACCAGTTCAGGCATTCATATCGGCTCAGCCGCAAGCTAACATCTTTCCCGGCCCTGAACAATCAGGTGAAGACAGTGCAGTTCCTGCCGCTGAAGGCTTTATTCTTTGATGTTGCATATACAACATGAATATGTTGTACTGGCAACATGGAACATGACATGAGCCATCTGCTCGAACCTATCCTGCGCCGCCGCGCTGTTAAAGTTTTTGACGGCGTGCCGGTGCCAGAAGCCGTGCGCGCCCAAATCCTCGACGCCGCCCGCCTGGCCCCTTCCAGCTTTAACAGCCAGCCCTACCGTTTCTACTGGATCGAATCCCCGGAAGCGAAAAAACGTGCCGCCGAGCTTTGCTTCAGCCAGAAACCAGCCGCCACCGCGTCCGCGCTGGTCGTAGCTGTGGCGGATATCGGTTCCTGGAAATCCACCGCCCAGGCCGAACTCGCCTGGATGCGCACGGCCGGCTGTTTCTCCGAGGAGAAAATCGCCGAGCAGGAGAAGCGGGCCGGTCTGGGCAAGTGGTTTTTCCTGCAGGGTTGGTTCGGAATTTTCGGCGTCATCAAATGGATGATCCTTCGCGCCATCCATCCGTGGAAAATCATCGGCGCTGCGCCGGTCGCCCGGCACGGCATGTTCAAATGGGCGGGCAAGAGCGCCGCACTGGCCTGCGCCAATCTGATGATCGCCGCGGAAGCATTGGGATGGAATACCTGCCCGATGGAGGGCTTCGACGATCTCCGCCTCGAGAAATTCTTAGGCCTGTCCTCCCGGCATCACGAAATCCTGATGGTCATCGCCATCGGCAAAAAATCCGAAGAGCCCGTCGACCGTCCGCAGTGGCGCCGGCCGCTCGAGCACACCGTGAAGGTTCTATGAACATCGTCGACAAAAATCCAATCCCTGCCGAGCTCTTCAAGGACTCCGTGCTGATTCACTTGGCCGCCGCCTACTCCGCAGTCGCCAAATCGCTCGAGCGCAAAACCAAATGCTCCCAGACCCGTGGCTTTATCCTGGCCACTTTGCGCGGCGGGGTCGCGCTCAATTCCAATCAGATCGCCACCCGCCTCGATCTCGACCGCACCGTCGTTCACCGCGCCATCAAAACCATGATTCGCCAAGGTCTCGTCTCCGAAGCCAAATCCAAAACCGGCCGCGCGCTACTAGTTCGCCTCACTGCGAAAGGGAACTCCTACCGCGAATTCCTGATCAAGCATCGTCGCGCGCTCGATGAAAACCTTACCGCCAAGCTCACCGCCTTCGAGCGCTCCACGCTTCTGCGCCTGCTGGAGATGATCGCGGCCACAGACAGCTAACGCTTTTCGTCCGCCGCGTCCCAAGGCCGAACACTTATCAGCCGCCCAAAAATCTGCACACCCTCAAAGCAAAGCGGTTGCATCCCGCGCTCGTGGCGTGTGATTTGCTTGATGTGGTTACGGATAACCTTATCCGGTGAGGTGATCATGAGCGCGATCTGGCAGAACCTTCGTTACGCGGCTCGCATTCTGGCCAAAAATCCCGGCTTCACTCTCGTGGCCGTACTCACGCTCGCTCTGGGCATCGGCGCGAACACTGCGATTTTCTCGGTCGTGTACTCTGCCCTGCTCCGCCCGCTGCCCTACGATCGCCCCAGCGAACTGGTGACCCTCGGCCAAGGCCGGATTCAAAACAAAAGCAATGAAGCGCAAAGCGCCAACACTTCCAACCCTGATTTTCAAGACTGGAAAAAGACGGCAAAGAGTTTTCAGGCGCTCGCGGCTTACGGTTTTGACGCGTTCACCCTGGCTGGTAACGGGGAACCGAAGAACGTCTTCGCCACTCAGGTCACTCCGAACTTTTTCCGCATGTTGGGCGTCCAGCCCGCGCTCGGCCGTGGGTTCGTCGACGGCGAGGACGTGACCGATGGTCCACACGTGGTAATGCTCACCAACGGCTTTTGGCGCAGCGACTTCGGTTCCGATCCCGGTGTGATCGGACGCACCATCCGCCTCGACAACAAACCCGTCACCATCGTGGGTGTGCTGCCCGCGAATTTCGAGTTTGCTCCCACCAACTCCAACCCTCTCTGGGTCCCCATGCACGCCGATGGAGACCTGGTCACTCGCCGCAGCCTGCGCTGGCTCAACGTCGTCGCCCGCCTGGCCCCGGGCGTCACCATGCAGCAAGCCCAGGCCGAAATGGACGCGATCACCGCGCAGCTGGCCCGCGCTTATCCCCAATTCGATGGCTCCGTTTTCCTCGCCATGGGCACCCTCCGCCACAAAATCGTCGGGAAAATTGAGCCACTCCTCTTCGTCATGTTCGGCGCCGTCGGATTCGTGCTGCTGATTGCCTGCGCCAATGTCGCCAATCTGATGATGACCCGCTCGGTCACCCGCCGAAAGGAATTCGCGATTCGCACTGCCCTCGGCGCCTCCCGCGGCCAGTTGTTCGCGCAGCTGCTCACCGAATCACTCTTGCTGGCCGGCGCTGGTGCGCTTGCCGGATTTCTCGCCGCTCAATGGGGAGTCAGCGCGCTCATCGCCGTCATTCCCGAAAATCTGCTGCAAACGCTGCCCAACCTGCGGACCGCTGCGGCGAATGGAGTAGTCCTTGCTTTCCTTTGTGCAATCGCGCTGCTTACTGCCGTGCTTTTCGGCATGGCCCCGGGGCTCGCCGCGTCCAGCGCCGCCGTCGGCGAAGCTTTGAAAGACGAATCGCGTGGCGGAACCAGTGCCGGACAAGCCCGTCTCCGCAACGGGCTGGTCATCGCCGAAATCGCCATCTCTTTAGTGCTGCTGGTCGGCGCGGGACTCATGCTGCAAAGTCTGCATCGCCTGCTGCACCAGAATCCCGGTTTTGATTCGCGCAACTTGCTCACTTTTTCGGTGAATCTGCCCGACGACTCCTACCCAACTGAAAAGGGTTATCCCGGCAACAATCCATCCGCCATCCGTTTCAACCACGAATTCAGCCGGAAACTGGCCAGCACTCCCGGAGTGGAGAGCGTGGGCATGACCACCGCTCTGCCCATCGGAGGCACCAGCGGCACGATTCGCTTCGTGGTTGAAGGCCGCCCCACCGCCGCCGGACAGGAAGACGAATGCGACATCATCACCGCCGACCCACACTATTTCAGCGCGCTCAAAATTCCCTTGGTCCAGGGGCGTTTCTTCACCGACGCCGATCAGATGGACACGACTCCGGTGCTCATCGTCAACCAAGCCTTCGCCAAAAAATATTTTCCTAACGAAGATCCCGTCGGCAAACGCACCCGCTTCACCTTCAATGTGAAGGAGCCGTACCGCCAGATCGTCGGCGTCATCGCCAACGTCGCCCAGGACGATCTCGCCGGGCCGCCTCCGCCGGTCGTTTACTATCCCAACGATCAGGGCCCCTCCACCTATTTGACCTACATCGTGCGCACGGCAGGCTCACCCGCTGCCTTCATCGGCACCGCTACCACAGCGCTTCGCGAAATGGATCCCCAGCTGCCCCTGATTCAACCTAAAACCATGGACCAATACACTAACGAAGCCCCCGCAGTTTTCTTGCGCCGCTATCCTTCTTACTTGATCGGAAGTTTCGCGGCTCTCGCCGTCCTGCTGGCTATGATCGGTCTCTACGGCCTCATCTCCTTCACCGTGCTGCAGCGCACCCGCGAAATTGGAATTCGCATGGCTCTCGGCGCCAAACCTGCCGACGTCCTTGGCCTGATTTTGAAGCAGGGGATTGGCGCCACGCTGGTCGGAATCGTGGCCGGTATAGTCGCGGGCATCGCGCTCACCCGCACCATGGCCAGCTTACTTTTTGGTGTGAAACCTACCGACGGCCTCACTTTCGCTTGTGTCTCTTTAATCCTTATCGCCGTCGCCCTCATCGCCAGCTATGTTCCGGCTCGCCGCGCCATGAAAACCGACCCGCTCGCTGCCCTGCGCCACGAATAGCTTTTCTTCGCGCGGTGCGCCAAAATTGCCGTGGCCGGATGACTGGAATTTGCGAGGAGAGTGAGCCGGAATGGCCCGAGCAACTAGGTTTTTTGCGCTTTCATTGATCCTGTCGTGCGCTACTTCTTGCCCCAGCGCACAGGAAAGTAAGCGAACTCATCGACCGCCGGAACAACCAAGATTTAATCTGAAAAAAAGTGAACGCAGCGACGCCATCGAAAAAATAGCGGGGAAGCAGGGAAGAAAACGCGGCGGCGACTAGGCCAAAACTCGCAGTGAGGGTTTCTGCGCCGCCAAAACTTGCACCTCCGCTAGCGGATGTTCGCGCTTGCGGTATTTCGTCTCGATGTAATCCTCAACCAGCTTTTGAAACGCCGCCGATAGCTCGTCGTAGGTTCCTTCCAAAGTGTTGAAGTGCTTGCCGTCGATATACACCGGGCAGCGCGGCGCTTCGCCCGTTCCCGGCAAACTGATTCCGATATTCGAAGCCTTGGATTCGCCCGGACCGTTCACGATGCAGCCCATCACCGCCAGCTTCATTTCTTCCACGCCTTCGTAATACCGTTTCCATTCCGGCATTTTGTCGCGAATGTACCCCTGAATGCTTTCCGCCAGCTCCTGAAAAGTCGTGCTGGTAGTACGACCGCAACCCGGGCACGCCGTCACGCTCGGCGCAAACGAACGCAGCCCTAGCGCTTGCAGCAATTCGCACGCTGCATACACCTCGTCGCGACGATCGCCGCCCGGACGCGGTGTCAGCGAAACGCGAATCGTGTCGCCGATCCCCTCATCCAGCAAAATTCCCATCGACGCCGAAGACCACACCAAACCCTTCGCGCCCATCCCTGCTTCGGTCAATCCCAGATGTAACGGCTGCTCCGTCTTCGAAGCCAGATCGCGATAGATCGCGACCAGATCGTGCGGCCGCGAAACTTTGCAGGAAATAATAATCTGGTCCTTGCGCAATCCATTTTCCAGCGCGAGTTCCGTCGATTGCAGCGCCGAAAGCACCATGCATTCGTTGATAATTTCTTCGGACGTCTTGCCCAGATCCAGGTCGGTGTTCTCCTGCATCTTCTTCATCACGAGTTCTTGATTCAAGGACCCGCCGTTCACGCCAATCCGCACCGGCTTGCCGTTATCCCGTGCCACTTTGCAAATCGTCGAAAATTGTTCGTCGCGCCGCTGTCCCGCGCCCACATTTCCTGGATTGATGCGCAGCTTATCCAACGCCTTCGCGCAATCGGGATACTTCGTCAGCAAAACATGCCCGTTGTAATGAAAATCTCCAATCAACGGCACATCGCAACCCGCATCCAACAAACGTTTCTTGATTTCCGGCACCGCCGCCGCCGCTTCCGGAATATTCACTGTAATCCGCACCAATTCCGAACCAGCCTGCGCCAATTCCAAACACTGCTGCGCCGTCGACGCAATATCCACCGTATCCGTGTTGGTCATCGACTGCACCACCACCGGCGCGCCGCCCCCCACCTGAATCTTGCCCACCTTGACGCCCACCGTCTTGTGCCGCTTCTGTGTCATATCTCTTCTATTGTATCGAATCTCAGGCTGAAATTGTGCGCTGTGGTATACATCGATAATCCAGCCAGTGAACAGAGGTAGTGCGAATGACTGATGAACAATTTAAGGAGTTCCGTCACCAGGCCGTTCATCAGCTGATGGCGCTCAATAAAGCGTGCGACGAGCAGTTTCACTACAAGTCGTTGCCACGCTGGCAATATGAACTCGACGCCAGAACCCTAACGTTCCTTGACGATAACGTCCCAAAGGTCGTCGCGTCGATTGAAGCCGTCGGCAGCTCCTCGAAATCCGGGAAAACGTGGATGTGGGCTTGGGCTAATGACAGTTTGCCTTCGCCCGTTAAAGAGGCCGTCTCCACTGTGCGAGATTTTGGCGAAGCCGAAGGTATCGACGTTCTTACGAAGCCCTGTTCGCCCGATGACGAATACCTCGGATGGGAAATGACAGCAATCGCCGCCAAGCTCCTCGGCTCTGTGGGCGCTTACAGGTGCCCAGGTGACAACGGATTCATTTACTTTGTGTTTTCAGAAATTCACTTCGCTAATTCGGAGCAGGGGAGTGCGTTGCTTCGCGAACAAGTGACCTGTCCTGCGCACGATTCCGGATTCACCACCTACGTGTGCGAACACCTCGTTGCAAATCCCGTGCAGCAATGGTTCTCCTCCAAGCCGGACGAGACCGATCGTTGGCCCGACGCGTGGTGCAGCGTCTGCGATGGATTCTTCCAAGAGCAGGGTGAGTGGAACGAGCAAAACGAGAAGAAAATGAAAATCAACGTCCTCTGCCATCATTGCTACGAGCTCAACCGGGCGCAGGCTTCGCGCAAAACTTGAGAGCCTGTCAGCGGGATTGTGGGTTTGAAACAAAGCACGGCAAAACTATGTACACAACGACGGACTTCGACTAACTTTGCGCCCATGGCGCAAGGCAAACGCAAAATCGTCGCTCAATTCACGGTCGGAAACGAATCTCGCAGTTTCATGTTTGGCGTCTTTTGTCACCGCTCAAAAATCTTTCGTATTGCCCTTCTCGCAGTCTTCATCGCTGTCATTACGCCAGTCCATGCGCAGACGCCCGCGGCGGATGACTACGCGACCGAGCGCAGCAAAGCCATCGCTCTCGGCAAACAACAGAAATGGCTGGATGCGCTGCCACTCTACGAGGATCTCGCCAAGAAGAACCCTAACGATTCCACCGTCTTGGAGGGGCTTGGTCAGTCACTTATCAGCCATTCTGCGACCCAGAGCGACCCCGAACTCAGAGCAAAAGATTTAATTCGCGCGAAAGCCCTTCTCCAAACGGCTCAACAGTTGGGCGACCACAGCCAGCTGCTCGAAAACTTGCTCGATGACTTCGCCACCCTGCCGGCGAACGGCCAGATAAAATTCAACGCATCCCCCGCCGCAGACGCCGCGATGAAAGCCGGTGAAGCGGCATTCGCCAAGCAGGACTTCGACGAGGCCATCAAGAATTACTCGCACGCCTTGGAACTCGATCCGACGTCCTACCACGCGGCGTTATTCGTCGGTGATTCCTACTTTGCCGCAAAAAAATTTCCGCAAGCCGCCGAATGGTATGACCGCGCAGCGTCAATGAACCCAAATCTGGAAACCGCTTTTCGATATCACGCCGATATGTTGACGAAGCAAAAGGATTTCAATGGCGCGCGCCCATTCGCGATTCAGGCGATTGTCGCTGAGCCCTACAACGCCATCCCGTGGCGACAGTTAGCTGACTGGGCCAATAACAGTCATGTTCGAATCAATCCCGGCAAAATCAAACCCGGATGCACGGTCACTCCCTCAGGCCAAACCAAAGCCAGTGTAGTCGTCGCTCCCGACCAGGAGCCGGACGCGCTAGCCGCATGGATTGCCTACTGCGGGGTCAGGAGTTCTTGGCGCGACGGAGAATTCAAGAAGCAATTCCCGCAAGCGGCAGAATACCGGCATTCGCTTCCCGAAGAGGCCGCCGCTCTTACCGTGGCCGCAAAAGTTTCCGAGGAAATTTTGCAGAAATCTCCGGATAGCCCCATCGCCAACGACGCGAGCATCAGTCTATTGCTCCGCCTCCACAAAGCTCAGTTAATCGAACCTTATGTTTTGATTGTTGGTGTCGACCAGGAAATCGCGCAAGACTACACAGCCTACCGCGACAAAAATCGGGGCAAAATTCAGCAGTACTTAAGTGAGTTCGTAGTTCCGGAAATCCAACAAGCGCCCTAAGACGGCGAAGCCCGCGATTACTGTCACACTAGTATTCTGCGCGACGCGAAGCCTGCGCCGGCTGCTTGATATTCGCCCGCGAAGGCGGCGGCAAAATCGTAGCCATCTTGCGAATCATCGCCAGTACCAATTTCT
>CAWIEL010000028.1:0-46634 GCA_963835025.1 uncultured Acidobacteriota bacterium
CTCTTCAATATCAGCTCGGCGTGCGTATTTGCGATGCGATGAATTCGACATATTCCGCGCTCGAAGAAGTTCGCGCCCTACGTGCCCAACTCAAAACCGATGCCGCCAAGGCGCCTCAAGGAAGCCCGCTGGCTAGCGCCATCGCCGCACTCGAGGAAAAAGCCGCGCCTCTCGAAGGCGCCGCCCCCGGCTTCGGACCGGGAGCAAAAACACCGGGCTTCGCCCAACTCAACGGTCAGTATGGCCAAGTCCTAAAAGTCGTCGACGATGCCGACGCTCGCCCAACCCAAATCGCCCAGGACACCCTGGACGATCTCGATCGCTCCCAAGCCGATGCTACCGCGCGCTGGAGCGATCTCAAAACCAAAGACATCCCAGCCCTGAACGAACAGTTGAAAGCCGCCCACCTCCCAACCATCAACCTCTCGATGAAAACAGAAATGCCCGACGACTCGGACGGCGACGACGAGCCCTAGAACCCAGCCAGTCTCGCCCCGACCGATCCGCTTCTCCTAGCCTTCCAATCCGACGCCGAAACCGCCGTTGGCCGTCATCCAGAGGAGCGCGTTTCGCGACGAAGGATCTCCTTCTTGCCCAGGCCTTCAAAGGACTCGCTGCTTCTCTGTGTCCTCTGTGCTAAACCTGGCGTTGTTCTCAGACTTTGTCGATCTTCGCCGCCAAAATAAAATCGCTCTCCGTCAACCCATTAATCTTGTGCGTCCACGTCGTCACTTCCGCCTTACCCCACGCCAATAAAATATCCGGATGATGTCCCTGCTCTTCCGCAATCACGCCCACCTTATTCACGAACGCCAAGGCCTGCGCAAAATCCGCAAACTTGAACGCTCGCGTGAGGTGATGGGCGTTAACCACCGTCCACCCCGGCACTTGCTCCGCCAACGCCTGCAATTCCTTCCCCGCCAACGGCGGTACCCCGCCCTTGCACGGAACGCATGTTTTGCTCGCCAAATCGCTCATCCAGCTTCTCCTCACGCTTCTCCTGAATCCTCTCTCGACAATGTACGTCCGGCTGATCTTACTTCCCGGCTCCATCGCGCACCAGCACGAACCCCGTGGCCACTCCGCGCAACTCTCTGCTATGCTGCTCCCCAAGTTTTCCGAATTCGTGCAGCGACAAATAATGGAGGACAAATGGCCGAAGACATCATGGAACTAAAAGAACACGCCGAACACGGATCGGAAGAGCACAGCCTCGCCCCAGTCACTCTAACCATGGCCATCCTCGCCGTCCTCGTCGCCAGCGTCACCCTCCTCGGCCATCGCGCCCACACCGAAGAAGTCCTGCTCCAATCCCGCGCCGCCGACCAATGGGCCTACTACCAAGCCAAAGAAATCCGCCGCCGCAACTACGAGCTCTTCATCGACGAACTCTCCATCTTTTCCCTACAGGATTCGTCACACGTCGACGCCGTGAAAGAAAAATATTCAAAGGAAGTCGAACGCTACGGCGAAGAACTAAAAGAGATTCAAGCGGAAGCCAAGAAAGCCGAAGACGAAGTAAAGGTCGAAGAAAGGCGCGCCGATCGCTACGACCTCGGCGAAGTCCTACTCGAAGCCGCGCTGGTGATTTGCTCCATCACCCTGCTGACCCGCAAAAAAATATTCTGGTACTTCGGCATTATCTTGGGGCTGACCGGCATCGTCACCGGAGTCCTGGGCTGGATGGTTCACTAGCTCTTATCGATTGCGAACTGCGCCGCGCTCCGCAATGTAGCGCTGCACATATTCCCCAAACGCTTTTTCCATCTTCAACGTAATCGGCCCCGGCGCCGACGCGATCTTGCGGCCGTTGATCTCGCTCACGCCCAACATGCTTCGATTCGTCGAAGAAATAAAAACCTCATCGGCCCCATACAAATCTTCCGGCCGCAACACCGCTTCCCTCACTTCCACTCCCACCGACGCCCCAATCTCCAGCAACACCGCCCGCGTAATCCCCGGCAAACACCCCGAACTCAAAGGCGGGGTCGCCACCTTCCCCCCGCGCGCGCAAAAAATGTTAGCCGCCGTGCATTCCGCCACTTCCCCGCGCTCGTTCAACAAAACCACCTCATCAAAACCCGCCTGCGTCGCCTCCGCATAATTCCAAACATTATCCAGCCACGAAAGCACCTTCACCCCCGCCAGCGGCGCCGCCGCATAACGTCCAAATTCCCGCAAACCTAACCGCGAAGGCTCCCGGTACGACGGCAAATCCGCCGAACACATCAGCAGATCCACGCGCGGAAAATCCTCCGCGCTGCGCCAGAATCCCACCTGGTTGTAAACCGTATAAATTCGCGCTGCCCCCTCCACCACGCGATTCGCTTCCAGCAGCTCACTCATCTGCGCTCGCACCGTCTCCAGCGCAAACGGAAACGGACACCGGGTCCGTTCCGCGTCGCGCTCCAACCGGCTCCAGTGCCGCTCGAACGCAAACGGAATCCCTTCATGCACCCTCATCGTCGTGAACAGGCCCCACCCATTGAACAATCCAGCCTGCCCCGGAGACAACCTCACCGACTCCACCGGCGAAATTTTGTCGTTATGAAATACGAAGCGGTGAATCATCCAGCCTCCCAACCGTCGCGAACCACCCGCAGCCACCGTAAAAAACGTGCCCCATCACCCAGGCCGCAAGCATTCTAACGCATCCCACCCAACGGCAAACCAGCCGCTTTGGCCCCACATCTGCACACACTTTCCGCAGCGACGCGCGAGCCGCGCAATCACTCACGCGCTCGCATTTTCAGTCGATTAGCACCTCTTTAGGCCTATTGACACTTCCGCTTTAAGCGCCTAAATTGGTCTTGCAATCTTAGGAGGTCTCAGTGCGCTCCATCTCCAGGACTTTTCTTTCCATCACTTTAGCTGCGTCACTTCTAAACATCCCCGCCTTCGCAGCCAACGAAAAACCCTTGGGCATGGTCGTCCAGGCCCAGGACGCGCAAATCGGCACTGCAGTCGTCGCCATCGGCACCACCGTGTACCCCGGCGATACAGTCGAGACTCAGATGAACGGCACCCTCCGCCTCAAAGTCGGCGGCAGCCAGGTCTATTTGCTCGCTTCCAGCGCCGCCACTCTTTCGCAGCGCTCCGATATGGTTCACGCCCTCGTCAAGAGCGGCACCGTTGGCTTTTCCTCGAATGGAACGGATCAGGTCGGTTTGGAAATTCCAGAAGGGATCGTCAGCGCCGCCAACGGCCAGCCCGCTTACGGGCAGGTCACTATCACCGGCCCCCGCGAAGTCGTCATCTCCGCCTTCCGCGGCACTCTGGTTCTCGATAACGACGGCGAACTCCACTCCATCCCCGCCGGCAAATCGTACCGCGTCACCATGGATCTCGAACCCGCCGCCCCCGCCGCCCAACCGCAGGAAGCGGCCGGTGTAGGCGGTAAAGACAACGATATCGTTGCCCCTCGCCACCGCCACTTGGTTTTTGACTTGATCGTGTTGGGCGTCGCCGGCGTCGGCAGCTACTTCATCTTCCGCGAAGTTTCCGAAAGCCCGTCGCGCCCCAAATAGATTAGCCGCAGGGCGTCAGATTCGTAACTTCAGTCAGCGGCGTTCGCCGCCAAAGTCTTTTCCATGATCTGCCGCATCATTCCCGGAATCTCAAAAACTGCCTGATTATCTAGGGCCTGCGTATTCGCACGATAGCGCGCCAAAGTCCCCGGCTCAATCATCTTCGCCACCGCCGGCACAATTTCGCGGAAGCTCCGCAGCACGATCCCCACTTCCTTTTCCAGCACCCAGGTTGTGTTGTACCGCTCCTGCGGCAAAGTCCACGCGTTACATTCCACAATCACCGGCAGCTTCATATGAATCGCTTCGCTCACGCTACCGGGCCCCGGCTTCCCAATAAAAAAATCCGCCAGGTGCATGTAGCTTCCCACCTTCGCCGTAAAGCCTTCCACGAATTGCGGCAGCCTGGTTTTCCGCGCGCGCAAAGCGCCCGCCAATTCCTCATTCCGTCCGCAAATAAAAATGAACTGCAATTCCAGATTCGATTCTTCCAGCCTCGTAGCGATCTCCATCATCGCCTTCGATCCATAACCACCAAATAAAACCAGCGCAGTGGGCAGGTCCGGACGCAATCCCAATCGCGCCCGCCCCGCTAGACGATCCTCGGTTTGTGGCTCGTAAAATCTCGGATTCAAGATCATCCCCGAAGCGCGAAACACCTCATCATCTCCATGCCCTAACGCCCGCGCCTGCGCCACCGCCTTCTCCGAACCGCATACAAAATATTGTTGCTGCTTCGGCTCAATCCAGAAATGCGGGGGATAATCCGCAATGTCGGTCAGTACCGTGAGGAATGGGCGTCCTGGCATCGCGTTCACAAAACTCTCGTACAATGCCCGGTTAAAGTGCGGCACAAACGACACAAGCAAGTCCGGCCGCGACTCCGCCCAATGTCGCGCCAGTAACTTCACCGTCGCCTTGTGCCGCATCCGAATCGCGAATTGCAGCACCTTCATCAGCTGAATGCTTCCCAGCGTCCAACCGCTCCGCAGCATCCAGTTGTATTGGTCCTCGATCCGTATCCCGGCGTATTTCTTCAGGATATCCAGCTCATCCATCAATTCCTGCAAATTGGTCAGTTGGACGTTCCAGGGAAGCTTCTGCGCCTTAATCGATGTATCCAGGGCGGTTGCCGCGGCCCGGTGCCCGCCGCCGGCGTCGAAAAAGCAAAACTCGAGTTTGTGCATTGCGCGCGAGAATCGCATTGCGCATGCCAATCATTGCGAATGTTTGGTTAAAAAAGTGTGAACGATATCCAAAGCGTTAAGTGGCAGTCTTTTCAGAACTTTAGCGGCACTGTCACGCCCCGGTAACACTCATCCCCCATATTTGTACTCGTGAAATGCGACCTGCATGTTCACTCCTACTTCTCCGGACCCTGCACGACCCCCATTGTCCGGAGCTTTTGCCGCGAAAGTTACAGCGATCCTGACCAGGTTTTCGCCGTCCTCCATAAGCGCGGCATGAACCTTTTCACCCTCACCGACCACGATTCCATCGAAGGCTCCGAGCGCCTCCGCCAGCACCCCAATTTCTTCATCAGCGAAGAGCTGACCTGCAAGCTGCCTAGCGGCACCGAAATCCACGTCGGCGCCTACGATATCACCGAGCGCCAGCACCTCCAGCTCCTCCAGCGCCGCAACGACATCGTGGCCCTGCTCATGTACCTCACCGAGAAGCGCATCTTCTTCAGCATCAATCATGTCTTCTCCAGCGTCACCGGCCGCCGCGAACTCGAAGACTTCCTCTGGTTCAAAGATTATTTCCCCGCCGTCGAGATCAAGAATAGCCACATGCTCGAGCGCGCCAACCAGGACGCCGCCAAGCTGGCCCAACAGTGGGGCAAGATCGGCATCGGCGGCAGTGACGCCCACGCCCTCCCCTCCGTCGGCACCGCCTACACCGAAGTCCCCGGCGCCCGCGACAAAAACGAATTCTTCGAAGGCCTGCGTAATGGCGAAGGCCGCGTCCTCGGCGAATCCGGCAGCTTCCCCAAACTCACGCGCGACGTCTACGTCATCGCCTATGAAATGATGCGCGAAAAAATGTGGACTCGCCTGCTCTCGCCGCTCGCCGTTCTGATTCCCGGTTTCACCTACTGGAATTATTGCAGCGAGCGCATGTTCGCCCGCCAATGGGGCCCGCAAATTCTGGATCAGCAGGAAACCAAAAAACCGCTTCGCTGGATCTCTGAGCCGCAGTTGATGGTCGAGGAGTTCTTATGACGATGAGGCAGGCTGTCTGGGGTCCGATTCAATCCAACGATCATCGCCTGATGCGCAAGATTCACCGCTGGCGCGCCCCCCGCTGGTTCCGCATCCTGATGATTATGTGCACCCGCATGGGCGATGGCTGGCTTTGGTATTCCATCGGCGCCATCCTGCTCGTTTTCGGCGGCCCGCAAAAATTCCTGGCCATCGGCTCGGCCACCCTGGCCTCGGCCATCGGCATCTTCTTGTTCCGTACCTTGAAACACGCCAGCCGCCGCAAGCGCCCCTGCGAGATCGAGCCGCACTGCTGGTCCACGATTCTTCCGCCCGATCGCTACTCGTTCCCGTCCGGGCATTCGATCACTTCGTTTGCCATCGCGCTTTCCGTCGGCATGTTTTATCCCGACCTGCAAATCGTCCTGCTCGTCACCGCCGCGCTGATCGCCGCCTCCCGCATCATCCTGGGCATGCACTTTCTCAGCGACGTTCTGGCCGGCTCCACCATCGGCATCCTGCTGGGCTACTGCAGCTTCCACTTTTTCGTGGCCCTCTAACGCATGCGCCACGACCGCCCCCGAATTCGCCAAAAAATGTGGCATCGTCCAGCCCGCGGCACGAAATGGATTCAAATTTTGAAACACATGAAATCTAGGTGGCGGGGTTCGGCGCCGCACCTTCGGGCTTTTTGGCCGAGTTCAGCAAATCCAGCACTGCGCGATACAGCTTAGCTCTTACCTCGTGCCGCTCATTCGCCCGCGTCAAATACCGCACCCGCACATCCACGCCTGACCCGGTGGGCCGCACGCTCATCGAAGGCTCCGCCGAAAATGATTTCTTGGTATCTCCGGCCGTCGCCTTCTGCCATTCCGCTTCCGCCAGCTTCCCGTTCGCAACTGTTTCGCCCGCCGCGACCTTCTGAATATCTTCGGCCACCCGGTACGGATCTTTGTCGCCCGGCACCTGCACCTGAATTTCGTCCCACATCCACTGGCCTGACGTGGAGAAATTGAAATAGTGGCCCTCGATGGCGTAGCTGTTCACGAAGGTCACCTTGCGTCCGGTCGGATGCCCCGCATCCGCCCAGCTCCCGGTCTCCAGAATCACCGTGCGCAATAATCCGACCGAAAGCACTTCCCCGCCAACGCCATTGATTTCCACCCAATCGCCCGGTTTCACTCCATCCGGCCCCATCAAAATGAACCAGCCGAAAAATCCCACGATGAAATCTTTCATCGCCACCGTAATGCCGGCGCCGGCCAGCGCCGCCACCGTCGCAAAATTATCCGGCACGCCGAAAATCACCAGCAGGATCAGCACGATGCCAATCACCTGCACCGCGAATAAAATCACCGCGCGAATCGCCTGCACCTGCCGCCGGTCGATCGTCAGATCGGCCACAAACTTCTGGACCCACAGATTCGCCACGAAGATGCAAAGCCCAATCACCACGATCCACGCCAGCGAAACGAAAACCGCGTGCAGATCTGAATTCCGCCGCGCCCGCGCCAGCGTCGCCCAGTTCCCATACACCGCCGCCAGCGATTGCTCGTCCTGAATTCGCCGGTCGTAAGAAGCCAGATCGCGCTGGTCTACACCCAAATGCTGCAGGAAATTCAGCTGCGAAATCGCCGCGCCCTGCGCGTCCACTGGCGCGCCGCCCGATGCCGCCGCTGTCGTCGAGGCAACAGCCGAAGCAGTCGCTCCTGCAGTTCCCGCGGCCGCAGCAGGAGCGACACCGGGCACCGCCTCGCCGGCTTTCGCATGCGCGTGCGTCCGCTTCCGCACCACTTTCTTTTCCCTCTTTTCCTGCTCTAAATCCTTCTCCAACGCTTCATGCGCCGCCGCATCCGTCGCCGCCCGGTCCAAAGCATTCTGCCGCGCCTGATCCAACAAACTTATTTTGGTTCGCAAAGACCATATTGCCCTTACCTTCGTCACCAGCGCCTTCGAAGTCGACGCCTCGGTCCACGTCGACGCGTCCGCCTGCCCCACCTTCGCCGTATGACTTTCCGAGGCGTTATGCTCGTCGAGCTCCTGCTGAATCAACGCCTGCGTGTCGCCGCCCGCGCGTGTCAAATCCCCGTGCGCGTCTTCCACCTCGTCCTGATCCAGCGCCAGTTGTGCGGTAATTAAATCCAGATCCCCCTTCACCGCCTCCTTCTGGTTCTCCGGAGCCTTGGCCAGTTTGGCGGTTAGTTGCGTTGCCTGGGCCTGCTCCGCGGCCACCCGCGTCTCCAAAGCTTGCAGCTTTTCGGTCAGCGCCCGGGTCTCCGGAGTTTGCGGCGGCGGATTATCCTTCGCATCAGCCAAGGCCATGGCAAATGCTAAATCCACCGACCGGTCGGCGAGGCGCAGCGCTTCCTGCGCGTATTCCTGCTCCCAGTGCGTCACCGCCAAGGGAGCCAACTGCTGCGCCGTCTCCAGCGCGCGGGTATCCACCAGCCGGTCCTTGCGCACCGCGTGCACCATATCCACATGCAAACGCCGAGGTGAATCCGCCCAATCATGCGTAACCAAAATCGCGCCCAAGACCACAATCAGCAGCACCAGCAGCGAAGTCAGTACAATTTTTTCCGTCCCTTTCATTCGATCACGCCCCACAAATTTTTGATGTTGCGATACACAGCCAGTTTAACCGCTGTGTGTCCTTTCGCCGCAACTCCACACCTGTTATCATGCATCGCTTTCGTCCGAAAATACGCCGCCGCGGCGGCCAGGAGGGCGACTCTCATGTACCACGCCGTTCACCGCGCCCTCCGCATCTCACATAAAATGACTCGCAGTTCTAATAACGCAATCCGCGATTAGAAATCGCCTTAACTCACTCAAAACAAAGGACCGACATGATTTCTAATAGGCCGGTATTCGGTAACATTTCTACCCATTTCCCAAAGTGGAATGACTCCGCGTTTTCTGATCGACAATTTTTACGGCCCCCTCCCCGCCCGTTGCAACTCTGCCCGCCCCCTCCTCTTGTGTTATTTTGTCTGCCGGCAGGCCGCTTTTGCGGAGAAAGATAAGATGAAGATCAAGACCAAGATGAAGAACACTTCCACCAAGGCCGGACGCAAACTCACCGGCAACGCCAGTTCCGAATCGCGCGTCTTCGGCCCCTGCGTCGAAGACCGCATGGCCTTGGGCAAAGCCATCCGCGACAAAGTCTGCCGCGCCTCCCACGCCAAATGGTCGCCCGGACCAAAGCGCGAAAATCCCATCGAACTACTGCGAAAGTCGAACGAAGGGCGAATCGAGAGCCTGCTCCCGATTCGTTACGGACGAATGCGCAAATCGCCTTTCGCGTTTTTCCGCGGCGCCGCTTCCATCATGGCCGCCGATCTCGCCACCACTCCAATCACCGGCCTGCACGCCCAGCTCTGCGGAGATTGCCACTTGCTGAATTTCGGCGGTTACGGCTCTCCCGAACGCCGCATCGTTTTCGACATCAACGATTTTGACGAAACTCTGCGCGGCCCTTGGGAGTGGGACGTAAAACGCCTGGCCGCGAGCGTCATCCTTTCCGGCCGTGAATCCGGATTGAAAGACCGCCAGTGCAGCGACGCCGCGCAGGCCATGGTGGCTTCCTACCGCGTGCACCTGCGCGAATACGCCCAGATGCGCGCGCTCGACGCCTGGTATTCCCATCTCGACGCCGATTTGCTGGTTAAAGAAGCTCGAACTTCCAGCAACGAAAAGTACTGGCAGAAAGTTCTCGACAACGCGGCGCAGCAAACCGACCTTCGCGTTTTTCCGAAACTCACTCACGAAATCAACGGAAAGATCCGTTTCGCCGACAATCCGCCGCTGGTCTATCACCCCCACGACATCGGCAAAATCGGAATTCACGTCCGCGAATTATTTCATCGCTACCGCAACACCTTGCCCGAAGAGCGCCGCATAATTCTCGACCGCTACCATGTGATCGACATCGCCCGCAAAGTCGTCGGCGTCGGGAGCGTTGGGACCCGTTGCGACGTGGCTCTGCTGATGGCCGGCGAAAAAGACCCGCTTTTCATCCAGCTCAAGCAGGCTCTGCCTTCCGCGCTCGATCCTTACGCCGGAACCACCCGCTACAAAAATCAGGGCGAGCGCGTGGTCACCGGCCAGCGCATGTTGCAGGCCACCAGTGACGTCTTCCTCGGCTGGGCCCGCGACGACCGCGGACATGATTTCTATTTCCGCCTGCTGCGCGACATGAAAATGAAGCTCGACCTGACCACCATGACCAAAGAGGAGTGGCTCGAATACATCGAGATCTGCGGTTGGACTTTGGCGCGAGCTCACGCCCGTACCGGAGATGCCGCGAAAATTGGTGGTTACCTTGGCAAAGGAGAGCAATTTGACGAAGCGATTGCGGAATTTGCCGAGGCCTACGCCGACCAGACCGAACGCGATCACGCCTTGCTGGTCAAAGCCATTCGCGCCGGACGGCTGCCCGCGCGAAATTATCCATGATGATTTTACAAATCGAGCGGCAGCGGACTTTTTCCGGTGATCAGCCGCGCCGAACGGTCGTAGGTCAGATACAACCAGGCCCACTGGGTCATCACCAGCAGCCGGTTCTGAAACTGGATAATGTAAAGCAGGTGAATGAAGATCCAGATGAACCAGGCCGGCCAGCCGGAAATTTGCAGAAAATTCAAATCGGCCACCGCCGCGAACCGGCCGATGGTCGCCATATTTCCCTTATCGAAATAGTGAAACGGTTTCGGTTTTTCTCCGCGAAACCGTTTCCGGATCACGCTGGCCACGTACTCGCCCTGCTGCATGGCCGGCTGCGCCACTCCCGGCAAGGGCTGCCCGGTCTGGTGGCTGAAGTTGGCCAAATCCCCGATGACGAAGATCTCCGGATGCCCCGGCACGGTCATGTCCGGTTCGACCACCACCCGGCTGGCGCTATCCAGCGGCGCCCCGACGCCTTCATGCAGAATTTTTCCCAGCGGCGACGCCAATACCCCCGCCGCCCACAGCACGGTGCGCGTCGCGATTTTTTGGGTCTTGTCGCCCTCCTTGATCGTCACGCCTTCGGCGTCGATATCCGTCACCATCGCCCCGGTGCGCACCGTGACGCCCAGGTTGTTCAACATTTTCCGCGCGGCTTCGGAAAGCTTCGGCGGATACGACGGCAACGGCCGGTCGGTGCCCTCCACCAAAATGATTTGGGTTTTGGAAGGATCGATGTCGCGAAAATCGTGCTTGAGCGTGTCGTGCGCGATTTCGCCCAGCGCCCCGGCGAGTTCGGCGCCGGTAGGCCCGGCGCCTACAATGACGAACGTCATCCAGGCTTTCAGTTTTTCGGGGTCGGTTTCACGTTCGGCGGCTTCGAAAGCCAGCAGGATGCGCCCGCGCATCGCCGTAGCGTCGTTCAAATTTTTCAGGCCGGGAGCGAATTCCTCCCATTCGTCGTGGCCAAAATATTGATGGGAAGAGCCGGTGGCGACGATCAGCGTGTCGTACGGAATCTTTCCGTCACTGAGAATTACTTCGCGCTTCGCGGTGTCGATGCTGACGGCTTCGCCCAGCAGAACTTTGGTGTTCTGCTGCTTGTGCAGAATTTGGCGCAGCGGCCCGGCGACGTTGGCCGGCGAAAGCGAGCCGGTGGCGACTTGATAGAGCAGAGGCTGAAACAGGTGATAATTGCAGCGGTCGATCAGGGTCACTTCGACCGGGACGTTCTTGAGTTTCAGCGCGGCGGTGAGGCCGCCGAAACCGCCGCCAAGAATAACGACTTTGTGAGTCTCAGCCATAGACAATCGATTAGATGTCCAGCGCGAAGCTAATGATACGACGAATTTCAGCCTTGGCCACCCGCCTGCCGGTAATTATCGCGGTGAGCTTGGTGATACGCATCACCTTCGCGATCGATCAGGCGCGGCAGATTCCGGCGAATCTGCGCGGGCTGGTGCCGTTCCTGAATGAAGCCGGGAACATCGCGTTTTCGTTGGCTAAGGGGCACAGCTACAGTTCGCCGTGGTGGCAGGAAACCGGGCCGACGGCTTGGCTGACGCCGGTGTATCCGTGGATTGTCTCCATTTTGTACCGGATTTTCGGGATTCATTCGGTGCGGGCGTTTGCCGCCGCGGTGGCGCTGAATATTATTTTTTCGGCGGCGACGTGTGTGCCGATTTTTTTCATCGGTAAGAAAATCGCAGGGAGCGGGATCGGTTATGGCGCGGCTTGGCTGTGGGCCATTTTTCCTAATGCGATTCTGATTCCGTATGAGTGGATTTGGGACACTTCGCTTTCGGCCCTGCTGATGGCTTTACTGCTTTGGGCGACACTCGAGTTGCCGCAGGCCGCGCTTGGATCAGCGCAAGCGTCTCGCTGGCGGCCATGGATTCTGTACGGCGCGCTGTGGGGATTGGCGCTGATGACCAATCCCGCGCTGGGGTCGATGCTGCCGGTGTTGCTGGGCTGGGCCGCCTATCGCGCATCGCGCGACGCTCGCATTTCACTCAGTAGGCCACTGCTAGCCTTGGGCATCGCAGTCTTGTGCTGCGTTCCCTGGACCGTTCGGAACTATTTGGCATTCCACAAATTCGTGCCGCTGCGTTCGAATTTTGCGCTGGAACTGTGGGCCGGGAACAACGATAGCTTCGATCCGGATTCGCAGGCCGTTCCACCCTCCGACCCGCAACGCGAAGAATTGCGAAAATACATTCGTATGGGCGAGACGGCGTACATGGCGGAAAAGTGGCAACTCGCGGTGGCGTTCATTCGCACGCATCCGCGGATGGAAGCCGTTTTGTGGTGGCGGAGATTCCTGGCCATCTGGATCGGGTCAGAAACCCCGGTGACGAGTTTTCAAAACGCCGAGACGGTTCTGGTTCGAGTGGTGCTGGTCACGAATTTGTTGGTTGGCCTGGGCACGCTGGCCGGAGTGCTGGCGCTGATTCGAAAGCGAAGCATCTACCTCGTGCCACTGGCAGGATTTCCCCTTATTTATCCATTAATTTATTACGCCACTCACCCGTCGTTGCGTTATCGCCATCCGATTGATCCCATCCTGATGATTCTGTTCGCCATTGGTTTGACGGGAATTTTCTCCTCGCCTAGCGCGCCCGACGAAGTCCTCGCCACTCGATAGTCGGGCGTCTCCTTACAAAATCCTTACGAATCGCTTACGGGTTCCTGATGGGGACTCCGTAACCTTGCTCAGCAACCAACTCCATGCCACAGAGATTTCCACAATCGAAAATACACCCGAGAACTGAGGACCCGTATCAAAGCGAAAGAGGTAATCCAAATGACAAGATTAAAACTGCGGCTTTTGCGGACTGCAATCGTGGCGGCAGCGGTGATGATGTTTCCATGGATGGCCCGCGGCCAGAACGCTTCGGGAAGCGACGGTAGCGGGACGCCCGCCGGACAGCAGGCGGCACCCAGCAGTCAACAGGTATCCGCCGAGATCGTGAAAGAGCTGGACGCGATGCGCAAGCGCATCGATGAACTGGAAACAGAATTAAAGAATGCGACCGCCAAGGAAACTCCTTCGGCGGCGAGTGTAACGGCGGGGACGAGCGGAAACGCGACAGCGACAGCAACAGCGACGGCTCCGTCCACTTCGGCCGCTGCCACGGCAGCGGTGGCGACTGCGCCAGGCGGACAGAGCGCAGCGAGCGAGGTGGCGTCTGCGACCATGGCAACGGCCGATGCCAAACCGAAAAAAATCGAGCCTTTTTCGGATGCTGATTGGACCTGGCTGAATGGGAACCCGCGCACGAAGGATATTTTTTGGGATACGAAGTTTTTTACTCCTGAAATTCGGGCAGACGTCAACTACACGTCCGATTTCAACCATCCAAGCGATCACACGATCAGCGGATCCAGTGAACTGTTTCGCTCGAGTGAAGTGCAACTGGAGCAGCTGGGAATCGGCGGCGACTTTCATTACGACAACGTTCGCGCGCGCTTCATGACTCAGTTCGGCATGTATTCGGCGACGACGCCGCGGAATGACCCGAGCGTGGCTCACGGACAATGGGATTTGGTCAGCGCTTACCGGTATTTGTCGGAAGCTTACGGCGGGTATCACTTTGACGTGCTGCACGGCGTGAATGTGGATGCGGGGATATTCCTGTCGTACATCGGGCTATTCAGCTACTACAACTTTGACAATTGGGCGTACCAGCCTTCGTATGTGTCCTCCAATACGCCGTGGTTTTTTGAGGGCGTGCGGGTGCAGATCTTTCCTACCGCCCATTTGAAGATCGAACCGTGGTTCATCAACGGCTGGCAGTCGTACGCGTCGGCCAACCACCGGCCGGGACTCGGCGGGCAGATCAAGTGGACGCCCAAGCCGTGGATCAACATCATTTCCAACAACTACGGCCTGGGCCAGGACGATTTGTTCGTTCCGCACCGCGAACGCATTCACACCGACAACAGCGTCGAGGTGAAGTACTTCGATAATCCCGACAGAACTCTGGACAAGATGGCGTTTTCGTTGACCGGCGACCTGGGCTGCGAATTCGGCGGCGGCGTAAGTTGCACCGGAGACCATCGGGGCGGCCCGAAGCAGAGTTTCATAGGGTTCATGCTCTATAACCGAATGTGGTTTCACCACGATTTGTTTGGCCTGACTTTGGGGGGCGGGAAAATCAATAACCCAGGACGCTATCTGGTGCTGGTGCCGCCGATCAATGGAGCTACGGCGGTGACTGCCGCATCCAGCGCGCCCTACTTCACCGGAAATCCCGGCGATCCGTTCAAGGCATGGGACTCGTCGATCACGTTCGACTACATGCCTAAGCAATACATCACCTTCCGCGCGGAGTACGACTACCGCCACGCGAACGTGCCGTACTGGTCGGGCCCGGGCGGCATCACTCCTCCCGGCGGGAATAACGGCGCACCCGGAGATTTCGTCTGCAGCAATGGCTCGTCATCCGGGCAAACCAGCCTGGGGCCAGCACAAATTGCGTGCGGCGGTGCGAACAGCGTCTGGTTTCCGGACCTTCGCAAGGACGAGTCGTTCATCGATTTATCGATCATGGTCAAATTTTAAATCGCAACAACAACGTCGACCGAGGCCCAATGGCACATAGAAGAATATGCGGGTTGCGGACGGCGATGGTAGTGGCGGCCCTATTGATTCCGCATCTCGCGAGAGGCCAACAACAAACCGGCGGCGACCCTCGCGCGAGTTCCTCAGCTTCAAATGGTGTCGCGCCTGGCACGGCGGCAGCAAGCGGTGCGACGAATACCGCGCAGGGAAATTTCTTCTCGCGGCTGGTGAACGCCTACAAACAGGATTGGTTTCCGCCGCCGGCGAGCGCAACGGCGAGCGAGCCGGCTCCGGCACGTCGCGGTCTTCCCGCTCCGGTGACAAATCCTCCATTTCCTTTTTCCGATTGGCCTTATGGAGGTTCGCCGACGATCGGAACTCCATGGACGCAGTCCGGTCCGCTGATGCAGGCGATTTGGGGCGGTCCACATGGCGACGAGTGGAAGCGAAGCGGAATTCAGATTTATGGCTGGCTGGATGCGGGATTCAACGTGAGCACGTCGAACAAGAGCCGATACGCCAATTATCCAGTGGCCTATGACGAGGTCTCGAATTCGATTCAGCCGGACCAGGAAGTTTTGTACATCGAGCGCCAGCCAGACACCGTGCAGCGGGATCACTTCGACTGGGGATTTCGTTTCGCGAGCCTGTACGGCCTGGATTACCGATTCACGACAGCCAAAGGAATTTTCAGCAACCAACTGCTGGGCAAGAATCTGGAATACGGTTACGACCCGGTCATGTTTTATGCGGATTTGTACTGGGGCCAAGTGGCGGAGGGGCTGGACATTCGAGTCGGGCGATACATATCGCTACCGGATATTGAGGCCCAGCTCGCGCCGAACAATTACACCTACAGCCATTCCATCCTGTACACGACGGACTGCTACACCCAGACCGGAATCAACGGGACGTTGAAGGTGAGCGATCACTGGCTGGCGCAAGCCGGAATTTCGGCGGGGTGCGAAACGCCGCCGTGGAACACCAAGGATGCCAAGCCGACTCTAAATTTCGGCTTTGATTATTTTTGGAACGATGGCAACGACAGCCTGTATCCAATGGTCAACGCGCTGAACGACGGCAAATATGCATACAACAACCTGAATTCGTTTTATCTCACCTGGTACCACAAGTTCCGGAACCACCCGTCGCTGCACACCGATACCGAAGGCTGGTACATGTGGGAGAAGGACGTTCCCAATGTGCGCAATGCAGCGGCAGCGCCGCTTTTGGAAGTGGGCGCGAACGGCGCGTACTGCAACACCACGACACAACTCACCTGTTATGCGCCGGAGTGGGCGGTCTTGAATTACGTGGAGAAAGAACTGAATGGGAAAAATTACATCTCCATTCGAAATGAATATGTGAACGACAGCAAAGGGCAAAGAACCGGAACGAAAACCCAATATTCCGAACATCTGGTCGGCTGGGGACATTGGATCGGAACCACGATTCTTCTGCGGCCGGAACTTCGATACGACCACTCCTACGACCGGCCGGCATTCGACTCGCCCTGCCTGCCGGAAGGCTGCCCGGGGACGAAGAAGAATCAGCTGACGTTCGCCGGCGACGCGATTTTCTTTTTCTAGGAATGCAGGCGGGCGGCGCGCCAGGCGGGGAGTCGGCTCTGGAATCCATGACGAAATCCTTATGGGTGCTTTATGAGTTCCTGATGCGTGAATCGGTACCGTATGGCTCTGGGCGCCTGGCCAGTCTTCGGCGCGGTTGGCGGGTGTAAGGAGGACAAACATGCTTGCCGTCATTGGGATCGCGGTGGGCTGCCTTTTGGTTCTGGGATTTTATGGTTATGTATTTTTGCAGCTCTACCGGGAACACCGGCGTTTTCGGTCCATGGCAAAGAGACTGGACGAGCATCTTGTGGCAGCGGAGACCTCACCAGCAATGAATGCAGTCCGCCCGAAAACGCCCCCGGCCCCAATGGTTCAGCGACGAGCAAGGAAAGAGACTTTGCTACATCTGGGCGTCGCGGTCGGTGGGTTGTTGGGCGTTTTTGCGGAAATCGGCCTGCTGAATTGGGTAGTGAGCTCATTTCATTAGTTATCGTGGCTCTGAACGAACTTCGCTGAGAAACAAGACATGGAGAACACAGCCATGCAAGACGCAGTTTTTACGCTGGTAACGATTGGATTTTTTCTGGTGGCGATAGCCTACGTTCGTGGTTGCGATCGCCTGAAGTAGGAGACGAAATGCTGGGAAATATTCTGCTACTGGGAGTCTGCGTTTTGATTCTGGTGTATTTGTTCGCGGCGCTGCTTTGGCCGGAGAGGTTCTAGCGGCGATGACCTCAAACGGCTGGCTACAGATTTTCATTTTCTTCGCCGCAGTGTTCCTGGTGACGAAGCCATTGGGCGTTTTCATGGCCCGGGTCTTCGAGCGGAAGCGGACGTTTCTCGATCCGGTGTTGCGGCCGATCGAGGGGCTGATTTACAGGGTCACCGGCGTGGATGAAAAGCGCGAAATGCGCTGGACGGAATACGCTTTGGCGATGCTGTGCTTCAGCGGCGTCCCGATGATGGTGCTGTACGCCATCGAGCGCGTGCAGACAGTGGCTGCCGTTGAACCCGCAAAAACTGGGCGCCGTCGCCAGCGATCTGGCGTTCAACACTGCTGCTTCGTTTACCACGAATACCAACTGGCAAGCCTACGTCCCGGAAACCACGATGAGTTATTTCACGCAGATGGCGGGGCTGGCGTATCACAACTTCATTTCCGCGGCGGTGGGCATTGCACTGGCGATTGCGATCATCCGCGGAATCGCGCGGCGCGAGCAGGAAACAATCGGGAATTTCTGGGTGGACATGACTCGCGCGATGCTCTGGGTGCTGTTGCCGGCCTGTTTGGTGATTTCGCTGTTCTTGGTATCGCAGGGCATGATTCAGAACCTCAAGCCGTACGACACCGGCCGAAATGGTTGACGCGCAGACGGTGCAGGTCACCGGGGCCGACGGCAAAACAACCACGCAGGTGGTGAAAGAGCAGATGATCGCGCAGGGGCCGGTGGCGTCGCAGGAAGCCATTAAGGATTTTCGGCACGAATGGCGGCGGATTTTTCAACGCCAACAGCGCGCATCCGTTTGAGAATCCCACGCCGCTGACGAATTTCCTGCAAATGATTTTGATCTTCGCCATTCCGGCTGGGCTTGACCTACACGCTTGGGCGCATGACCGGATCGCAACGGCATGGCTGGGCGGTGTGGGGCGCCATGGCGGTGTTGTTCTGTCGGTGCTGCCGCGTATTGCGTACTCGGCGGAAGCGCGCGGCAATCCGATGCTGGCCGGCGTGGACCAGCAAGCGAGCGCGCACGCAAGCCGGCGGCAATATGGAGGGCAAGGAAGTTCGCTTCGGGATCGCCGATTCGGCTCTGTTCGCGACGGTGACCACTGACGCAAGCTGCGGCGCGGTGAACGCGATGCACGATTCGTTCACGCCGCTGGGCGGAATGGTTCCGCTGATCAACATCATGCTGGGTGAAGTGGTGTTCGGCGGAGTGGGCTCGGGCCTGTACGGAATGATCGTGTTCGTCATTCTTTCGGTCTTCATCGCCGGGCTGATGGTGGGCCGAACGCCGGAGTATCTGGGAAAGAAGATCGAAGCGTACGACGTAAAGATGGCGATGCTGTCGGTGCTGATTTTTCCGCTGGTGATTCTGGTGTTCACCGCGATTTCCGTGGTTGCCGCGAAATTCGGCACTTTCGAGTTTCGCAATCCCGGGCCGCACGGGCTATCGGAAATTTTGTATGCGTACACGTCGGGCAGCCGGGAACAACGGATCCGCATTCGCGGGGATCAATGCCAACACGCTTTGGTACAACACCACGATTGGGCTGGCCACGTTATTCGGGCGCTTTTTCGTGGTGATACCGATGCTGGCGATCGCCGGGAGCCTGGCCGCAAGAAATTCGTGCCGGAATCGGCCGGGACGTTTCCGGTGACGACGCCGTTGTTCAGTTCCCTGCTGGTCTTCGTGGTGCTGATTGTCGGCGCATTGACCTTTTTCCCGGCGCTGAGTCTGGGCGCCGATTCTGGAACATTTGCTGATGCATGCAGGAAAGGTTTTTTAGGAATTTATGGTTACTCAGACGAAAAGCGGTACGCGCGAGAAATCCCGCTGGGACCAGGACATTGTGGTGCCGGCGTTGTGGTCATTCGCTGGTGAAGTTGAATCCGCGGACTTTGGCGAAGAATCCGGTGATGTTCGTGGTCGAGGTCGGAGCAGTGCTGACTCACCGATTGATCTGGTGCGCGGACTTATTCAGCACATGGGCGGTTTTGGATTCTCAGCTGCAAATCACGTTGTGGCTGTGGTTCACGGTGCTATTCGCGAATTTCGCCGAGGCGATGGCTGAAGGGCGCGGCAAGGCGCAGGCTGAAGCGTTGCGACGCGCGCGTTCGGAGACGATTGCGCGAAGCGGGTGCGTACCGATGGCGTCGGTGGAGTCAGTTCCCGGTTCACAAGTTGCGGCTGGGTGACATTGTGATGGTGTGTGGCTGGCGAATTCGTCCCCGGTGATGGAGAAGTGATCGAAGGCGTCGCATCGGTGGACGAATCGGCGATTACCGGAGAATCCGCGCCGGTGATTCGAGAATCGGGTGGCGACCGTTCGGCGGTGACCGGCGGCACGCGCGTGCTTTCCGACGAAATCAAGGTGCGAATCACTTCCAATCCTGGCGAAACATTCCTGGACCGCATGATCAAGTTAGTCGAAGGGGCTGCGCGGCAGAAGACACCGAACGAAGTGGCCTTGAATATTTTGCTGGCGGGTTTGACGATTATTTTTCTGCTGGCGGTGGTTTCGCTGCAGCCGATGGCGATTTATTCGGGAGCGCCGCAGTCGATTTTTGTGCTGGTGGCTTTGCTGGTGTGCTTGATTCCCACGACCATTGGCGGATTGCTTTCGGCTATCGGGATTGCCGGGATGGATCGGGTGCTGCAGCAGAACGTGCTGGCGATGTCCGGGCGTGCGGTGGAAGCGGCGGGAGACGTCGATACGCTGCTGCTGGATAAGACGGGGACGATTACGTTGGGCAACCGCCAGGCGACGGAATTCATTCCGGCGCCTGGCGTGACCGACGCTGAGCTGGCCGACGCGGCGCAGTTGGCGTCGCTGGCCGACGAAACGCCGGAAGGGCGATCCATCGTGGTGCTGGCCAAAGAGAAATACGGATTGCGCGCACGGGAGCTGGGCGCGGCAGCGGCCACATTTATTCCGTTTTCGGCAACCACGCGCATGTCCGGAGTGGATTTGGACGGCCGCAAAATTCGCAAAGGCGCGCCGGACGCGATTATCAAGTACGTGAAGGATGCGGGGGGACGATTCCTCCGGAGATTAGAGGAAGCGATCGAACGCGTGGCAAATTCCGGTGCGACTCCGCTGGTGGTAGCTGAAGACAACCGGGCTCTCGGAGTTGTGCATTTGAAGGACATCGTCAAAGGCGGAATGCGCGAACGCTTCGAACACTTGCGGGCGATGGGAATTCGCACGGTGATGATCACCGGCGACAATCCATTGACCGCCGCAGCGATTGCCCGCGAAGCAGGGCTTGACGATTTCCTGGCCGAAGCGCGAGCCGGAAGACAAGCTGGCGCTGATCCGCAGCGAACAGGCCAAGGGCAAATTGGTGGCGATGACCGGCGATGGAACCAACGATGCTCCGGCGCTGGCGCAGGCGGACGTGGGCGTGGCGATGAATGCGGGCACGCAGGCGGCGAAAGAGGCCGGGAACATGGTCGATCTGGATTCGAATCCGACCAAGTTGATCGAGATCGTCGAGATCGGCAAGCAACTGCTGATTACGCGCGGCGCCCTGACCACGTTTTCGGTGGCGAACGACGTGGCCAAATATTTCGCGATTATTCCGGCGATGTTCGCGGCGGCGTTGCCGCAACTGGGCGTGCTGAACGTAATGAATCTGAAAACGCCGGAATCGGCGATTCTTTCGGCGGTGATTTTTAATGCGTTGATCATTATCGCGCTGGTGCCGTTGGCCCTGCGCGGGGTGAAATACCGGCCGCTGGGCGCCGAAGCGCTGTTGCGGCGGAATCTATTGGTTTATGGGCTGGGCGGAATTGTGGCGCCATTTATCGGAATCAAGATTATTGATGTGCTGATCACGCACATCGGGCTGGCATAAGGACTGCATATGAAGCGCAATTTGATGATTTCGATTTGGATGACGGTGGCAACGACCCTGCTGTTCGGAGTCATTTATCCCTTGGTCGTGACCGGGCTGGCGCAGTGGATTTTTCCGCGGCAGGCCAATGGGGAGATCGTTACCTCGGGCGGCACGGCAATCGGCTCCTCGCTGATTGGCCAGCCGTTTAGTTCTCCCGGGTATTTTCATTCACGGCCTTCGGCTGCGGGGCCAGCGGGGTATGACCCGGATGCATCGGGCGGAGGAGGGTCAAATCTGGGGCCGACGAATTCGGCATTGATTACGCGGGTCAAGGCGGACGTGGAACATGCACGAGCGGAAAATCCGGGCGCGGCAATTCCGGCGGACTTGGTGACGACGTCGGGATCCGGGTTGGACCCGCACATTTCGCCGGCTTCGGCGGAATTTCAGATACCTCGGGTGGCGAAGGAACGGCGGATGACCGAGGCGGAGGTACGCATGATTGTGGCGCGGCATACCGAGGGGCGGCAGCTTGGGTTTCTGGGCGAGTCGCGGGTGAACGTGCTGGAATTGAATTTGGAATTGAACGCCATCCATCCGCTGGCGCCGACCCCGTGAGCGCGCCCAGCAGCCTCATTCGAGAACTCTTCCCAAAACCCTGATTTAGACACACCGCGGAAGCGCAAACACGCTCCGGCGCGTGCGTGGCGGCGCCGTTGGCGGCGTGGGAAAAGCTAAATCTCGCAGAATCCTGAACTTCTGGGTCGTGCTGTGCGCCATAACTGACGGCCTCTGAGGTGCAATCATGGTGCCGGCGGCCGGGAGGCGCGTACCGATGGACGGTGAAAGTTCGAGACAGCGGGGCGGGAGCGTGGTGTTGGGAGTGTTGCTGGCGGTGGGGCTGATACTCGGCGGCTGGATTTTGGGGGCGGAGATCAAGGAAACGCGGCTGGGCGACCGCTACGTGACGGTGAAGGGGCTGGCGGAGCGCGATGTGAAATCGGATCTGGCGATTTGGCAGATCGGATACAAGGAAGCCGCGGACGATTTGACGGCGGCTTACGCCAAGAGCGAATCGGACAAGAAGACAATTCTGGATTTCCTGAGTAAGCAAGGCATTCAGCCGAGTGAAATCGAATTGGGGCTGGTGCGGGTGATCGATACGCAGGCTAACGAATATGGAGGGAGCGGCCGCGCGCCACGACGGTACATCGTGCAGCAACAGATCACGGTGCGTACGCCGCGGGTGGATCAGGTGGCGGCGGCTTCGCAGAAGACCATGCAATTGCTGCAGGCGGGAATCGTTTTGAACAGCGACCCGGGTCAGGGGTTAATTTACAAGTTTACGGGTTTGAATTCGATCAAGCCGGACATGATTACCGAAGCGACGCGGAACGCGCGAGCTTCGGCCGACCGGTTTGCGGCGGATTCGGGGAGCCGGGTGGGCGCGATTCGCCAGGCGAATCAGGGAGTGTTTTCGATCGTGGCGGCAAATTCGGGGAGCGCCGGCGACGATCAAGCGGGAGTGGATAGCTCTGGTTCGGAGAGCAGCTTGATGAAGACGGTGCGGGTGGTTAGTTCCCTCCAATATTATCTGGAGAAATAAAGAGCTGCAGGCACGGCTGGCAATTGCCGGGATTATTTTGTTCCGCGCGGTGCACGCGGCTTGGCGGCAGGGGCTTCGAAGCGGTAGCCGATCCAGGGTTCGGTGTGGATGTATTGCGGATGCTGTGGGTCGGGCTCGATTTTTTTTCGCAGCTGATTGATGAAGACGCGAAGGTATTCGGTTTCGTCGCCGTAGTCGGGGCCCCAGACGGCTTGCAGCAAGCGGCGATGGGCCTGCGATTTTCCTGCGTGTGAAACTAATTGACGGAGCAGCTCAAATTCTTTAGGTGTTAGCTTGACGGTTTTGCCCTGCACCGTGACGCAGCGCTTTTCGAAATCGATGTTGAGATCTTCGGAAACGAAGGCGGGCGGGGCGTCTCCTGGGGCGGCGCGGCGGAGCGCGGCGCGAATGCGAGCCATCAATTCTTCCACGCCGAAAGGCTTCACGACGTAGTCATCGGCGCCGGCATCAAGCGCCTGCACCTTGTCGCGTTCGCTATTGCGCACGGTGAGCATAATGATGGGGACGTCACTCGCGGCGCGAATTTCGCGGCAAGTTTCAAGGCCGGACATGCCGGGGAGATTTACGTCGAGGATGACGAGGTCGAGCCGCTCGGCGCGAATCAAGTCCAGCGCTTCTTCGCCAGATTTGGCTTCAACCACAGCGTAGTTCTGCGACGAAAGCGTGGTGAGCATCACGCGGCGGATTTGCGGCTCGTCGTCGACGATGAGAATGGTTTGGTCGGACATTTTTTTAGGCGTGACTGCTGCTGCGATCGATGGGAAGCGTGAACGAAAACACCGAACCCTGGCCGCGCTGGCTGGTTAGGCTGATGGTTCCACCGTGGGCTTCGATAATGGCTTTGGCGATGGGCAGACCCATGCCGGTGCCCTGTACCTGGTAGCGCTGGTCTTTGCCGCGGTAGAATTTTTCGAAGATCAGAGTCTGCTCCAAGACGTCGATGCCATCGCCGCGGTCGGCCACGCTGGTGACCAGGAAATCCGGAGTGGCTTCGGCAGTGATTGTAATCGGTTGGGCGGTGGGAGAATACCGGTTGGCGTTTTCGATCAGGTGAATTAGGGCTTCGCGGATGCGGCCCAGGTCGACGCGCACATTGGGAAGGCCTGGCGGGACTTGCAGGCGAATTTCGCGGGCGCCGAGCGAGGCTTTGCATTGGGCGAGCGCGGCGTCGATGACATCGCCAATCGGGCGACTTTCAATGTGCAGTTCGACCTGACCGGCATCGAGGCGGGCCATTTCGCCAGCTTCGCCGACGAGGCGATTAAGACGGTCGGATTCTTCGTTGATGATCACCAGCATTTCCTGGCGCTGCTGGGTGGTGAGGGCTTGATTCGAAATTAGGTTGGTCACCGATGCTTTGATGGAAGTGAGCGGAGTGCGAAGAGCGTGGGTGACGGAATCGAGGAGCGCGGTGCGCAGGCGTTCGCTTTCGCGGGCAGCTTCGGTGAGGCCGAGTTGCTCAATGGCGCGGGCGCGTTCGATGGCGACGGCGATCAGGGTGCCAACAGCCTCGAGAGTCTGGCGCGAAAGTATGGTGCCGGAAATTCCCAGGCTGCCGATGGGGCGCACGCCGAGCCGCAGCGGGACGAAGGAGATGCTGTTCTCTACGTCCAGCAGCGGCTCTTCACGAACGACGATGGCTTTCAGGCTTTCGATGTCGAGTTTGGGAATCACCGGGCCGCTGCGGTAAACCTTTTGTTTTTCGGACAGTAACAGAGCGGCGGCGCCGACTTCAAAAATGTTCACGATTTGAGTCGGGATGCGGTTCAGAAGTTGAATGACGTTACCGGATTCCAGCAACCCCTGGCTGAAGGAGTAGAGTTTTTCAATTTCGCGGCGACGGAGCGAGGCGTCTTCGGCTTTTTGACGGGCGCGCGACGACAAGTGGCTGGCCAGAACCGAAACAACCAGGAAAGCGAAGAGCGCGACCCAGTTCTGCGGGTCGGCGACGGTGAAGCGGCCAATCGGCGGCAGAAAGTTGTAATTGAAGGCGAGCATGGCCGCTATGGACATAAAAACTGCGACGGCAATGCCCCAGATGGTGGAAACGGCTAGAATAGCTAAGAGTAGAGTGAGCGCGACGGTGGTGGGATTTACCGGCAGCAGGTACCGGTAAAAAGCGGAGATGCCCAGCACGATAGCGAGCGCAGCGGCGAACCGGATAAAACGCATCAGCAAGGAATTCCGCACACCTATATTCTACCGTAGGCAGAGTTGACTATTTTGCAGAGAATAAATCGAGCATGAAAACTCCCGAACAGTGGCTAGCCGAATCGGCGCCAGCCGAAAAAACGAAGGGTAATCTGAAGCTGTTTTTGGGTTATGCGCCGGGTGTGGGCAAAACCTTCAGCATGCTGAGCGAAGCCATCCGGCGGCACAGTCGGGGGCAGGACGTAGTGATCGGCGTGGTGGAAACACACGGACGCAAAGGCATCGGCGAACTGGCCTGCCAATTGGAAACGATTCCCCGCCGGATGATCGATTACAAAGGCACGCTTTTTGCGGAAATGGACCTGGAAGCGATTCTGGAGCGTAAACCGCGAGTCGTCCTGGTGGACGAGCTGGCCCACACCAATATTCCCGGCAGCACGAACCGCAAACGGTATGAAGATGTTTTGCAGATACTCGAAGCGAAGATCGATGTGATCTCCACGGTCAATATTCAACATATCGAGAGTATCGCGCCAACGGTCCGGGCCATTACCGGCGTTCCAGTGCGCGAAACGGTGCCGGATTGGGTGCTGCAAGTTTCAGACGAAACGGTGATGGTCGATTTGACTCCTGAGGCGCTGCAGAACCGCATGCGCCGCGGGGACGTTTACGGGAAAGAGAAAATCGAGCAGGCGCTGAAGAATTTCTTTCGCCGCGGGAACCTGATCGCTTTGCGCGAATTGGCGCTGCGTCAGGTGGCGGAGCAGGTCGATCGCAGCCTGGAATCGTACATGGAAGAAAAGGACATTCAGGAAAGCTGGGGAGTGCGCGAGAGGATTGCGGTTTGTATCAGCGCGAATCCCAAGGCGCAATATTTGGTAGCGCGGGCGGCGCGCATGGCTCGACGGATGGACGCAGAATTATTCGCGCTGCACGTTGATTTGGACGGCGATACGGACGAGAACGAAGAAAAGGCACTGGTGGCGAATCTGCAGTTCGCGGAGAATCTGGGTGCGAAGCCGGTACGGCTGAAAGGCGAAAGCATAGCGGTAGCCAGCGCGCAGTTCGTGCGGGAAAAGCACATTACCCAAGTGATTTTTGGGCGGTCGCCGACCGAGGGCTGGAAGAAATTGCTATATATGAACGGAATCAACAAGTTTTTGAGCGAAGCGCCGGCGGTCGATGTGCACATCGTGACGCAAGAGCCGGAGTAGCGCGAGTCGCCGGCGTTTAGCTGGGCGCGCCGGCGAGCACCGGTTGCTTGGCGCCGCCCGCCGCAATCATTCGGACGCTGCGGCGACCAGCGACGTCCGCTGGAACGTTGCGAAGACGCTGCAGAAGGCCGGGCGTGACTTCCTGGCCGCGCGCAACCAGCAGGACCCCCGTCGTGGATTTTAAATCCTCTCCAAAAATCATACCGATCGCCAGATCCCGAATTTGCAGCTCGACCAGACGAACGGTTTGAGAGTCGCCGTGGAGTTTAGCGAATGCCTCTAGCATTGCCGTGTCGTAGTAGCCGGTTCGGCCGCGCATGATGGCGAAGGGATACGTCGCGGGATTTTCTTCAGACTGCAACGAATCGAAATCGAGGGCGATGCGTAAGGCGCGGGCGCCCCAGGGAAGATCTGTTGCCGTCGGGTTAGGTCCTTGGGCCGACTCGGCGAAGCGTCGGGAATAAAGGCGAAGAATCTCGCGAACTGGCTCGATGCGCGGAATATTCGAGAGGCACTGGTCGATGAAGGCCGGCATGCGATCCAGCATTTCCTGTTCGGCCGGTTTCAAAACCGCGGAGCAACTAAGCTTTTCGAGGGTTTCGGCAGGAAGCGTGACGTAACCGATCTGCGAAAGCATGGCCGCGACTTCCACCGCGCCGCGTCGCTCTGCCACACTTCCCCGCGCTCGGCTTTTGCAAAATCGCAGAGAGTTCCCAGGATCCCGTCTGCCGCATCCCGAATGGTGGCCGCTCCCGCGAGAACACGCGACACGGAAAATTGTAGCGCGATTCGTTGGTGGGTCAGGCGCCGTTCAATCGAGTAGAGAATGACGCGTTCGAAGGCCGACGAATTCATCCGGCTTGCCACCGTGTAGTCTTCAGCGCCCGCGCGGACGGCCTCGATCGCTTGTGCTTCGTCGTACGAGTTGCTGACCACGATAACGGGTGCCTCTGAAGCGGCCAAGATCAGGCGGCGAAGGCTGTCGATGCCTTGATAATCCGGCACGGCAGGATCCACGAGAAACACATCAAAGGAGATTTGGTTGAGCAGGGTGAAGGCGTGGGCAAGGTTGTCGGCGGTAGCAACGCTGAAGGTGGCCGAGCGGATGTCTGCGAGTTTCCGGCGGACATCCTTCTCTGCCTGGCCCTCGGCAATGATGAAGAGAATTTTGAAACTCTTGGGGCTCATAAGTTGGCGAGCTGGCGAGAGGCGCATGGAGGGAGCAATCTCTCCCCCTGTGGAACACAATCCTCAATCCGCATGAAAAGGTTTAATTTGGGAGCTCGCAGAATTTTGGAACGTTACGATGTCAGGCGGGCACACACTTTGGCAGAGGCGACTAGGATTCCTCGGAGGGAACATCAAAATTTACTAATTCGGCTTTGAAACCGCGCGTGCGGATCGCGCCGTAGGTGATGCCGATGACCATCCAGATGGCGCCGAGTTTGAGGGCCGGGCCGCTGAGATGGGTCCAGATGAAGGCGCAGATCAGGAAGCCGAATAGTGGCGAAAGAAGATTGATGATGTTGCGTTTTTCGGCCCGGATGTAATAGCGGACCAGCGCGGCGATGTTGACGCCCATGAAGGCCAGTAGCGCGCCGAAGTTGAGCAGGTCGGCGCCTTGGTCGTAAGTGATGATGAACGAGCCCACGAGCGCGATGACGCCGACGAAGATGACGTTGTTACGTGGTACGCGGCTTTTGGGATCGACCGCGCCGAAGAATTTTTTGGGGATCCCGTCGCTACGACCCATGCCGTAGAGCAGGCGCGCGGCGCCGAGTTGGGAGCCCATGCCGGAGCCGATATTGGCGATGAGGATGGTGAAGTTGATGAGTTGGAAAAGAAAGTAGCCGCCGGCAGTTTGGGCGACGAGCGGAAATGCGGAAGTAATTTTATCGGCGTCGAACGGGCGATCCTGCCAGACGAGTTGCGCGGCATACACTTCGAGCGAGGCGAGCACGCCGGTGATGAGGCAAACCAGCACGGTGGCGAGCATGATGTTGCGGCGCGGATTTTCGACTTCTTCGGAAAAGGTGGAGATGGCGTCAAAGCCGATGTAGGTGAGCACCGCGACCGAGGTGCCGTGGAATACGCTTTTGAAACTGAAGGTGGCGGGATTGTAAAACGGATGAGTGAAAAATCCAGGGCCGTATTCGTGCATATTCCAGAGGAAGCGGACCACGAAGACGAAAAAGATTACGACCACAATGCTCATGCCGGCGGCCATTACGTCATTGATGCGCGCAGAGGTTTTGATGCCGCGGATATTGAGGGCAGTGAACGCGCCGGCGTAGAAAATTACCAGGGTCCAGTACGGTAGAAAGGGAAGAATATTTTGGGTGAGCTGGCTGCAGATGATTGTGCAGATCAGCGGATTGAGAATGTAATCCATCACGATGGCCCAGCCGGTGATGTAGCCGAGGGCGGGCTTTAATTCCTGGCCGACGTAGGTATAGGCCGAGCCGGCGGAAGGATAGGCGCGGGCCATTTTGCCGTAGCTGATCGCGGTGAAGAGCATGGCGACCATGGCGATCAGAATGGTGGTGACGACGTGACCGCGGGCGTCGTTGCTGATGACGCCGTAAATGCCCATGGGCGCGATGGGTTGGATGATGACGATGCCGATGATGATGAGGTCGAAAAGGCCGAGGACGCGGCGGAGCTGGACCGGTTTGCCGGTAGGCGCGCTGCCGGGACTGCTCATTCGGTGACGACGGCTTTGGTGAGATTTCGCGGCGAATCGACGTTGTGACCGTTCAAGATGGCGAAATGATACGCGAAAAGCTGCAGCGGGACGACTTCCAAGATGGGGAGAAGCAATTCGGGCGCGGGCGGGACGAAGATGACGTGGGCGGCGAGTTTGCTGATTTCGCGGTCGCCTTCGGTCGCAATGGCGATGGTTTTGCCGCCGGCGGTTTTTATGTGTTCGATCACGGCCAGAGTTTTCTGGTAGCGCAGCATGGAGTCGGGATCGGAATCGTCGCGGGTGGCGAGCACGATGATTGGGAGATTTTCGTCGACCAGGGCGGTGGGGCCGTGGCGCAGCTCTCCGGCGGGCATGCCTTCGGCTTGCACGTAGGAGATTTCTTTGAGCTTGAGGGCGCCTTCGCGGGCGATGGCGTAGTGGACTCCACGGCCGAGAAAAAGGAAGGCGCGGGCTTTTTGGAATTGGCGGGCACATTCGGCGGCGCGTTCGTTCCACGTTTCTAGCGAAGATTCGATGGCGGTGGGAATGGAATCGAGTTCGTTCAGGTGCGCGCGCGTGGTTTCAGAGGTTAGGCGGCCGCGTTTGCGCGCGAGGAAGAGGGACAGCAAATAAAGGATGGTGAGTTGGGTGGTGAAACTCTTAGTGGCAGGGACCGCTTTTTCCGGGCCGGCGGAGGTGTGGAGTTTGGCGCTGGCTTCGCGGGAAATGGTGGAATCGGCGACGTTGGAGATGGCGACAGTTTTTGCGCCGCGGTTCAGGGCTTCGCGTTGGGCGGCGGTGGTATCGGCGGTTTCGCCGGACTGGGTGATGACCACGACGATGGGGTCGGCACCGGCGTGGGTCGAGCGATAGCAATATTCGCTGGCGTATTCGACGTCGACCGCGATTCCGGCGAGGTCTTCCATCATGATTTCGCCGGCCAGCCCGGCGTGGCGGCTGGAACCGCTGGCGGCGATGATAATTTTTCTGAAGGCGAAAAGGGCGTTTTCGATGGGCTGCAGGGATTTGCCGAGGATGATATCGCCGTCGACGTTTTGGCGGATGGTCTCGCGAATGGCGCGCGGCTGCTCGTAGATTTCGCTGAGCATCGCGTTCGGGAATTTCGTCGTGGGCGCCTTGGTGGAGTCTACAGCCATCAATGTCCCGGGGCGGTCGACGCGGGCATGCCCCTTCCCTCTTTTAGATGAATTGTTGCGGACGGGACGTTCCAGCCGGAGACGGTGAGGTCGACGCCGCCAAAAACGGCGGTGCCGGCGGGATAGCGGGCGGTCAGTTCGCGAGTTTCGCCAGGCATCAGCTCAATATAGTTGTCTTCCCACAGAACTGGAAGAATTTCGTCGGTCTGGCCCGTTTTGTGAATGCCCAGGCGGATCTGGAACGCCAATTTATCGCTGGGATTTTTAATCTGGATGTGCGCGACGGCGGCGCCTTCCGGGTCGGGTTGAATACTGCCCACGGTTTCGACCGAAGCTTTCGGCAAGGATTGCAGCGCGGTCAAATCTTCGTAGGAGGAAACCGGGGTGAAGCGGTAGGTCGTTTTGTTCCATTCGTAATTGTTTTTCTTCGAAGACAGCCAGTAGAAGTTGGTGCTGACTGTCTTTCCGTCACTCGATTTCAATTCCAAGCTGACGAAGTAGGCGGGCGCTGCCGGAGAAAACGCTTCGGCCGGCAGGGTGAATGCTTTTTGCACCGCGTCGGAGTCAACATCGAGCTGCACTTGTTTTGAAAACCGTTCGTGCAGGTCGGGGTCGTAGAGTTTGGCGGTCAGGGTGAGGCCGCTGAATTTTTCGTAGAGGCTGTTCACTACCGCGATGCTGTTGTCGTCGTAGGAATATAGGACGTGAACTGGCTCGCAGGCTTTCTTGGCGCCGAAATAGCCGCCGGCGGGCTGCATGTAGTAGTCAAAGAGGTGCCAGATCGTAGAGGGCCAAGCGTTATTGAGCATCCACTGAATGACGCCAGTGGCGGTGGTGTATTTGTTGCGGGAATAGGCTTCGAACATGGCGCGTTCGCCATCGTAGGCCATGGCTTGCGATTTCAATTCGTAGTCGTCCAGATTTTTGGGTGAGCCGTAGATCGCATCCATCGCGGAATTGAAGTGGCTGAGATCTTTGAAGCCTTCGGAGCCGGCGTGGAAATTCCAGACGGCGTCCTGCGGCCAGAGATGATCCGCGGGAAGAAATCTGCGCAGGCAGCTTTCCACTGGCACGGCGGGGCCGGGGCCGGTTTCAGTATTGAAGCCGAACGCGCCGCCGTATTTGCTGGTGTCGATCATCCAGTAGCCGGGCGGGACGTAATCGTAGGGGCCGGTCATTTTCACGCCGGACTTTCCGCTGACGGTGGTGGGCGCCTGCGATGCCGAGGAGATAAACGGATTCGGCCAGTCGTTATCCTTCAAAACTTTGATGTAAGCAGTTTCGACGTTGGCCGGCGGAGGCATGTCGCTGCCATTGAGCCACATCAGCATGCTGGGGTGGCTGCGCATACGCAAGATTTGCGAGCGTAGCGAAGCCGTAGCGATTTCCAAATCGCCGGGCTGCCACTGCTTCCACAATTCCCAGTGATCGCAGCAGCACCAGCCGGCCATGATCAGTACGCCCTGCTGGTCGGCGAGGTTGTAGAAGTCGTCGGTTTCGAGCTTGCCTTCGAGGCGGATGGTATTGAGATTCATGTCGCGTACGTAGCTGAATTCGGTGAGCAGGCGATTCATGTCCTGACGCAGCAGCATATCCGGAGACCAGCCGCCGCCGCGGATCAGAATCTTTTTGCCGTTGACGTAGAACTGACGCGCGCCGGTTGCGTTCAATTCGGAAGTGACTTCGCGAATGCCGAAGCTCAAGTTCTGCGCGTCGGTTTCTTCGTTGCCGACTTTAAATCGCAGGGCCAGCTGCTGCAGATTCTGATCGCCCATGTGGTAGGGCCACCAAATCTTCGGATTCTTCAGCTGCAGCTGAGGAAATTCTTCGGGAGTGAAGCGCACCGTCCGAACTTCGTGCGGTTTCAGGATGTAGGTCTGGTTGAATTTGATTTCGCCGATGCGGCCGTCGAGGACGCCGCTTATTTGTGCGTCGGCGGCGTTGTGAAGCTCGGCTTCGACCGTGAGATTGGCTTGGTCGAGCGCGGCTGAGGGAAAATGAGTGATGACTTGCGGGTAGCGAATCGCCACCGAGCCGCTGTCCTGCAGATACACTTCGCGCCAGAGGCCCATGTCCTTGTCCGGAGGCGCGGGATTCCAATCGACCCAATTGATGCCGAGATCTTTTTCGGTTTGGGCGATGGTTTCTACCGCCAGGGCGTTTGGCCCACTGCGATTCACATAACGCGAGACGTCGTATTCGTAAGTTTGGTAGGCGCCGGCGACATCTTTGGATGCGGCGATTTGGTGGCCGTTGAGCCAGATGTTCGCGCGATTGTTGATCCCGCCAAAGTAGAGCCAGACGTGGCGTCCTTCGAAATTGGGTGCCAGCGCGAATTCGGTGCGATACCACCAGGAGCAGCGGAACGGGCTGTCTTTGGCCATCGGCAGCAGCGAAAAATTCTTGCCGATGGGGTAGGTGGTGCCGGGAATATCGCGGAGGTTTTTAGCGTAGTAGGGATCGGGGTAAGTTTTGTCGGCAACCAAGCCGGCGACTACGGTCGAGGGGACGTCGGTGGAGTGCCAGCCTTCGGTCTTGAAGCCGGGCTTGGAAAGTTCTTCGCCACTCGCTGAAACTTTACAACCGGATTCGAGCGCCCAGCCGGTGTGCAGCGGAACTTTCTGGCTATGATTTTCATCAGCGGCACGAAGAGCCAGAGGCATCAGGGCCAGCGTGAGAGCAGCCAGGGCGAGCGCGTCGACAAGCGTGGCGAACCGAGGCGACAGGCCTTTTGCGAACGATTTCGACTGCATGGTCAATAACCCTCCTGCTCGAAGATCAGAAAAATGCAAAACGAACGACTCGAGCCTCCAGAAGCTCTGTTTATTAAATTTTATTAAACGTGAGTATTATTTACGCCCGGATGGCCATGTCAAGCCGAAAAGACAAATAGCGCATGCGTGGCTAGGGGTCGAGGCACCCGAAGCGGCATGCCGCACCTCCGGCGCTTTGGCCCGCTTTTAGCTTTTGTTCCCGGCCCTTACGGACCGGCTAACCTCTACCACCCCTGCGGGCTGGATTCTGATGGCGCCTACCGCTGAGCTTCAAAGGGCGCGAGTCGACTCGCGCACGACCAGCTCCGGGGCCAGCAGGCGATGAACGGCCAACGATTCGCGCTCTTCGATGCTGGCATTGATGCTTTCCATAACGATTCCGACGGCCGCACTGCCCAGTGCTTCCATGGGCTGGCGAATGGTGGTCACGGACGGCACGGAGAGTCCTGCCGGGATGACATCGTCGAAACCGATTACCGAGCAATCCTCGGGAACTTTTATTCCGGCGCGGGCCAGGGCGCGGATGGCGCCGAAAGCAGTCATGTCGTCAAAGGCCATGATCGCGGTGAATTTCTTTTTGTGCTTGAGGAGCTCATCGGTCAGGCGGAATCCACCTTCGTAGCCGGAATTGATATCGAGCGAATCGGGCAGGTCCAGAATCAGCGTGGGATCAATTTCGAGTCCCACGGAACGAGCGAAGGAGCGCACGCCGCGCCAGCGAGGCGAGCTATCGGAGAGCATTTTGGGTCCACGAATGAAGGCGATTTTGCGATGGCCCAGAGAATAGAGATGTTCGATGGCCAGATGGGCGCCGGCTTCGTTATCGACCATCACCGAGCTGATGGCTCCGGAGCCGAGGGCGCGGCCGATCATGACCGCGGGAATATTTCGTTTTTCGAGGTCAGCGATCAGGTCGATATCGACGAACAGCCAGTTGGCGACGAAGATCAGGCCTTCGACCGGGCGAGCCAGCAACATTTCGAGATAGCGTTCGAAGCGGCCGCGCTGGTTGTGCACGTCGGTGAGAATTGGTAGATACGAAGCTTGGTACAGCGAGTTTTCGATGCCGCGCAGAATCAGGGTGCAGAACGGATCGGTGATGTCGAAAACCATTACGCCGACGGTCCGATTGCGTTTTGCGCTGAGGTAACGCGAAACAACTTTGGGCCGGTAAGAAAGTTTTTTGGCGGCTTTTTCGATGCGGTCTTTGGTGGAAGGCGGGATGTAGCGCGAGAGCGGCGCGTTGTTCAAGACGATGGAGACAGTGGCGGGAGAGACGCCGCTTTCGAGGGCCACGTCGCGCAGAGTAACGGTCAGGCTTTTGGGTTTACGGCGAGTCAAACTCTCTCCGGTCACTGATTATGATGCGAATTCGCTGGGTCGTGAACGCACATCTTTACCACAGGCGCGGAGAGTAGACCAGCGTTTGGGCGCAGGCCCTGGACGATTCAATCCGCGTCATGCGAATTTGCGCGCCTAGACGTGAGGAATTTGGGTGACGGTCCAGCCGCCGCCGAGCGCTTTGATGAGCAATACGCTGGCGGCCATGCGCCGGGTGAGCAGATTCACGGCGGTCACTTCGTCGGAAAGCGCAGCGCTTTCCGCGGTAGTGACTTCGAGATAATTGGTGACGCCACCGCGATAGCGTGTTTGCGAGAGCGAGAGCGAATGTTCTGCAGCGGCCACGGCGCGGGCCTGGGTGTTGGCCTCGTCTTCCAGGATGCGCAGAGCGGCGAGATTGTCTTCGACTTCCTGGAACGCGACCAGGATGGTGGCGCGATATTGGTCGACCGACTGTTCGTAGGTCGCCTGGGCCTGCTCCAAATTTCCTTTGCGCTTCCCGCCGTCGAAGAGAGTTTGCGCGGCTTGTCCGCCAAGAGCATAGAGCCCGGAAGGCCCTTGAATGAGCGTGGTGAAAACGGTGCTTTCAAAACCGCCGGAGCCGCTGAGCGTCACCAGCGGGTAGTAGGCGGCCTTGGCCACGCCGATCTGCGCGTTTTGTTCCTGCACCCGGCGCTCGGCGGCCGAAATATCCGGACGACGTTCGAGTAAGTCCGAAGGCATTCCCGTCGGGATGGCCGGCGGCTGCGCATCGAGCGGCAGAGCTGGAAGCGCGAATACCGACGCGGGCTTGCCGATCAGAACCGCGATGGCGTGCTGGTAGGCGGAGCGTTGCACGCCGACATCGACGGCCTGGGCGCGCGTGGTTTCGAGAATGGTCTGCGCCTGAGCTACGTCGACGGCGGAGGTGAGGCCGCCCTGAAAACGGTTTTGGGTCAGCTGCAAAGCTTTTTCGTAGGACTGGACGGTTACGTCGAGCAGCTGTTTCTCGGCGTCGAGACCACGCAACTGAAAATAATCGGTGGCCAGCTCGGCGTGCAGGCTAAGGCTAACGTTGGCGAGATCGGCGGCGCTGGCCTGCGCTTCGGAACGGCTGGATTCGACCAGCCGGCGGACTCGGCCCCACAGATCGACTTCGTAGGAAACGTCCAAAGGCAAAACGAAATCGTTGTAATCCTGCTTGGCGACCTGCGAATTAAACAGGGGACGATTGGCGGAAACGCGATCGTGCGCGGCGGATGGATCGGTGCCGACGGTCGGGTATTTCAGCGAGCGGGTGACCTTTAGCGCCGCGCGCGCTTCGGCAAACTGCGCCTGCGCCGCTTTTAACGATTGGTTGGAAACGTCGACCTGCGCTTCGAGATCGTTGAGCTGCTGGTCTTGATAAATTTCCCACCACTTCCCTTTGGCGATGGCGTCGCTGGGTTCGGCTTGTTTCCAATTGGGCGGAGTTTCCACGAACGTGGTGGGCACCTCGGCCTTGGGCTTGACGTAGTTGGGGCCCGCCGTGCAGCCCGCGGCCAGAATGACGGCGGACGAGGCTAGCGCGAGCATGCGCGACATCGGTGAATAAGCCGTGGCGGCTTTCTGTTTCATGCTATTGCGAAGGGCGCGATTCACTGCTGGGCCCTCCTTGGGTTTGCTTGTGAGTCTGATCGGCTTGCTGCTGCGCATTCTGCTGCCCATTTTTCGGCGTGGTCGGATTCACTTTTTCGCCGTCGATGACCGAGTCCGGCGGATTGGTAATGACCCTGCTGTTCGCGTCGATGCCGGAAAGGACTTCAACTTCAGAGCCAAAATCGCGGCCGAGCGTAATGGCCACCAGCTTGGTCTGATTTTGGGAATCGACGGTGGCGACCTGCAGCCCTTGCGAGCGGAAAATCAGAGAGCTCACCGGAAGAATATAGCTAGGCACGTCGTTGGGCAGCTTCAAGTGCACTTCGGTGTAGGCGCCGGGCAGCAGCTCGCCGGTGGAATTGTTGACATCGACTTCAACCAGCAGCGTACGAGAGGCGAGGTCGATCGAATTCGAAGTGCGCACCAGAGTGCCCTGGAAGCGGCGGCCGGGATATTCGCCCAGAGTTAGGTCCGCGGTCAGGCCGGGTTTGGCGGCGATGGAATATTGCTGAGGGACGTTGATAAAAACGCGCAGGGTGTGGATGGCGGCAATGTGGAACAGTTCCTTTTGCGTCGAACTTGATCCGGAGTCGATCAACTGGCCGATGTCGGTGTCGCGAGCGGTGATCACGCCGTCGAAAGGCGCGTAGATATTCTGAAAACCTTTGGTGTCTTCCAGGCGCTTGACGTTGGCCGCCGAGGAATTCTCGGTGGCTTTTTTGGCGGCATAGTCGCCGTTGGCGTTGTCGACGTCCTGCTTCGAAACGGAGTCGGTGTTCTTCAGATCTTCGTAGCGCTTGGCGGTGATCTGAGAAAGGTTGCTGTTGGCTTTCGCGGTATCCAGATCCGCGCGGGCCGATTGCAATTGCTGGTCGACTTCCGGGGTATCGATTTCGGCGAGCAGTTGTCCGGCTTTTACGCGAGCGCCGATGTCTACATACCATTTTTTCAGGTAGCCGTTGGTGCGGGCGTAGATTGGGGCGTCGGTGAAGGCCTGAATATTTCCGGGCAGCACAATCTCCTGGTGCGGCGCGCCCTGCTTGGGCTGAATCACGTCGACCGAAGGCACGGCGGATTTGTCGGTTTCTTCTTTCAGCGCCGCCTTGGCGCGCATGCGCGGGACCACGCCGGCGACGACCACGATAACGACGACGAGGATGACGACGAGGAGAAATAGAAAGCCGCGGCCGGACTTCGGCGGGGGCGGCGTGCCTTCCGGCCGTTGGCGACCGGAGTGAGCTGGTTGATTCTGAGTCGATTCGGTCATTGCTACCTCATGCCTCCGTGCTGGAGCCTGCTTTATTCTTGCTGAATGGCCGGGCTAGCTGGCCTCAGCGGTTTTCGATTTTTCGCGCGCGCCGTGAATCAGGCTGAACACCACCGGAACGAAAAACAAAGTGGCGAAGGTGGCAAAACTCAGGCCGCCGATCACCGCACGGCCGAGCGGCGCGTTCTGCTCGCCGCCTTCGCCGAAACCGGTGGCCATCGGCAACATACCGATAATCATGGCCAGCGCGGTCATCAACACCGGACGAAAGCGCGTAAAACCGGATTCGAGTGCCGCCTCGGTCGCGGTCTTCCCTTCTTCGAGGCGCTCTTTTGAAAAGCTGACGACCAGGATGCTGTTCGCGGTGGCGACGCCCATGCACATGATGGCACCGGTGAGTGCCGGGACGCTGACGGTGGTGTGGGTGATGAACAGGAACCAGACGATGCCAGCCAGCGCGCCGGGCAGCGCCATCAAAATGATGAACGGATCGAGCCAGGATTGGAAATTGACGACGATGAGCAAATAAACCAGCACGATCGAAAAGGCCAAACCCCACAACAGGCCGGAGAACGAAGAATTCATGGTGAGAATTTGTCCGCGGACGATGAGCTGCGAGCCTCGTGGCAAGCCCTTCTTGCTGTCGTTAATGATGGGAGTAATATCGCGCGCCAAGCCGCCCAAATCACGGCCTTGGACCGCGCCGAAAATATCGATGACCGGCTTGATGTCGTAGTGGGTCACCACCGACGGTTCCGAACCGCGGCTGACGGTAGCGACGCTGGCCATGATCGAGTTCTGTTTGGTGCCCGAGCCGGTGATCGGAATGTTTTCGAGGTCCTGCAGCGAATCGACGCGGTACTGGGGAGTTTGCGCGGCGATGTTGTAGCTGACGCCGGTTTTGGTATCGAGCCAGTAGGTGGGCGCGGTCTGGAAGCTGCCGCTGAGCGAGATTAGTACGTTTTGGGCGACGTCACGCGCGGTGTAGCCGATCTGCTGGGCTTTGGTTCGGTCGACTTCGATGTGCAGCTTGGGCTGGTCAAAGGTCTGCTGAATGCGCAGGTCGACGATGCCGGGAACGAATTTCAGCTTATTCAGCAAATTGTCGGCGAAGGCGCGATTGCCTTGTATATCGCGGCCGACGACCTGCACGTCGATGGGAGCCGGTAAGCCGAAATTCAAGATCTGGCTGACGATGTCGGCGGGCAGGAAATAAAAGGTCACGCCCGGAAATTCGCGGTTCAGTTTCAGGCGCAGGTCGTGCTGATATTCGGCAGTGGGGCGATGGTCTTTGGTCAGGGCTACCAGAATATCGGCGTCGCCGGGGCCGACTGGCGCGGAGTTGCTGTAAGAAAGGTTGATACCGCTATAGGGCAAGCCGATGTTGTCGATGATCGACTTCAGCTCTTTCTGCGGGATTTCCTCGCGCATGGCGTCTTCCACGTGATCGCAGAGCGCGGCGGTTTCTTCGATGCGGGTGCCGGTGGGGGCGCGCATGTGCAGTTTGAACTCTCCGGTATCGACTGCGGGGAAAAAGTCTTGCCCCAGTAACGGCAGCAGCGCGAAAGACAGGATGCAAACTCCCAGGAAGCAGATGGCGAAGAGCCGGTTGTGGCGGATGCAGACTTCCAGGACGCCGTGATAGCGATCACGAAGTTTTTCGAAGCCGTGCTCAAACTTCTGCTGCATGCGGGCGAAGATGTGCGGTTTCTTTTCCGCGGCCTCTTCCTCTTCCATGGTTTTATCGGCAAGAAGGTAGCGGGCCATGGTGGGAACGATAGTTCGTGACAACAAATAAGAAGCCAGCATGGCGAAAGAAACGGCTTCGGCCAGCGGAACGAAGAGGTAACGCGCGACGCCGCTCAGGAAAAACATGGGGACGAACACAATACAAATCGCCAGAGTCGAAACCAACGCGGGGACTGCGATCTGCGAGGCGCCATCGAGAATGGCCTGAACGATTTCCTTGCCCTGATCGATGTTGCGGTTGATGTTCTCGATTTCGACGGTGGCGTCGTCTACCAGAATGCCGACGGCGAGCGCGAGGCCGCCGAGGGTCATGATGTTGATGGTTTCACCGAGGGCGCTCATGACGATGATCGAAGTAAGAATCGAGAGCGGGATGGAGACCGCAATGATCAGCGTGCTGCGCCAGCTGCCCAAGAAGACCAGGATCATGAATCCCGTGAGGCAGGCGGCGATCAAACCTTCGCGGATGACTCCCTCAATCGAGGCTTTCACGAAAATCGACTGGTCGGAGAGCGGATCAATTTTCAACGCTGGTGGCAAGCCGGCCTTGATGCTCGGCAGCAGTCCTTTCACGCTAGAAATAATGTCGAGGGTCGAGACGTCGCCGGCCTTTAGAATCGTCATCAACGACGATCGCTGGCCATTGACCCGCACGATGTTGGTTTGCGGCGGAAAACCGTCGCGGACGTTGGCTACATCGTGGATGTAGATGGTAGTGGTGCCGACGTCCTTAATCGGCAGGTTGTTCAGTTCCGCAACGGTGGCCGGAGCGCCGTTCATTTCGACTTCATATTCGTACTGGCCGATTTTCGCGGTGCCGGCCGGAAGAATCAGGTTCTGTACGCCGATCGCATTCACCACGTCCAAAGGTGAAAGGCCTTTCGCCTGCAGTGCGTTGGTGTCGAGGTCGACCTGAACTTGGCGCTGCTTGCCTCCGTAGGGATACGGAATGGCGGCGCCCGGAACGCTGACCAGGCCGGTACGGACAAAGTTCAGGCCGATGTCTCCCAATTGCGTTTCGGAGAGTCCCTGTCCGGAGAGTGCCAATTGCAAAATTGGAACGCTGGACGCGTTGTACTGAATGACCAGAGGCGGAGTGGTGCCGGCCGGCAAAGTGCGCAGCAGGGTCTGGGAGATGGCGGTAACCTGGGCCACGGCGTTTCCAATCTGCACGCCGGGGTGAAAGAAAATCTTTACGATGCCGATGCCGTTTAAGGATTGCGATTCGGTGTGTTCGATGTCGTTAACCGTGGTGGTCAACACGCGTTCGTACTGGAAGATGATGCGGTTCGACATTTCTTCCGGAGACAAGCCGGTGTAATTCCAGATGACGCTGATTACCGGAATATCGATGTTGGGAAAAATATCAGTTGGAGTACGGAGAATCGAAACTGGCCCAAGAATCAGCAGCAGAATCGACATCACCACAAAGGTATAAGGTCGATTGAGCGCTAGTCTTACAATCCACATCGATAACTGCTCCCGGAATTACTCGGCCTACGAAACTCGCACTTCGCATGAGGAAGAATGGTGCGTTCGTAAGGGAGTTCTATGTAGAACTTCAGTTCATAGAATAGACGGCTGCGGCAACTTTGCGGATTCAACAAAATTCTGATGCAAAGTATATCGCAGCCTGGGCGTCCTTCGCAGGTTCGTGCGATCACCAGCCAAATTGGCCGAAAATAGTTAGAAACCCTTGGTCTGCGGCGAGCGTCTGATAGTTGAACCAGGAAGCCCGTGCTAAAACAAGCCGCAACTTTCGGCGCTATTCCGGGTTCAATTCGGTAAGGCCAGCTTCAAGAAATTCCAAAGGCTCCGGACCTCAACGGAGCTCGTACTTACGAAGTTAAGGAACGTTCGATGCCAGCAATCGTGATCGTTCTGTCGTTTCTCGTACTATTCCTCGTGGCTTTTCTGGTGGTTCTGCTCGGGCCTTTCGTGGGCCTGGGTTTCGCGGTGTGGAAGACCAGCAAGGTGCAAGCAGGAAGCCCACGCGGGGCGCAGGGAAACGCAGCTCGCATTTAAGTGACATTCAAAGAAGAGTAGGTCTGCCGACTTCGTGCGCTGCAAGTCGGTAGAAGAAGTACCACTTGCTGGAAAACTAATTCCCGCGTCGCCACTTTTCGGATTATTGCCTCGCGTCCCTCGACTACTGTCCCGCTCGGGCGAATTGTTTTCATTTCATCAACTTGCGACGCGTTTCGACGCTTCGCGTGGCGATTTGCCAAAGCGTGTCCTTTTGGCGCATCTCGTGCGATAGCTTGAGTGGGGCAGGGGCTGGCGAAGGGGTTCGCCAGCAAGTAAAGGGGCAATGGGGAAGGTTCGATTTTCTTGGGGGAGCTTGGCCGCAGGGTTGGATCGCGGCCGCTTGGCGGCGATAACGCTTCTGCTGGTCGAGGCCGTAGTGGTGTCTTCGCTGGTCTTGCCAGCTCAGGTTCGGCCCGCATCCCACTCGATCGCATCGAGCGCGCAGGCATCGTCCTTCGGGCTCGAAACGCCCTCCTTTCAATTCGAATCGAGCAGCGCCGATTCCTCTTCTAAGCCGAATTTCTATCCGTATTCCGTCATTCCCGGCGGGGCCAGCAGCGTGGGCGAACTTCGCAACGCCATCGCCAACGATTCGACGGTGCGGGCACATTATGCGGACTTCGTGGTCGCGAGCACGCGGGTCGAGCGGCTGAAAGCGCCACAGGCTTTCTACGTTTCCTACCGGATCGGAAACCAAATTTTCTGGACCAAGAACGCACTGACCATTCCAGCGGGTGAAACAGTTCTCAGCGACGGATCCCGCATGGCGCGAACCCGTTGCGGAAACCGTCTTTCGGCGGTCCCGGTCGCACCGGTTGCCAAAGGCGAAGTCGCACCGGAGGCGATGGAATTGCCGGCGGGTGAAACGGCTCTCGCCACCATCGCCGCCCCTGCAGAATTGCCGGTCACACCCGCGCCTCTGACAGAAATTGCCTCTGTTCCGCCAATCCCGACAACCGCCTCAGGGCCGGCGGGTGGAATTTTTCTGCCTCTTCCGCCATATATTCCGGTGGGCTTGGGCGGCCGCTCAACGCCGGGAACTCCGACTTCGCCCGGCTCGCCAGGAGGGCCTTCAGGGCCGCCACCAGGTGGCGGGTCTTCGGGCACGCCGCCGGGAGCGCCTCCGGTTCCGGCACCCGAACCTTCCGCTTTGCTCATGCTTGGCGCGGGGCTCGCGGGGATTCTGCTGCGGAGCAGACTGCGCTAGTTTTGGCGGGACGACTACTCTTCTGATTTGAATCTTTCGCTGAGGCGCATTCCATGCGGAGCTGCGGCGAGATTGCGAATCGCGGCTTTCAATCCTTTTTGTTGAAATCGCGCGGCGATACTTGCGCCGATTTCATCGCAGCGTTCGGTGGCCAGCGCGATGACGGTGGGGCCAGAGCCACTAAGCGCGACTGCCAGCATGCCGGGAACTCGTGGCGCCGTAAGAATTTCGGCGAGACCTGGAATAAGGTCCTGGCGATAGGGTTGATGCAGCCGGTCCTGCATTGCGTCGGCCAGCAGATCGTACCGGCCCGCGTCTAACGCCGCAATGAACAGCGCGGAGCGTTGTTCGTTGAATACCGCGTCCGCATGAGAGACGGATTTCGGAAGAGCCGCGCGCGATGAATCCGTTTTCAGTGAAACTTCTGGAGTGATTGCCACGATTCGAATCTCCGCCGGCCATTTCTTGCGTAACGCAATCACGCTGCCGTCGGCGCGCACCAGCGAGACGACCAACTGCCCGAGCAGTGCTGCGCCTACGTTATCGACGTGGCTTTCGAGTTCAGCGGCGCAGCGCAACGCGGCGCCCTCGGTCAGCGCTTTTCCAGCGACGGCGTAGCCGAGCGCGATGCCGGCCACGATCGCGGCGGCGCTGCTGCCCAATCCGCCCGCGATGGGAATGTCATTTTTTACGGCGAGGCGCACCGGAGGCAGCGTCAGACCTTCGTGCTTTGCCGCGTGAGCCATGGCGCGCAGGATCAGATTTTCGTGAGGATTCGACGGCAGGTCGGCGCTGCCTGCGACGCCGCGGGTTCGCGCGGAGCTGTGATGCGTTCCCGCGCTGAGAACGGTCGCGCGCGCGGTGAGGTGTAGGTCGAGGGCCAACCCGAGGCAATCGAATCCCGGCCCGAGATTGGCGGTGGAGGCGGGGACGCTGACTTCAAATGACGCGCGATGTGCGGGTGCCATGATTTTCGTTTTTTCGCGGCGTCGACCGAACCTCAATCGCGCTGCAAGATTTGGACGATCGCGTCTTTCGTGGCGGCAACTCGAATAGGTTCATTGGGGAACGAGCCGGTAATTGGTTCGGGTCCTTCCCCCGCGCGGCCGGATTTCGTGTCGCGTGCGAGGCTCAAGCTGCCGCGATGATAGCGGCTGACGTAATCGGGATCTTTCAGCACGTGGCCGGTGAGAATCGCGACGACGGATTCGTTCCGGCCGATCGCGCCGGACGCTGCCAGCTTCTTGATTCCAGCGACGGTTGCGGCCGAGGCCGGCTCGCATCCAATGCCTTCGAGTCCAATCACCGCTTTGGCATCGGCGAGTTCGCCTTCGCTCACCGAAATAATGCTGCCGCCCGATTGCACTACCGCGCGAAGTGCTTTCTTCCAAGAAACCGGAGCGCCAATTCTAATGGCGGTCGCCAGAGTTCGGGGGCTCGCTATGTTTTCGATTTCAAACTGCGCCGCCGGATTTTCTGCAGCTGACTTCCCCATCTTGGAAAATAGCTGCGCCAACGGCGCCGCGCCATCCGCCTGGATGATGCTGAGCTTCGGCACTCGCGAGATCAATCCCATGCGCTTCATTTCATCGAAACCTTTGCCGAGCGCCGAGCTATTGCCCATGTTTCCGCCAGGGACGACAACGTGATCGGGAATGTTCCAGTCGCGCTGCATCATTAGCTCGTAGGCGACGGTTTTTTGGCCTTCGATGCGAAATGGGTTGATGGAATTGGCGATGTAAATCCAAGGAACGTCCGCGAGTTCCTGGGTGAGGCGCATGCAGTCGTCAAAATTGCCGGCGACTTCGAGAATGCGGGCGCCGTAGTCCATGATCTGGGCCAGCTTCGCGGGGCTAATTTGGCCCTCGGGCAGCAGGACCACGCTGCGCAGGTTCGCGCGGGCCGCGTAGGCCGCCAGGCTGGCGGCGGTATTGCCGGTGCTGGCACAAACCAAAGCGCGGGTGCCGAGAATTGCGCCTTGAGTTACGGCGGCGGTCATGCCGGTGTCTTTGAATGATCCGGTTGGGTTGCAGCCTTGGTGCTTCAGCTCGAGTGCAGCGAGGCCGGTATATTTCGCGCACTTAGGGGCGTCGTAAAGCGGAGTGTTCCCTTCGTAGAGCGTGACGAACGGCGCGTTGGAATCGAACGGGAGGATTTCGCGGTAGCGCCATACTCCGCTACGGTCGCGGTCGTCGCGGGAGGTTGCGCGCGTTTGCCAGCTGCTGAGGAGCGCCTTCGGATCAGAAATTGTTTGGAAGCCGCAATCGATTTCGAGCGGGCCGCCACATTTTCGGCAGACGTAAGCCTGCTCGTTCAGGCCGAATTCGGCTCCGCATTCTGGCGAAATACACTTTTGAACCGCTGTATTTGTCCGTGACTGCGGCGCTGATTTTTGCGGGACGCTCATTTTGCTACAGGAGCGGATTCGGCCGCGCCGCGCATATCGAGAGAAAATTCGCGGTGAACCGCGGCCAGCGCTTTGGTCATATGCTGGCTGGCGACCACGAACGAAATGTTGGATTCGGAAGATCCTTGGGCGATGGCGATGATGTTCACTTCTTCGCGCCCGAGCGCGCTGAAGGTGCGGCCGGCCACGCCGACGGCGCCGCGCATATTTTCGCCGACCACCGCGACGATGGCGATATTCGGATCCAGGGTGACGTGTTCGACCTTGTGATGCGCCAGATCCTGCGCAAATTGCTGACGCAACGCTTCGACGGTCCGTTTAGCGTCGGTCGAAGCGACGATAAAGCAAATATCATTCTGCGAAGACGACTGCGAAATCAGCAGGACGTTGGCGCGGACGCTGGCCGTGGTCGAGAAGGTGCGGCCGACCACATCCGGCAAGCCGACGATTCCGGGTCCACCCACAGCGATCAGCGAAACGTCTTTGATGGCGGTAAGCGCTTTGACTCCGACCGTGGCGCCGCTTCCCTGCAGAGTAATCTTGGTGCCGGGATTTTGGGCTCGAAGGTATTTCGAATCCACACCGGAATTTCCGCCGCGACCACCGCGCGCAAAGTTTTCGGGTGCAGAACTTTTGCGCCAAAATAGGCCAGCTCGGCGGCTTCGCGATAGGAAATTTCGGGCAGAAAATACAAGTAAAATCTAAAATTATCATGATTTTATTCGATATAAAAATAGAAGAATAGAAACATCTAAATTGCAAAAATGAAACACCTACCCGACTCGGTTCTATCGACCGTCTGTTCTCGACTACGCGATGCGCTATGCGTACCGCGACCGGTAGCATCTTGGCTATCGGTGGGTGAAGTTGTATTCGTTAGGTTACCACTGTGAACATGTGCGCGTCAATTACTGACACGTGTTTGTACGCAGTACCTGTTTATTGTCCGCATCGAATCATCGATGCCATCTTCCTCCTCGTCATTATCATTATCGCCTTCTCCGTCTTCGCTGATTGGTGCGGCAAACTGAGTAGGTCGTCGTTGAGGGCCTGAGGAAAAGAAATAATTAATAGTAAAACAAGAAATCAATATTTGTCAAACCTGCGACAACGCATCAACCCGACGCAGCGCCAGTCTCAAATCAGCCAAAGTCGACGCGTGTTCCTGTTCCGCTCGTTCCAGCGCCGTTTCGGCATCGTGCGATTTTTGAATTGCTGCCGTTTCCCGCTTCACCACACTGGTCAACTCTTCGTTCAGGCGTGCCTGTTCGACTTTCAGCCGGGTACATCCTTCGTGCTGAGCGTCGCGACTGGCCGAGGCGGCGGCCAACTCGGATTGCAGATCGTCGAGTTTGTTCTGCGTTATTAGTAAAATGCATTGGTTTTGTTCTCCCAAGACACTCAAATGCTATCAGGTACTGAAAATATCGCTGAAATTCAAATTTATAAAAAATAAAAGCATCCAATACCTGCATCAAATGCAGATCAGCCTCCAACTTCCAGCAATACGTAGTCGAACGAAGCAACAGGCCACAACCAGGCCGGCCGTCGGCTCGTCGAGGATGAGGACCGTCGGATTGGCCAGGAGCGAATCGGCGAGGCCTACGCGCTGGCGATAGCCTTTCGACAGCGTGCCGATCAGTCCCGGCGAACGTCCTTCAGCCAACAGCGTTCCAGCACGTAGTCGATCCGCGTCCGGCGTCCCGGCCGCCGATGTTCTTCAATCCGCCCCAAAAGCGCAGGTACTCGTCGATGCCATCTCCGTATAGAGCGGCAGCTCTCCGGCATGTAGCCAATGCGTCGGCGTGCTTGGATGGGGTCCCAGAAGACGTCCTTGCCGTCGATCGTGGCCTGGCCCGAAGTGGCGGTTATATAGCCGGCCAGGGATGCGGCCACATGGTCGTCGATTTCCCGGCCCCGTTCGGCCCGAGAAATCCGACGATCTGCCCCCTCAGGACGTCGAAAGTGACGTCGCGGACGGCGGGATAATCCCCTAGTATTTGGTCAAATTCTGTACGTGAATCATATGGCTGACGTCCGGGTGTCCGTGAATCGGTATGACGGTTGAGACGGGTTGCTCTCCGGCACCGGCGGGGCGGTTCTTTTGGGTGTCGGCTGTATGAATTAGGCAGACTGGGAGAGAATGGCAAGCTCGCGAACGACCAGATAGCCTGAAACGTCAAAGCGAGCTCGAGGTTCGGGATCAGAATTGGAAAAAAATCAGGCCTCGCCCGGATTCGAACCGGGGAATGACGGTTTTGCAAACCGTTGCCTTACCACTTGGCTACGAGGCCGATTCGATCTGTGTTATTTAGCGGCATCGGTACACGCTGTCAACGGCAGCCGTGACCGTGGGTGCCGAACCGATTCCGGCGATCCCAATGCACTCACACTGACCCGACGCGTGAGCGAGGGTGTGGGCCTGACGCTTTGGGAGAGCATTGCAACGTCTCCCGAAGGCGTTACGGCCACACTCTCGCTTACGCGTCAGGTCAGTGTGAAGTGCCAAAACTTATGGTGCACCCTGTGAGC
>CAWIEL010000029.1:0-10761 GCA_963835025.1 uncultured Acidobacteriota bacterium
GGACTCAGCGTCGGAAGCTTCGGGCCGCTGGAATTGTTGTCAGCTTTCACCGCGCCGCTAAACTGCGTCCGCCCCATCACATATCCGAGCGTAAAAAAAACGCCGCACAGCAGCACCACCCCGAGAAACAACCCGACCAGATGCCGGCTCTCGAGTACCCGGTCGCCACCGCCTCCGCGTTTTCCGTTCCCCGCCATCGCTTCCTACTTCTTCTCCCAACTGCTTGCACCCACTGCGAAATCATGTCAATCGGCAGCGGAAAAACAATCGTGGTGTTTTTCTCCACTCCGATTTCCGTCAGCGTCTGCAAATACCGCAGCTGAATCGCGGCCGGCTGCTTTCTCCAGAACTCCGGCGGCTTCCGCCAGCTTGGCCGAGGCTTCGAATTCACCCTCAGCATGAATAATTTTGGCCCGGCGCTCGCGTTCCGCCTCCGCCTGCCTGGCGATCGCGCGCTGCATATTCTCCGGAATGTCGACTTGTTTGACCTCAACCTTGGTTACCTTGATACCCCAAGGCTCGGTATCCTGGTCAAGGATTTGTTGCAGCTTGGAGTTAACCTTTTCGCGCTCCGAAGAATCGAGTCCAGCTCGAACTGCCCCACCAGGCTGCGCAGCGTGGTCTGCGCCAGCTGCGAAGTCGCATAAAGATAATTCTGCACCTGCGAAAGCGCCAGATTCGCGTCCACCACGCGGAAATAGCAAACCGCGTTCACCTTCACCGAAACGTTGTCCCGCGTAATCACGTCCTGCGGCGGCACATCCAGCGTTTCAATCCGCAGCGAAATCCGCGTCAGCTTATCGATCGGGAAAAATACCAGCTGCAGGCCCGCGCCCTTCGGCTCCGGCTGCATGCGTCCCAGCCGCAGCACCACGCCGCGTTCCCATTCCTTGATCACGTAAACGGAATTCACCAGCCAGAACAAAAATATAAGAACCGCCGACGCCAAACAGAATCATTAAAAAATCCATCGACCTGCCTCCGCACATTCCCGCCCGCAAAAAAATTCGCTACGACCGCGATTCCACCGGCTCCACTTCGAGCGTCAACCCGATCACGCGTTTCACTCGCACCCGCGCGCCTTCCGGAATGCGTTCACCCGCGGCGCGTCGCCGCCCGCCACAATTCGCCGTGCACGAAAACCGACCCCATGTCGTCGGGGTTCTGATCCGAGCCAATCGCCGCCCGTACTTCGCCCACTTCCCCAATCAATTCTTCCTTGCCCGTCGAAACTTTCCAGGTCCGCGAACGCAGCACCAGCCGCATCAGGATGATCACGATAATCCCGAACGGGATTACCACTGCCAGCGCCGTCCACAAGCTCACGCCGTTGCCGGTCAACGGCGAGCGAACCAAGAACAGCGCGCCCAGCACCATCGCCACCACTCCTCCGACACCCAGCACCCCATGCGTCGGAAATTTCGCCTCCAGCACAAACAGCGCCATGGCCAAAACGATCAGCAGCACGCCCGCGAAATTAATCGGCAGCAAATGCATGGCGAAAAGCGCCAGCACCAGCGCGATTCCGCCGATCACGCCCGGAGCGAACGCGCCCGGATGCGTGAACTCCACGTACAAACCGAGCACGCCCAGAATCAGCAAAATGAAAAATGCGTCGGGCTGCACGATCCGGCTCAGAAATTTTTCCCGCCCGGACATCTCGTAGGAATTCACCACCGGGTGCGTCAACGCCAGCGTCGTAGAAGTCCCGTCGAACCGCGTAATTGTTCGCCCATTCAGGTGCGCCAGTAGCTCTTCTTTCGAAGACGCCACCATGTCGATCAGCTTGCCGTCCAGCGCTTCCTTATCGCTGAACGCTTTCGCGTCGGTCACCGCCGTCATGGCCAGTTCCACATTGCGCCCGCGTTTGCTGCTGTAGCTGCGCAGATAAGCCAGTCGCGTCATTCACGATTTTCTTGCGCAGCGTCTCGTCGATCTGCACCACCTGCCCGCCCACTTCCATGATCGGCGAAGCTGCTCCGGTCTCCGTCCCCGGAGACATCACCGCCACATCGGCCGAAAGCAAAATATAAAACCCAGCCGACGCCGCCCGTGATCCGGTAGGCGAGACGTACGTCACCACCGGTACGTTCGACCGCAAAATCGCCTGAATGATGGCCCGCATCGACGTATCGAGGCCGCCAGGCGTATCAATCGTGATCAGAATCAGGCTGGCGTGTTCGGTGTTCGCCCGGTCGATGCCATGGACGATGTAATCCGCCAGAATCGGTTCAATCTCGCCGTCGATGCGCAACTCCACCACATTGCTCGCGGCCGAAACCGGAGCAGACGAAACCGCACTCATCGTTTGCGTATTAGCCGTACCGGAAAGAATGAAGAAGGAAAGAATCGCTGCGCCCACTGCAAACCACGAAAGGCGCAATGATCGAAGGGCCATCTTGCGCAGCATTATAGCAAGTACCCAGACAAACGGCGATTTCTTGTGCCTCGACCGAATCGCCCAGGTCAAAGCAACGCCTGAAGCGCGAATCTAGTTCGTGCTGCTCTTCTTCGCGTTGGTCGCGTACGCCGGAGCCACGTGCAGCACTTCCTGCACCATCGGGTCCTTGATTACTTTCGAGAACGCCGCATCGGTCTGCGCCGTCAGCAATCCCGGATAGCCGTCATCGCGCGCCAGCTTCAGGTAGTGCGCCGCGCGTTCCGCATCCCCGCGTTCCGCATACGACTTGGCCACGAAAAAATAGAACAAGCCCGGGTCCGGCGTCGAACGCTGCTGCACCACCGTCCCGCCGTTGGCCTTGCGCTCGAATACCGTCGGGTCCAGCGCCAGCGCTTTTTCAAACGAGGTCAGCGCCTCCGGATATTCCTTGTTGCAAAAATAGGCGTAGCCCAGATTGCTGTACAGCGTCGGCATGTCGGGACGCAGCACGATTGCCTTCTTGTACAGGCTGATCGATTTGCCGTAGTGCTTCTTCTCGTACTCCACCGTCCCGTAATTGTTCACCGCGCTGGCGAAGCCGCTGTTGAACTTGATGGCCTTCTTGTAAAAGCGCCCCGAGCGGTCCAGGTCGCCGATCTGCTGGTAGGCCACGCCGATCTTGTTCATGACTTCGGAATTCTTCGGATCGAACGCCAAAATCTGCATGTACACGGTGATCGCCGTTGGAAATTCCTTGCGCGCCATCAGAATGTCGCCGCGCATCTCCAGCTGGTCGCGTTGCTGCGCCGCCGAAGGCGAAATCTGCACCGAGCCATAGTTCGACCCCGTCGATTTTCCATTGTTTGTTGCCGGAGGTTGATGCGCACTAATCGGAACTACCAGCATCGTGACCAGCACTGACGCCAGCATTACGGCAAAAAGAGTCGTTCGACCCATTGCCTTGCTCCTTCCGCGCTTGCTTGCGCCTACGGTTGCGGTTGTGGCTTTGGTGAGTCCGCAGGCTTCTTGCTTGACCCGAAGATACCAAAAACCTTGTCCAGAAGCCCCTTTTTCTTTTTGGCTTCGGCCTCGGCGTTAGGGTCGGTTCCCTGCCCGTTCGCCGGGCCATTTCCCGAGCTCGTTCCCGAGGCGTTTTGCGGCGGGTTGGGCTGAATCGTGCCCGGTGGCGGAGGGTTGGTGGGTCCGCCTTTTCCAAACAAATGCGATAGCCAGGTTCCCTGCCCCGCGCCCGCGTGCCCGCCGTCGCACACCTGGGTCGGCTCGCTTCCGGCGATGAAATATTCCGGAACGGACTGCGGGCAAGCCGACGAAGCCAGTTGGCCGGTCTGTGGATCGATCATTTCCTGTATCACGCCATCCGGCTGCTGGAAGTCCGTCGAATTTTTGTACTCCGGCAGCGTCGTCGCCCGCTTCATGAATTCCGCCCAGATCGGCGCCGCCGATTGGCTCCCGGAAAGCCCCAGGTCGCGGTTGTCGTCAAACCCCACCCACACCACGCACAGCAAATTCGAAGTGAACCCGGCGAACCAGCCGTCCCGCGAAGTTCCGGTCTTCCCCGCCGCGATTGGCGTGAATCCCATCGACCGTACCGTCACGCCCGTGCCGCGATTGATCACGTCCTTCATGATGCTGGTAGTCAGGTAAGCCACTCGCGGATCCAAAACCACCCGAGTCCGCGGCCCCGAAGTTTCCTCCACCGTGCCATCCGCCGCCATCACGCTGCGCAGGAAAAGCGGCTCGGCCCGCGTCCCATTATTCGCGAACGCCGTATACCCCGCGGCCACGTCGATCGCCGTCATTTCATAAGCGCCCAGCGCCACCGCCGGCGTCGCCTGAATGTTGTTGCCCAATCCCATTTGCCGCGCCACCGTCACCACTCGACGGTAGCCAATCATCTCCGCCACTTTCACCGTGGCCACGTTCAGCGAATGGATCATCGCATCCCGCACCGTCACGGTCCCGTAGAATTCCTCGCCGTAATTGTCCGGCGTATATTCCTTGCCGTCGAAATCGAACGTCGTCGGCACATCATCCACCGTCGTCACCGGCGTCACCGTCGGCTGCACGTTCTGCACCACATCATCGAACGCCGCCGCATACACGAACGGCTTGAACACCGACCCCGGCTGCCGCCGCGCCGTCGCATGATTCAACTGGCTCTCGCCGTAGTTCCGCCCGCCAATCAGCGCGCGAATCTCGCCGGTCTGCGGGTCCATCGCCACCAGTGCAATCTGCACGTGCGGAGGCGTCTCGCCACCCTTGGCTTTTTTCCACGCCGCATACTTCTTGGCCAGCAGCTTGTCGATGGCCTCACCGCCAATCTGCACTGCGGTATTCGCCGCGCGTTGCAACTGCGGGTCAAGCGTGGTGTACACCCGAAAACTCTGGCTCTCCAGATCCTGCTCCGAGAAATGCTCGAGCAGGTGATCCTTCACCATATCCACAAAATACGGCGCCGAGCTGCTGCTCGATCCGCCATTCACAAAATGCAGCTTCTGCGCCTTCGCCGCGTCCGCCTGCTCCTGCGTCACGTAATGGTCTTCGACCATCTGGGCCAGCACCCGGTCGCGCGATTCCTCCGCCCGATCCGGATGCCGCTCCGCCGACGCATATCGATTCGGCGCGCGAATAATCCCGCCCAGAAACGCCGTCTCGCCCAGCGTCAAATCCCGCACGTCCTTCCCGAAATACGCTTCCGCCGCCTCACCGAACCCGCGAATCGCAAAACTCCCGCGATTCCCCAAATACACTTCGTTCGCGTACAACTCAAAAATCTGCTGCTTCGAATAGCGCTCGTTGATCTCGATCGCCATCAGCACTTCTTTCACCTTGCGCCGCCATTCCCGCTTGGTGGTGAAGAAGAAACTTCGCGCCACCTGCATATCAATGGTGCTCGCGCCCTGCGCCTTCTGCCCCCGGCGCATGTCCGCCAGCGCCGCGCCAAACACCCGCACAAAATCCAAACCGCCATGCTCAAAAAATCGCTTATCCTCCGCGGCCAATACCGCGTCGATCATGTTCTTCGGCAGGTCCTCGAAGCGCACGATGCGCCGCTTCTCCCGTGACTCATCAAACAGGTTGGTAATGACCTCCGGCTCCAGATCCGCGAAATCCCGCGTCATACCGTCGTTCAATTGCGAAATTCTTGAAACGCCGCCGCCTGAAAAATCCACTTTCAGCGCGTTCCCGCCGTGAAAGTAAGAATCCTTCGACGGCCGAATCTCCACCGTCGAACCTTTCACCGTCAAAATGCCCGGCGCCCCGTCCACCTCCGCATCCTGATACCCGGCATGCCGCAGATACGTCGCCAGGTCCGCCGCCGTCAGCTTCTCTCCCGTATAAATGTGGCTCGGCGCGCTGAATACCCGCGAAGTGTTCTGATAGATCTGCCCGGTCAGCCGCTCGTCGATCAGCTTCCCGAACTTGACGTAGTAGTAGGCAAAGATGGAAGTGCCAACGATAAACAGAAGCAGGACGCTTCCGAGGATGGCCAAACCAATGCGCGACGTCCAAAAGCCAGGGGTAATGCGAATCCGCAACTTATTCTCCACGTGGTGGCCGCTTCTACTTTAGACGCCGTAAATTGTCACACGTTATGATGGACGGAGGGAACCAAATGTCGCCCCCGCGTGCCCGAACATGACCGAGCAAGGGACGTCAAAGCAAGTTTGGAACCGTGGCGGATGGCGTAAATTTGTGCGTGAGACAAGCAGCGGCGGGTCGTAACGGATACAGGCGCGTCAGAAAAACTACAGCGCCTTGTTGTCGGCCTGGTCGTGGAACTGCAAATCCTTCTGCGTCACCACCAGATCGACCGGAACGGTGTAGCTCACGGAGATCTTCACTGACCCTTGGTCGGTGATCACCACAATGTCTTGTTTTTTGGCCGGGATGCCCAATTCCTGGACCTTCTTCCAAATGTCGTCCTGCACATCCGCTGCGCCTTTGCGGTTCACCTGCGCAAAACGCGCCTCGGTGGTCATCGCATCATTCAATTGATAGTCCGCGAAATACGCCGGGACGATCTTGAACGCGGCGTAGGCCATCGCAGCCAGAACCAGCAGCATAATGATTGAGCTGATTCTTGATCCGCCTCGTTGCCTATCACGGTTGCGCTGCGCCATCGGAATCATCACCCCAGGAACGAATGGATATGAGTAATCGTAGCATTTCGCTCGGAGGGCGAAACATAAGGTTAAACCTTGTGTTCTGAATGAGTAAACGGGGCCGTATGTTCCGCATGTACAGGCGGAAGAACAAGTTACAGCGGCTCAAAGGCGTTAATCCAGATGGAGTCCTAGTACGCTACTTCGCCACTTAGTAAGCCTTCGCGAAAATCGCCTTTTCCGTCGCCGGCTTCCCGCAATGGACGCACTTCCCAGACCCGCCCGGCTGCTCCAGCGGTATGCATCGCATCGTGGCTTTGGTCTCTTCCTTAATATTCGCCTCGCACTCACCGTCGCCGCACCACCACGAAAAGGCGAAGCCCTTCTCCACGGCCTGCTTGAATTCCGCATAATCCGCCGGCTCGTGCGTGTTCGCCTTGCGAAACGCCAGCGCGCGATCGAATAGCGCCTGCTGAATCTCCACCAGCAGCGCGCTCACCGACGCCGCGATTCCGTTCTGGTCGACGAAAGTCTTCCCTTCTTTCCCCGGACGATCCCGCCGCGCAAGCACCACCGAACCTTTGGCCACGTCCTTCGGCCCCAGTTCCATTCGCAGCGGCACTCCGCGCATTTCCCAGTCGTTGAATTTGAATCCCGGGCTGGAGCCTTCGCGCTCGTCGAGCTTCACTCGAATGTCCGCCGCCGCGAGTTCTGCGCGAATCCGCCGCGCACATTCCATCACCGAAGCTTTTTCCTCGTCCGATTTGTAAATCGGCACGATGACGATTTGATACGGCGCGAGCCGCGGCGGAAAAATCAAACCCTGGTCGTCGCCGTGCACCATGATGATGGCCCCGACGAACCGCGTCGAAAGCCCCCAAGAGGTCGTCCAGCAGAATTCCTGTACCCCGGTGCTCGCCAGATATTTAATTTCGAACGCCTTCGCGAAATTCTGTCCCAGGTTGTGCGAAGTCCCGGCCTGCAGCGCTTTGCCGTCGCCCATCATCGCTTCGATCGAATACGTCCGGTCCGCGCCCGCAAAACGCTCCGCGTCCGATTTTTTCCCCGGAATCACCGGCACGGCCGCTTCCTTCATCGCAAAATCGGTGTAGATGTCCAGCATCTGCCGCGTTTCCGCTTCCGCTTCTTCCTGCGTCGCGTGCGCCGTGTGCCCTTCCTGCCAGAAAAATTCAAGCGTCCGCAGGAAAAGTTTCGTGCGCAATTCCCAGCGCACCACGCTGTTCCACTGATTGATCAAAACCGGCAAGTCGCGATAAGACTGAATCCATTTCGAATAGGCCCAGCCAATAATCGTTTCGGAAGTGGGACGAATCACCAGTGGCTCTTCCAATTCTTCGCCGCCCCCATGCGTCACCACCGCCAATTCCGGCGAAAATCCCGCCACGTGCGATTTTTCCTTATCGATGAAACTCCGCGGAATCAACATCGGAAACGCCGCATTCACGTGCCCAGTAGCCTTGAACCGCCGGTCCAGCTGCGCCGTAATGTTTTCCCAGAGCGCCCACCCATACGGCCGCACAATCATGCACCCGCGCACCGGCGCGTAATCCGCCAGCTCCGCCCGCGTCACCAGCTGGTTGTACCACTCCGAAAAATCTTCCGCCCGCGTAGGTAATTTCTGTTCCGCCATGCCCTCTAAGCCTTCTCGTAGCTGAATTTAGAATCTGAAAGGTTATGGTAGCCCGCCACCTAAGTCAACCGAGGTGTCGCTCGTGAATGCGACGTAGGGATCGAAAGGCTGGCTGTATTCATCCTACCGCGCCGACCGCCCCACGACGTGCACGTCCCTGGCAATTTGTTAACTTAACCTCCACATATTGATATGGTATGATTCACAAACTTTCTCCAACGGAAACTCGGCCCCGGGTCACGCGAGCAGCTCCTCTAAAAACTCCTAATTCAAGTTCCTAAGGAGAACAACAATGAAGCAAGATCCGGAGTCAATTTTTTTCCACGCCGCATGCAATGAAGCCGTAGACAGCTCATTACGACCCATCCGCCAAACTGTAATAAATCGCTTGGCAGATCGATTCCTGGACGATGCAACAAACGAACACATATCTACGAAAGCGAGTGAATTATCAGATTTGTTTGCGGCCGCCAGGGCTCAGGCGGAGAAAGAATTAGGGATACACTCGCAATCGGCGCTGCTACAAAGTCGAATCGTTGAGCTTGTCGGGAAAGACCCATTATGGAGAACTCTCGTCCTCGATTTGGTGGCTCAACAGAAGCGCTGGAACGATGTCTGGAGTCGGCGATACAAATTCATTTCGGACCGTTTCAAGTCGTTTCTTGAAAAAGCCACATCTCCCGACCATCCTATTGCAAAAGCTGCCTCCACCGCTTTGGCCACTTTCACCACGATATTGCTCGCCATCGCCGTCCCGCAAAAAATTGATCCAAACTTTTATCCGAACTTAATCAAACCCTTTGTAGTAGAAGTTCAAACTAAGAATGAATTAACATCAAAAATTTCAGTAGAGCCCGATGGAAGCTCAGTCCTTCATGTAAAGGCAGAAATCGACAATCCTAATCTTGCCGTTACCGTGAGCCCAGTGGTGAAACCTGATGCCCTCAATGTGGCTTTGAGGCCGACAGTTGGCGACGCATCTATAAAACTGTCGCCAGAAATTCGATACCCGGCTGAAGCCACGCAAAAGTCCGGCCAAACCGCTTCAAATCCGCAGGCTCTAACGCTACATATTTCACCGGCCGTGGAGTTTCCGCGCTTTTCGACTGGATCAGGGGATTCTGGCTCGATGCTAACCGTATCTGTACAGGAGTTGAAACCTCAGTCGCCGACTCTAAAACAATCAAGCGAACAGCCAAAAGCGGCCACTAGTGAAGCGGCTCCCACTGCGAGTCCGGCAGGGCCCCTCGACAAAATTGAAGACGATCTTGCGAAACTCAATAAAAATCTCGGAACACTAGGTACTGATTTTCAGATATCCGAAGGTCCGCAGTCGAATCTGGCCGGCGTGCAAAAGGCGCTGAACGGGATTCACAGCAGTGCCACTAATCAGGGGCGCACGACAGTGGTAGAAGCGATGCCGAACTCCGTACACTCAGTCGTACTTCAATGGCTCGGAGAACAACTCGAACCCGAATCGTGCACTCTCACCTTCAAGGTACGGGAGATTGACACACAAAAGGTTCATCTTTCTTTGCTTACCCAAAAATGTTCATCGCAAAAGGAAGTAGCCGAAAAATTGCCAAAGGACTTGTTCCCAAGTGCCGAAGTCCCCGTCGACCTAGCGCATTGGGTTATCTCGGTTGACGAGACGCACCGACGGTGGCTGGTCATGCATGGTGCCACCCTCCGGTTCACCTGGCAGCCCACAAGCACGGCAGGGACCCGCGCGGTTCAACGTACGCAACTTATCGAGGAACGAGAATCGCAGTAAAGGTGGCAACGCCGTTTCACCAGCAGGCCGCATTGGCAGGGCCCACCCCGTATTTATCAGTGCTATTTTGAGGGTCTGTCACGCTGTCTGGAGGTGACCAATGGCACAGAACTTGAACGAAACGATCGCGCTACTCGGACGAACGACCGCAACCCTGGATGTACTGCTGCGCGATCTCCCAGAATCGTGGACGATGCGCAACGAAGGCCCCGACACCTGGAGCGCCCACGAAGTCATCGCCCACCTAATCCACGGCGAACAAACCGACTGGATGCCCCGCGTTAAAATGATCCTGAAATCCGGCGAGAGCGCCATCTTCGAGCGCTTCGAGCGCACTGGCCATCAACAACGACAACTGGCGCAAGGCAAGTCCCTCGACCAATTGCTCGACGAATTCGCCCGCCTGCGCGCCGAAAATCTGCGCGAACTAAGCGCGCTGAACCTGCAACCGGCCGACCTGAGCCGCCGCGGCCGCCATCCCGCCCTGGGCGTCGTCACCCTCTCCCAACTCCTCGCCACCTGGGCCGTCCACGACCTCACCCACCTCCACCAAATCTCCCGCATCCTGGCCCACCAATATCGCGATGAAGTCGGCCCCTGGGGCGCCTACCTGGGCGTCCTGAAATGCGCCGGCCACAGCTCGCCTTAGCCTTTCACATGCCGCGCTAGCTGCCGAAAGGCTCGTCCGCCGTCGGGCCGTACAGCCCGGGTACCTTCAAATTCAGCTGCCGCAGGTCGTAGCCCAACTGGGCGCGGTGATGAATCAGGTGGTTGAAGAACATCAGGCGGTAGGTCTTCGAGCGCGGTTCATCGAGGATCACGCGGTCGC
>CAWIEL010000030.1:0-27120 GCA_963835025.1 uncultured Acidobacteriota bacterium
AATGTTCCACGCCCTTTTCGCCTTCTTCGATCGCCTGTTCGTAGCGGCCCATTTGCCGCAGGACTAATCCCAAAACCCAATTCGCGACCGGATAATTCGGGTCGAGTTCAAACGTCCGCCGGATTTGATGGATCGCCGCGTCATATCGCCGGTCCATATATAGCGTCCAGCCAATCGCCACACTGATGATCAGCGAAAGCGGATCGAGCAGCTGGCTATTCTGCATCCGCGCAATGGCCTCTTGATGCTGGCCCATCGTCATCAGAAATTCCGCGTACCAGTGATTGGTCGTCGGGTAACAGGGATTCAGCGCCAAACTCTTCTCAAATTCCGCACGCGCATCCTGCCATTGCCAATCGTAGAGCCACTGCACCGCCGCCAGAGCGGTGTGCGCTTCGCCTAGATCCGGCCCGAGTCGAACCGCGTCCGCCGCCGCGGCTTTCGCCTTTGGAAACGCATCCTTGGGCGACAAATAGCTGTTCCAGCCGAGCAGCACGTACGAATCGGCAATACCGGCATAGGCCAAGGCGTAGCTGGGATCCTGATTCACCGCGCTCTGGAAAAATTCGATCGCTTTATAGAAACCTTCCTCGGTCCACTTGTTCCAATGGTGGCGGCCTTTCAAGTACAGGCCATACGCATCAGCGTCCTGCGTTTCGCGTTTGGTCAGCCGCTTTTTTTCCGCGCGGGTCAGCTTGATTCGCAAGCTGTCCGAAATTTCGCTCGAAATTTCGTCTTGAATCGCAAAAATATCGCCCGGCTTACGATCGTACTGCGCGCCCCACAGCCGCGACCCGGTGGCCACATCCACCAGTTCGGTCCCGATGCGCAACGAACCGCCGCTCTGCATCATTCTTCCGGTCAGCACCGCGCGCACATTCAATTCGCGCCCGACGGTCTGCGGATCTACCTCACGCCCCTTATAACGGAACACCGTGCTCTGGGCCATCACCCGCAACTTCGGAACCGTGGCCAGCATATTGATCAGGCTGCCGGCGATTCCATCGCTCAGGTATTCGTTCTCTGGATCGTGGCTGGCGTTCTCGAACGGCAAAACCGCCAGCGAATCAATCACTCGCGCCACCCGCTCGCGCCGGATCGTGCTGGTGTGGCCTGCCGCGGGAGTGTTGCTCATCTGCTGCGTGCGACTTTGCGTGCCGGGGTTCGGAGTGGTGCGCGGTCCGCTCGCGTCCGCATCATTCGCCGACGTCCGTGCCGCCAAATCCGCTTTTCGTTCCGCCGGCTTCCACGCGAAATCCGACCCGCGCTCGACCTGCTGCAGGTCATTCCGAATTTCAGCCGCGTGCTGATAGCGCTGGCTTTTATCCTTATGCAGCGCCTTATTAATGATCTCTTCCAGCCGCTCTGGAATATCAGGATTGATGCTGCGCACAGCGATCGGAGCCCGCGTCAGCACCGCCTCAATAATCGCGCCGCCCGTCCCGGCGCCAAACGCCTGCCGCCCGGTGGCCATTTCGTATAGCACCACGCCAAACGAAAAAATATCGGTCAGCGGATCCAACACGTCGCCACGAATCTGTTCCGGCGACATGTATGATGGTGTCCCGCTGATCATCCCCACGATCGACGTGTCGGTCGATGAATCGAACGAAGAATCCGAGCCGTCGCCAACGATTCCCCGAGGCGACAGCTTGGCCAACCCAAAATCCAGCACCTTGGCTTGCCCGCGCTTGGTCACAAAAATGTTGGCGGGCTTGATGTCGCGGTGAATGATTCCTTCGGCGTGCGCGGCATCCAAAGCTTCCGCGATCTGCATGCCCAGCCTGAGAATTTCGTCCACCGGCAGCGCGTTCCCGCCAATGTGCTTGCGCAGCGTTTCACCATCCAAAAATTCCATGACGATGTAGGCGTGCCCGTCCTGCTCGCCGATGTCGTAGATGGTGCAAATCCCGGGGTGATTTAACGCTGAGGCGGCGCGCGCTTCGCGCCGGAATCGTTCGAGGGCCTGCGGATCCGCGGCCAGCTTTTCGGGAAGGAATTTCAAAGCCACCGCGCGGTTCAACCGGCTGTCTTCGGCCTTGTACACCACGCCCATTCCGCCGGCGCCGAGCTGCTCCACGATGCGATAGTGCGAAATGGTTTGGCCGATCATGGGCAGGTAAACACGTAAAGCGCCGGCAAGTCGCAGTTCAGGCTAAAGCGTCGGATCGTCGGGGCCAGCTTCGGTGAACGATTTCTTTCGGGCCGTAGCGGGCGGTTTGGGAGAGCTGACCAGGGGCAGCACTTTAGCTCCGTCGCCGAAAGTATTCAATTTCGCCGCGGGTTCCTGCTCCAGCGTGACGTTCTTGTTGCACACGGTGCACAGCAGCGCCGCGTACGATCCGCCGTCCGCCTGCCGGAACATATTGCAGCGCATGACGCGCTCACAACACACCGGAACCCACATGTTGGCAGCCTGTTCCGCAGCCATAGGCCCCCTCGCCAAATGCTAACTGCGCGGATTATACACTGGAAAGCACCGGTTCAAGTCTGAGGCAACCCGCGCAGTCAAATTAATGTTGGCTGGGCAAGCCACCATTTTCAGTTTCCCGGAGTCCAACGGTGCAAACGAAGCGGTGAGGGGTGGCGCCCATGGAAACCCTGCTCCAGAACATCAAATTTGCCTTCCGCTCGCTCGGGAAAAGCCCCGGCTTCACCGCCGTTGCGATTCTCACTCTGGCCCTCGGCATCGGCGCCAACACCGCCATCTTCTCGGTTGTCAACGCCGTCTTGTTGCAGCCGCTCTCCTATCCCGCGCCCGACCGCCTGGTCCAGCTTCAGTTGAAAGGCGAAGAGGGCACCAGCGGCGCGCTTTCCATTCCCAATTTCAACGTGATGAGCGCCCAGACCCAGGCCTTCGCCGCCGTTGCCGTCTTCGATTTTTCCGGCCCGGGCATCAACCTTACCGGCAGCGACCGCCCCGAGCAGCTCAAAGGCATCCACGTTACTTCCGGCTATTTTCAAGTTTTCGGCGCGCCCATCGCGATGGGCCGCGTGTTCACTGCTGAAGAAGATCGCCCGGGCGGCCCGTCCGTCGCGCTGATCAGCGATGGACTGTGGCACAGCCGCTTCGGCGCCGATCCCAATATCCTCGGCCGCACGCTTGAACTCAGCGGCGATCCCTACACGGTCATCGGCGTCCTCGGCGCAAATTTTCAGAGCGACCCGAAGGCCGACATTTGGATGCCGGTGCGGCCCGATCCCAACAGTATCAATCAAGGCCACTACTTGCTCGGCGCCGCCCGTATGCGCGACGGCGTCACCATCGCCCAAGCCAACGCCGCCATGGACGCCGCTGCCGCCGAATTTCGCCGGCGCTTTCCCGGCAATGCGGTCATGGGTCCGAAGGATGGTTTCAAAGCTCAGCCGCTGCGCGACGCCATCGTTGGTGACGCGCGCAAAGGCCTGCTGCTGATGTTTGGCGCGGTCGGCTTTGTGTTGCTGATCGCCTGCGCTAACGTCGCCAATCTGCTGCTGGCCCGCGCCAACATTCGCAAACGCGAAATCGCGATTCGCTCCGCGCTCGGCGCCGGACGCGGACGCCTGATCGGCCAGCTGCTTACCGAAAGCGTGATGCTCTCGCTCGCCGGCGGCATCCTCGGCCTTATTTTTGGTTTTGTCGGCGTGCGCTGGCTGCTTTCGATCAATCCCGGCGATATCCCGCGTATCGGCGACGATGGCGCCGGCCCCATCGGCCTCGACTGGCGCGTGCTGGTTTTCACTTTCGCCGCCGCCGTCGTCACCGGAATTTTGTTCGGCCTGGTTCCGGCGCTGCAATCGTCGCGCTCGGATTTGAGTGTCACCCTGCGCGAAAGTGGCGCGCGCACCGGCAGCGGCGTACGCCACAATAAAATGCGTTCCATCCTCGTCGTTACCGAGATGGCCCTCGCCCTGGTTCTGCTGGTCGGCGCCGCCCTGCTGATCCGCACCTTGGCCGCGCTCCGCGGCGTCGATCCCGGCTTCAGCGCGAAAAACGTTCTCACCATGGATATGTCTCTGGCCGGCCAGCGCTTCGAAAAAACCGCGAACGTCGAAATCCTGGAACGCGACGCGCGGCGCCGGGTCGAAGCTCTGCCCGGAGTCGATTCCATCGCGCTCACCTGCTGCCTGCCGCTTGAAGGCGGCTTCGGTTTGCCCTTCAATATCGTGGGCCAAGCGCCCAAAGACGGTCCCTACACCGGCGGCGGTGGATGGCTGGATGCTTCCGTTGATTATTTCAAGGTCTTCCGGATTCCACTGCTGGAGGGCCGCGTCTTCGAAGATCGCGATTCCAACGGCGCGGCTCTGGTCGCGGTGATCAATCGCACCATGGAAAAGAAATTCTGGCCTAAGGGCGACGCCGTCGGCTCGCAGATCATCATCGGCAAAAATGTCGGTCCCGAATTCGACGAAGGCCCGCGCGAAGTCGTCGGCGTGGTCGCCGACGTCCGCGAAGGCAGCCTCGATCAGGAACCATCGCCGATGATGTACGTTCCCATCAGCCAGGTTACCGACGGCCAGACCGCGCTGAACAATCGCATCGGCGCGAAGACTTGGATTGTCCGCACTAAAGTTCCACCCTTTTCATTGAGTGAAAATGTGCAGCGCGAACTGCGCGCCGCCAGCGGCGGCCTACCCGTCGCGCACCTGCGTTCCATGGAGCAGGTCGTCCGCAAATCCACCGCCAGCAACGATTTTTATATGACGCTGCTCACCATCTTCGCCGGCGTGGCGCTCGCGCTGGCCGCTATCGGGGTCTACGGTTTGATGGCCTACTCCGTGCAACAACGCACGCCGGAGCTTGGCCTGCGCATGGCGCTGGGCGCCAGTCCCGCACAGGTTCGCAAAATGGTGGTGCTGCAAGGAATGTTGCTGGCGTTGATCGGCGTCGTAATCGGAGTTGCCGCTGCGCTAGCTCTCGCGCGCCTGATGGCCAGCCTGCTCTTCGGTGTAAAGCCCTGGGATCCCGCCGCGATTATCATCGTTGCCGTGGTGCTCAGCGTGGTGACGTTCCTCGCCACCTATCTGCCCGCGCGCCGCGCCAGCCGCGTCGATCCCATGATCGCCCTGCGCTACGAATAATTTTTCGGGTCTCGGGACGCGCTATTCGTAGCGCAGCGCCACCATCGGGTCTACGCGCATCGCCCGGCGCGCTGGAATCCAGCATGCCGCCAGCGCCACGGCTGCCAGCACCAGCGCCACCAGCGAAAACGTCAGCGGATCTTTCGGCTCCGTGGCGAAAAGTTCGGAGGCCAAGAATTTCGAGAGCCACAGCGACGCCACAAACCCGATGGCGATGCCGGCCAGAGCCAGGCGCATGCCCCGACCCACCACCAGACGCGAAATATCGCGCGGCGCCGCGCCCAGTGCCATGCGAATTCCCATCTCGCGCAGCCGCTGTGAAACCGAGTAGGCCACCACGCCGTAAATTCCAATCGCCGCCAGCAGAATCGCCAGTCCGCCGAACGCGGTCACCAGCGCCATCAGCAATCGCGGCTGCCCCACCGATTCCGAGACCAGATGGTCCAGCGACTGCACGCCATCCACCGGCAAATCCGGATCGATCGCACGGATCTGCGCCCGCACCGCCGAGACCAACGGCTGCGAAGCTGACGCCGAACGCACTACAAAAGTCATCGCCATCCACGGCGCCTGGGTGTACGGCAGGTACATCTCTTCGAATTTTGGCGCGCTGAGCGAATTGATTTTCACATCCGAAACAACGCCGACGATTTGCAGCGGGATGCGGTCGCGTGAATTCTGTAGCGTCCTGCCGATCGGATCCTGCCCGGCGAAACACTTTTCGGCCACCGTCTGATTGATGATGACCACCGGCGTCGCGCCGGTAACGTCCTGGTCGGTAAAGACCCGCCCGCGCAACAACGGAATGCGCATCGCCGAAAAATATCCGGGACTGACCTGCTTCATCGAAATCAGCGGATCCCGGCCGATGCCTTGGCAGACCATCCCCTCCGGGCAAAAATAAACGTAGCGCGCGCCGCCGGTCATCGGCATGTAGCTCACCACGCCCGCGGATTCCACCGTGTTCACGCTGCTGATGCGCTCGAGTGCCTGATGGAAAAATTCGGCGCGTTGCGGCAACGTCCCGTACTTCGCCGTCGGCAGGCTCACCGGAAAGGTCATCACTCCGTGCGCATCAAAACCGGGATTCACCCGCAACAAGCTCGCAAAACTTTTGATCAGCAGGCCCGCGCCGGTCACCAGCATCAGTGCCACCGCGACTTCTGCAATCACCATCACCTGCCGCGCCTGAGCCCCTCTGCCGCCCGCCGTGCCGCGGCCTTCCTTCAACGCTCCGACTAAATTGGTAGCGGAAGTCTGCAACGCCGGCACCAAGCCAAAAATCAATCCAGTCGCAACGCTTAGCGCCAGCGAAAACAGCAGCACCCAGCCATTCACCTCCACGTGATCGAGCCGCGGCACCGCATTCCCCGCCGCGGTACGCAGCAGCGGCATAGCCAGAGCCGCGAGGCCCACGCCCAACACTCCGCCCATGAAAGCCAGCACCACGCCTTCGGTTAGCAGCTGGCCGGTGAGTCGTCCGCGCGTCGCGCCCAGCGCCTGGCGGACCGACATTTCTTTTTCGCGCGAAGTGGCACGGGTCAACAACAAACTCGCCACATTCGCGCAAGCAATCAACAGCACGAACGCCACCGCACCAAGCAGCACAAACAACGACGCCCGCACCGGACCGACGAGACTGTCGCTGAGCGAGGTGTAATCCAGCGAATGTTTCGCAGCGTCCGCGTTCCCTGGAAATTCCTGCGCGTAATTCTGGCTGATGGCGTCGCCTTCAGCTTGCGCCTGTGCCAACGTCGCGCCCGGCTTCAGCCGCGCGATCACCGAAAGAAATCCCGCGCCCGACCGCAATTGTTCCGGCCGCAAACCCAGCAGATCAAAGACGCGCGGCACCCACACATCCGGCTCCGGCTGCTGAAATGGAAATTCAAATGAGTGCGGCAGTACACCGACAATCGTGGTGGTCTTGCCGTCCAGCGTCACCGTCTTGCCCAGAATCTGCGGATCGGCGTTGAAATGCGCGCGCCAGAAACCATCCGAAAGAATCGCGACGTCCGCGCCGCCAATTTGATCTTCGGTCGCGAGAAAATCGCGGCCCATCGCCGGCGCGATCCCCAGCAGATGAAAAAAATCCGCGCTGACCCGGTTCATGTTGATCTGCTGCGGCTCGCCGCTGCCGGTCAGATTGGAAGTGGTCTGGTAGAACGCGGCGACATCCTCCAGCGTTTTAGTCTGCTGCTGCAGCGCCTGAAATTTGGTGAACGAAACGGGCGTCCCGGTGGTGTCCTTCGCCCGGTCCCCGGCCGCGATACTCACCATCTGCTCGGCATGTTTGTAAGGCAGCGGGCTGAGCAGCACCGTATCAATCAGCGAGAAAATCGCGGTGTTCGCGCCGATGCCCAGCGCCAGCGTCAAAATCGCAATGATCGTAAACCCCGGCTCGTTGCGCAGCGTTCGCAGCGCATATCGAATATCTTGCAGCACCGTTTGCATCGAAGGATCTCCCGCTCGTCCCGGCCTTGAAGGTGAGTCCCGGCCTACCTACCTGTTGACGTTCGATCTGCTCGAAGGTTAACCCAAATCCAGCGAAATCTGCGCTTCGTGCGCGTCAATGTGACGACCAGAATTGCTTACTTGATTCGTTGTAAACTACCGCCCCGACCGCCTGGGAGGTAACACCATGGCTGACCCTGCCGCTTCACGTGCCACCGATCTGCGCCTGAAAAAAATGCCTCTGAGCCACGGCGCCAGCCAAATGCCTGCCCTAGGTTTTGGCACTTTGATTCCCGATCCAGCCGTCACCATCACCGCAACCAAAGACGCGCTCGCCGCCGGATTCCGCCACTTCGATTGCGCCGAACGCTACGGCAACGAACGCGAAGTCGGCCAAGCCTTGCAGGAAGGAATGGCCGCCGCCAATATCGCCCGAGAAGAAATTTTCATCACGACCAAGCTCTGGAATTCCAATCACCGACCCGAACGCGTCGAACCCGCTTTCGACGCCAGCCTCGACCGCCTGCGCATCCAGTATCTCGATCTGTATCTCATCCACACTCCATTCGCCTTCCAGCCCGGCGACAATCCGGACCCGCGCGACGAAAACGGCAACGTAATCTACGATCGCGAGACCACTTTGCTGGATACCTGGAAAGCTCTCGAAACTCTGGTCGACCACGGCAAATGCGGCGCCATCGGCCTCTCCGACATCACTCTGGCAAAATTGAAACCCCTTTACGACGCCGCGCGCATCAAACCCGCCGTGGTCCAGGTGGAATCGCATCCGTATCTTCCTGAGACCGAGCTGCTCGAATTCTGCAACCAGAACAACATCGTACTCCTGGCTTTCGCGCCGCTGGGCCACGGCATGAAGCCCGGCCTGCTCGAAGATCCGGTAATCACCGCGATCTCCGCACGCGTGGGAAAAACTCCGGCGCAAGTTCTGCTCGCCTGGGCGATTCAACGCGGCACCGCCGTGCTCACCACACCCAAATCCGCGGCTCGCGCCCGCGAAAGTTTCGATATCTCCGCGCTGCCCCCAGACGCGCTCGACGAAATCAATCGCATCCAGACCCGCCAGCGCTTGAATCCCGTAGTGAACACCGGCGTCCCCGGTTTCATCCCGCAGACGAAGTGACCATCAGCGGGTGTACGCTGCGAGTCGTCATTCGCTAAAACCCGTCCGAATTGGCTGAAACTTTCCACCGTCCTGCCCGTATACGAGAAAGGGGATATTAATGTCCTATCCACCCACGCTGCTGATTCATATCGCCGGGGGAACCGTTGGCTTGCTCGCCGGAACCGCGGCAATCATTTTCCGCAAGGGCTCGAGCCGCCACGCGCTGGCCGGCCGCATCTTTGTAGTCGCCATGCTGGTCATGGGAATCTTCGCGGCCTACCTTGCCGTCCTCAAGAACCAGCCCGGAAACTTCATGGGCGGAGTTTTCACCTTCTACCTAGTCCTAACCGCCTGGCTGACCGCCCGGCGCAGGGACCGCCAAATCAGCCGGTGGGATTGGCTCCTGATGCTGATGCTGATCCCGCTCGCCCTCGGTCTCGATAACTGGTGGAACGGAATCGCCATCGCGCGCGGCAAAATGGAAGCGCCGGACGGCGTCCCGGTCGGCATGATTTTCTTCATGGGCACGATCATGTTGCTGGCCGCCGCCGGAGACGTTCGCATGCTGCTCGGCGGCGGCGTCGCCGGAGCGCAACGCATCGCCCGCCATCTCTGGCGCATGTGCTTCGGCCTCTTCATCGCCGCCGGCTCATTTTTTATGGGTCCCAATAATCGCCCGCTGCGCCTGCTCTCGAGCGTGGGCTTGGGACAACATCTCTCCCCGGCGTTATTCAGCACCGGCCTATATCTGGTTCTTACTCTCCTTCCGCTGATACTGCTGGTCTACTGGCTCATTCGCATCCGCTTCTCGCCATCGAAACGTGTGACCGTCACGTAACAATCCGTGAGCGTTCCCTTCCGAATTGAAAACCGCTGGATGTGGTAGTATCGCGCGCGAATAAATCCCAATCGCGTCGTTGGTCCTACACGCAGAGAGAGAGCCTCCTTGCTGACCAGACGAGCCTTCATCCACAGCAGCACTGCCACGATGGGCGCAGCTATGCTGCGTTCCCAATTTTCAACTCTCGCTACACTTCTGCCGGGCGCGCAAGCGGCGGCCCAGCCCACAGTTTTGCAAACCGTAACGCGCTCGATCGATATCAACGGCAAATCGGCCACGATGATGGCCATCCGCCAGGCCAATGGCAGCCAAAGCGGACTCAGTCTCACCGTGAATCAGCCCTTCGACTTGCTGCTCGAAAATAAACTCGCGGTGCCTACCGCTCTGCATTGGCACGGATTGCATCCGCCGAATAATCAGGACGGCGTGCCGGGTCTCACGCAGCCCGCCATCGAACCCGGTGCCAAGATGGCCTACAACTTCAAGACCATTCCTTCCGGCACGCACTGGATGCACTCGCACCAAGAACTTCAGGAAGCGTTCCTGCTCGCTGCGCCACTCATCGTTAACGAACCCGACGAGTCGGCCGATGAGCAGCAGATCATTCTTTTTCTCGGCGATTTCAGTTTCACCACGCCCGGCGAAATTCTGGCTCGACTCCGCAAAGGCCCGGCGAAACCGATGGTGGTCGGCGGGATGGATAAACCCGACGCCAACGACGTGAATTACGACGCCTATCTCGCCAACGACCGCACACTCGCCGATCCCGGAGTCACTCGCGTCGAGAAAAACGCAAAAATTCGCCTGCGCATCATCAACGGCAGTTCCGGGACCAATTTCTTCGTCAACCTCGGCGAACTATCGGGCTCGCTGATCGCGGTGGACGGAATGCCCGTGCAACCAGTGCAGGGCTCGCGGTTCCCGTTGGCGATTGCCCAGCGCATCGACGTGCGCATCCAGATCCCGCGCGACGGCGCCTTCCCGATTCTCGCCGCGCGCGAAAACGCCAGCGAACAAACCGGAATCATCCTGGCAACGCCTGGCGTCACCGTGAGAAAAATACCGCTGCAGAATTCTTCCGCCGCGGGACTGCTGACGCTAGGTTTGGAACAGCAACTCACCGCCGTCTCGCCGCTCGCGGCCAAACCGATCGACCAAACCTTCGAACTGCGCCTCGGCGGAAACATGGCCAAATACGAGTGGCCGATCAACGGGCACGTCTTTGACGTGGCGAATCCGCGCAGTGAAAAGGCCGCGGTTCGAATCAAGCAAGGCCAGCGCATCGCGCTGAAATTCGTCAACGAAACGCCGATGTCGCATCCCATGCACCTTCACGGACATTCGTTTCAGGTGATTGAGATCAACGGCAAGCCGCTGAACGGCGCGCTGCGCGACACGATTCTGGTAACTCCGAAGCAGACCGTCACCGTCGCCTTCGATGCCAATAATCCCGGCACTTGGTACGCGCACTGCCACATCCTGTGGCACCTGGCCGCGGGCATGGCGGTTTTAGTCCAGTATGAAAGCTAGACTCCGGCGCTTTGCGATCGCTTCGATCGCGATGCTGTCTGGTTGTCTCCCCGTTTCCGCGCAGCAAACGCAACCAGCTCAAACTCCACCAGCCCAAACCACATCTGCCGCCACGCCAGCGCCGGGCTCGATGCCCGCGGACTTCGAATGTACTCACGCGGCGGACCCTCGCCGCCGCCCGCGTGCGTGCAACGACCACGAATTTGGACTCGATGAGGACTTGGCCAAGCGCTGGGCCGACCTGCGCCGCGAAATGCAGCGGATCGGTTTCACGCCAACGGCGTCTTACGTTGGCGCGCTGCAAACCAACGCCGTCGGCGGCTCGCATGAAGTTTGGCCCTACGCCGGGCTGCTCTCCCTGGGCTTAAGCGCGGATCTTGGCAAGCTGATCAAAGTTCCCGGACTCATGGTCTATGTTTCAGCGGCTTGGGGCACCGGCGCTTCGTTCGGCGAAGCGATCAACGGCCCGCTGCCTTCCTCCAGCCTCTACGCGCCGTCCTTCTACCTCGGCGAAATGTACCTGCAAGAAAAACTCGTTAACGACAAGCTCTCGATTCTCGCGGGACGCATTGCCGGCGGAAATGGTTTTGCGAACCTTCCGGTGTTCAACAATTACGTCACCTACGGCATCAATCCGAATCCGTACGCGCTGGGCGCCAACGACCCCACATTTTTTGGGCCACCTCCCGGCTCACAATGGGGCGCCCAGGCCACTTACGTCATCTCGCCTGCCGTGCAAATCGAAGGCGGCATCTTCAACACCAACCTGAATTCCGCGAACGGCGCGAACCACGGCACCGACTTCACCCTGCAGGAAGGCAACAAAGGCGTCCTCTCGATTGCCGAAGTCGACTACTTCATTCATCCCAACTCTCGCGATAAACACAAACCGGGCGAAGTCGCCGTCGGAGTTCTGCATAGCAACGATTCATTTCCGGCTCTGAACAATCCGCTGGTCCGCAGCGAAGGATACAGCGGAGTCTACGTGATGGCGCAGCAGATGGTTTACCGGCCGCGAGTATCGGAAGACGCCGGCGCAACGGTGTGGGCTTCGTGGACCTACAATTCCAAACAACTGGTCAGTCCCGTTCCGCAGCTTTGGAGTGCCGGCGCCAGCTACGTAGGTTTGCTGCCGACGAGACCAAGCGACGTCATCTCGATGGGCTTTGTTCGCAGCGAAGGCAGCCGAGACGGGCCGCCTTCCAACACCGCGAGCCAGCTGGAAATCAATTATCAGTGGTTCCATTCCCGCCATCTGACCGTTACTCCGCACGCCCAGTATTTATGGAAGACTCAGACACGCCCCGCCCCGAACGTCCTCATTTTGGGTGTTCAATTCGCGCTGACGCTTTGACCGCCCTTCGCTTGCCTCCTTTTGGGGCGGCTGCTAGACTACTGCCGCAAGAGCGCCTGCTGCTCCTGCCAATCTTTCCTGAGAAGGTCTATCCATGTCTGGACACTCGAAATGGGCAACAATCAAGCATAAGAAAGCCGCCACCGACGCCAAACGCGGCAAAATTTTCACGAAAATTATCCGGGAATTAACCATCGCCGCCCGCACCGGAGGCGCCGACCCGGTCACCAATCCACGCCTGCGCACCGCCATCCTCACCGCCAAGGGCGAGAATATGCCGAACGACAACATCGATCGCGCCATTCAGCGCGGCACCGGCACTCTCGAAGGCGAAACCCTGGACGAAGTGACCTTCGAAGGCTACGGCCCCGGCGGCGTCGGCGTTCTGGTGCAAGTCGTCACCAATAATCGCAATCGCATCGTCAGCGAAGTCCGCCATATGTTCAGCAAAAACGGCGGCAACATGGCCGAAAACGGCGCGGTCGGCTGGATGTTCCATCGTAAGGGCGACATTATCGTGGCTAAGGAAGCGGCCGACGAAGACAAAATGCTCGGCATCGTGCTCGACGCCGGAGCCGAAGACATGCGCGACGACGGCGCAGCCTGGGAAGTCGTGACTCCGCCCGAAGCCTTCGAAAAGGTTCGCGAAGCATTGCTCGCCGCCGGCATCACTCCGGCCAGCGCGGAAATCGCCTTCGTGCCCCAGAATTACGTCAAGCTGGCCGGCGCCCAGGCCCAGCAGATGGTCCGCATGATGGAAACGCTCGAGGATCACGACGACGTCCAGCACGTCTACGCCAACTTCGACATCGACGAAAAAGAAATGCAAGCTGTCGCCAACTAAGAGGATTCAGCTTCCGTAAAAGCGGGCGGCGCGTCTGCCGCCCGCGCATTGGCGCCCCGCGAACTTCCCCGCAAAAATCACTACACTCGCGCTGTCCAGCGCACTACACTCTTTGCCATCGCTATGTCTTCGCCTCCGGCCATCAAACCGCCTTTGCCTGCCGACCGCTTCTGCGTTCTGGGCGTCGACCCTTCTTCCGCCGGCGCCACCGGCTACGGGGTGGTGGAATTTAACGGTTCGAAGGCGCGCATGTTGCGCTACGGCGCACTGAAAATGCGCACCCGCCTGGAATTCGGCGCCCGCCTGCGCGAAATTCACGAACTGATCGTCGCTCTGGTCGAAGAATTTTCTCCCGACGCCGTCGCAGTCGAATCGGTTTTCACCGCGCTCAATGTCGGCACCACGCTCCGCCTCGCGGAAGTTCGCGGTGTCGTGCTACTCGCCGCGGCGCAAGCTTCCATCCCCGCGCACAGCTATTCGCCGCGCGAAGTCAAAGCCAGCATCGCCGGGTATGGCGCCGCCTCCAAACAGCAAATGCAGCAAATGGTCCGCGCCGCTCTGGGCCTTAGCGAATATCCCGAACCCGAAGACGCCGCCGACGCGCTGGCCATTGCACTGTGCCATGCGCACGCTTCGCGCGCCCAAGCCCGCATGGATGCCGCGCTGGCCCTTCCTTCGTCCAACGTGCGGCGCGCCAATCCTCGATTAATCGTGCCCGCCATTCGCAACCGCCCGCGCAGCGCGCGCATCTCTTAGCTGTGCCATCCTCAGCGCATTCTCGTTCGCGCACTCTGCCGTGCACCGCAATTCTCATCGCCGCGTTCGCCGCATTTTGCGCCATCACCTTTTCTTCGCATGCTTCATCGCCCGTAAATACCACTTCGCCACAGGCTCCCACCAACGCCACCATCACCTACCGCAAAATTTTCAAGACCAGCTTCCCCGAATTTGTCGAGATCAAGCTGAACCCACAAGGCGTCGGCACCGCCGATCTTCGCCAACTCGATGAGGAAGCCAATCCGCAGCCTTTCGAAATCAGCCCGCCGCTGGCCCAGAAAATTTTTGGATTCGCCGCCAAGCTGCATAATTTCCAGGGTGTCGACCTCGAAGTTCACCGCCGCTTGGCCAATCTGGGCGAAAAAACTTTCACCTACACTTCCGGCAGCGAGACCCACGAAACCAAATTCAATTACACGCTGGACGATTCAGCCGCCCAGCTCGTCAATATCTTCGAAGGCCTGGCCCGCCAGAGCACCGACCTCTCCGATCTGGTGCGCACCATGCGCTACGACCGCCTGGGCGTGAATGACGTGCTGCAAACCATCGATGCCGATTACCAACATAAGCTTCTGCCCGAACCCGAACGCCTGCTCCCGGCCCTCGACCAGGTGGCCGGTGACGATAAATTCATCGACATCGCCCGCCAAAAAGCCCGCACGCTCGCCGCCCGCATCCGCGGCACGCATTAATCTGTCCACCCATTTCCAACCGCGGGTCGTGCGCCTCTGTCCTTCTGTACAACTTGACTCACTTCTAACGTGGGTCTATCCTCACCCCCGCTTTCCGCTCTAGACTTCTAAAGGTACGGGGCCCTATGAGAATCCAGCCGTCGGCAATTTTTCGTACATTCATCCTTTTCGCTTTCGTTTTGATTGGCTCCGCCGCGGCCTGGGCCCAGGCGCCCGAGGTCCGCATCACCCAGGCCATCGACGCCGCGAACCTGACCACGCTGAAGGGCAACGTACATCCGATGGCTCGCCCGGAATTCGATCGCGGAGCCGCGCCCGCCAGCCTGCCCATGAACCGCATGACTCTGGTGCTGCGCCGCAGCGCCGCGCAGGAAGCCGCGCTGGCCGCGCTACTCGACGACCAGCAGGATCACTCCTCACCGAATTATCACAAGTGGCTCAGTCCCGCCGAGTTCGGCGAACAGTTCGGCGCTGCCCCGCAAGACATCGCGACCATTACCGCCTGGCTCGAATCCCAGGGCTTTCAGGTCAACCATGTCGCCAACGGCCGCATGCAGATCGAATTTTCCGGCACCGCCGGACAAGTGCAGCAGGCTTTTCACACCACAATCCACCGCTACACCGTGCCTTCCTCCAACGCCGCCAATGGAATCACCGCCACAACCACCAGCGTCGCCATGGAAAATCATTGGGCGAATGCCACCGACCCGCAAATCCCCGCCGCGCTCGCCCCCGTTATCGCCGGCATCGCCACCCTGCACAATTTTCTAAAATCGCCGCAGCACATTCTTTCCACCGAAAAATTTTCCTTCGAACGCCAGCCCGGCAAGGCGCCGCAATTCTCCGGCGTCAGCGGCGGCCAAGCCGTACACGCTGTCGGCCCCGGCGACCTCGCGGTCATCTATAACGCCAACCCGCTGTACGCGGCATCGCCCGCCATCAACGGCAGTGGTTCAACCATCGCCGTGGTGGCCCGTTCGAACATCAATCAGAATGACCTCAACGATTTCCGATCGATGTTCGCCGTCACCAGCCCCAGCCTCAACATCGTCCTGAACGGCGCCGACCCCGGCGATCTGGGCGGCAACGAAGAAGTGGAAGCGATTCTCGATGCCAGCTATTCCAGCGCACTGGCCCAGCAGGCTCAGGTGGATTTCGTGGTTTCGGCCAGCACCAACACCGCCGACGGCGTCGACCTCTCCGAGATGTACATCATCGATAACAATCTCGGCGACGTAATGACCGAAAGCTTCGGCGGCTGTGAAGAAGGCGTGACCGTCGGCGAAGCCAACAGCGTTTCGTTGCTGGCCCAGCAGGCCGCGGCCCAAGGCATCACCTATATGGTCTCCACCGGGGACAACGGTTCGGCCGGCTGCGACGATCCCTCCTCGCCCATGGCGACCCACGGCGTTTCGGTGAACGTGCTGGCTTCCTCGCCCTACACCGTCGGCGTAGGCGGCACCATGTTCAATGAAGGCGCCGCCGCAGCGACCTACTGGAATACGACCAACGGCACCGGATTCACTTCGGCCAAGTCCTTCATTCCCGAAAATATCTGGAACCAAAGCTGCAGCGTCACCGCCTGCGGCTCTTCCAACGCCAACCTCGCCGCCGGCAGCGGCGGCGTCAGCACGCTATTCGGACAGCCATCGTGGCAAACCGGCGTCGCGGGAATTCCTGCGCCGCCTAGCAAACGAACTCTTCCCGATGTCTCCCTCACCGCCGCCGGTCACGATCCCTACCTGATCTGCATCGATAACAGCTGCAGCACCGGAGAATTCTTCGGAGTATCCGGCACGTCCGCCAGCGTGCAAGCCTTCGGCGGCATCATCGCGCTGGTGCGGCAGAAAGTCGGCGCTCGCGTGGGCCAAGCCGACTATGTTTTCTACAAGCTCGCTTCCAAAGAAACTCTGGCCAGTTGCAACGGTTCGCAAGCCACTCCCGTGCCGGCAACGAGTTGCGTTTTTTACGACACCACGGTCGGCAGCAACGCCGTTCCAGGCGTTCCGGCCAACGACTACAACGCCGGCGTCGGTTACGATCTCGCCTCCGGACTCGGCTCGGTCAACATCACCAACCTTGTCAATCAGTGGAGTACCGCGGTCTTCAATCCCAGCGTTACTACCCTCAGCATCAGTCCGACCAGCTTCACCCACGGCGCCAGCGCCACCGTCAACATCACCGTCGCGCCCAAGACCGGCACGCCATCCTTCAGCAACGAAGAAGCCGCGCTACTCTCCAGCACCGGCGCCGCAATCAACGACTATCTGCTTTCAGCCAACGGAACGGCCTCCGGATCGGTCAATACTCTGGCGGGCGGAACGTACTCGGTAACGGCTCATTACCCTGGCGATGGCACCCTCGGATCCAGTGACTCCGCTCCCGTGCCATTGATTGTTTCCGCAGAGAGCACGATTTCCACCGCGACTGCGCTAGCCGGCAACCCTACCACTGCCACCGCCCCATTCGGCAGCGGACCTTACGGCTCGATCGTTACTTTGAAATGTACGGTGGCGGGACAATCGGGAGTCGGTGAGCCGACCGGAACCGTTAGTTTCTCAGATAACGGTGCCCCTACCGGAGGCCCAGTCACAGTTAACAATCAGGGTATCGCCCTCCCGCTCAACCCCACCACCACCTTCGCGGTGGGGTCGCATTCTGTCACCGCGGCCTACTCCGGAGATCCAAGTTTCAAGACGAGCGTCTCAGCCCCGGTTGCTTTCAGCATCAGCCAGGCACAAAGCACCACAAATATCGACCCACCAGGAAATCAGATTGTGGCGGGCAACTTTTTTCAGCTAACGGTTGAAGTCGACACGACCAGCTGGGGCAATTCACCCACCGGGACGGTCACACTTTTTTCGGGCGGCACTCAAATTGGAACTCCTCAAGCCGTCACCACCGGCGGATCGAATGGAACGGGAGTCGTTTCCAGGGCTAACTTCAACGCCGCATCCCTTGCGCCAGGTCAGAATGTCTTAACCGCAAAATACAATGGAGATACTAATTATTCGGCTTCGACTTCTCCGGCCATTACCGTAAATATCCTTCGGCCGACCAACACTTCCATTAGCTCCTCGAACTTAAGCGTGCAGCAGGGCAGCAATGTCACCTTCACCGCCAATGTGACGGCGTCGCCCGGCGGCCCAGCAATTACCGGAACAATTCAGTTCACCATCGCCCAATACACCAACCTCGGGGCGCCGGTGGCCTTAACCAATGGTCAGGCGCAGCTGACGACGAACTCGCTCGGCTCCGGAGTCGTGAATGTATACGCTCAATATTCGGGCGACAGCAATTACGCGGCATCCAACATGTTCCTGCTGGAAAATGTGACTCCGGGACCGGACTTCGCGATTTCCGCATCGCCCTCGACGCTCACCGTTACCAGCCCCGGGCAATCCGCTATGACCACGCTCACCGTCGCCGGTTCCAACGGCTTCAGCGCCGCCACCACTTTCACCTGCTCCGGCTTGCCTTCAAAAAGCGCGTGCGTTTTCACGCCCACCTCGGTCACTGGCAGCGGAACCGCGATGCTGACCGTCACCACCACGGCCGCGAGTCTGGCGCTGCCGGTTTCGCTGCAACACGATCCTTGGAATCTCGCCGGCCCCGCTCTGCGCGTCATCATTTTTTCTTTCGCGCTGTTCATTTTCGCCATGCAGCTCCGCCGGCGCCGTTGGAGTTTCGTGCGCAGTGCCGCCGCGGTGGTGATGCTTGCCGCACTGGCCGCCTGCGGTGGCGGTGGTGGCGGAGGAACCACCCCGCCCGTGATTCCCGGGACTCCCACCGGAACCCAAACCGTGACGGTCACCGCGACCAGCGGCACCCTGACGCACACCACAACCTTTACGCTCACTGTGAATTAGAAATCGCCTGGATCGGATTTACGTCGTTGCAATGCTGCGGAACTATCGTTCGTTGAAAATCGAACCTGCGTGGGAAATTACCGAGGTCTCTACCAGCAGCAGCTACTGAGCCGGCGAAGGCCGGCCTTTGATGTCCAGCGCTACGGACCCGCCCGGCATCCAGCGAATCCTGACTTTGTCGCCGGATTGATACCCGCCGTTGTCCAGGATCTGATTCATCTTGTTCTGAGCTTTTTCCGAATAGGTAAAAGTGTGGATCAACATCGCGTTGTCTTCGTCGCGAACAATAATCGTATGCGAATCGGCGTGCACCACTTCCGCCCTCAGCCACACCGCCTTCACCGGAGTCTCTTTCACCACGATCGGTGTAGTCGAAACGATGCTGGTGGTGTTGATCGGCTGCACGTCCTGCACCGGCATCGGGCCCTGCGACTGCGCCGAAACTGCCGGAGCCATCGCCAGCGCCGCCGCGAACGTGATTCCGCACGCCGCACCGCAGAAAATTCCGCGAACCTTGCTAAATGTCGTCATCGAAGGATACCTTCAGAGACTTCAGAAACTTTACGTCCTGCGGAGTAATTTCCACTCGCGGCTCGATGGTTTCTTCCTGCATCGCTTCGTCATCGACTCGAATGTGCAGCGATTCCAGAAAACGCCGGTCTTGATTGGTCATCTTGGCGTCGCCGGCTGCGCGTCGCGCCAGTCCGATTGTCGCATCGAGCTTCAGCACGATGTCGAATCCCGCCGCGCGCACTCCGGAAATCGCCTCGGAGATCCGGTCCGAATCCGAAACCGTATCATTGATGGCGTGTCCCAGTTCGCGCAGCAACTGCTTCATGCGGTCGTCAAGTTGCAAGGCCACACCTCACAGGCAGCAGGATACTCCTGAGCCAATTCTAGGTCGGCATCCACCGCGAAACAAGCCCCTGCTCCAATCGTGTCTCGCTGGTTACCTGCCGGGCTGCTGGCCTTGCGCGCACCGGAATTCGCGTGCGCTGACTAGCGTGCGCAGTTTAGCGCATCGCGAATTGGTGCATTCTGGAATTAATGCGCGCCGGTCTGCGCCGTCTGCTGCGGTTCCGATTTCATTGCCAGCCGTGCCTGCGGGACCGCAAACGCCGTCTCCACCCGCTCGTCGCTCACCGCCGCCAAAGTGGCCAGCGTTTTCTGCGCTTCGGTGGTTTGTCCGGCCTTGGCTTGCGCTTGCGAAAGCAACTGCATCGAGAGCGGGTTCTGCGCGTCTTCCTGCAGCTCGGCAATCGCTCCGGCATAGTCGCCCTTGGCCAAGAGCACCGCTCCGTTTGCCGAGTGATAGGCCTTCTGCACCGGCAAGCTGCGGCTGCCCGACGACATTGCCGTCAGCGTTTTCAGCGCTTTCTCCGCCGCTGCCGTGTTTCCGGCATTCACCGCGATGAACGCGCGCGTCTGCAAAACCTGGGCGAGTTCGTTGTCCCGGTCGCCCCGCATCAACTTATAGGACGCCTCCAGCGTGTCATGTGCCGCGTCCAGATCTTTCATCGCTTTGGCCGCGTCCGGATTGAACAGCGCCATGGTCCGGTAGATTTCCGCCTCCTGGATTGAGAATCCCTCAGCCTTGGTCAGCGCCGCCACCTTGATCATTTCCTCGCGTCCGTGATGAATCTGATTTTCGCGGTAGTAGGTCAGCGCCCACAACATCCGGTAGCCCAGTTGCGTCGACGGTTCCTTGGTCCCCATCTGCGCCACCTGATACTGCGCCCTCGCCGCTTTTTGGTCACCCATCAGTGCGTAGGTTGAAGCAATACCCACCTGCGACGGGTTGAAATTCGGGTTGATCTTCAGCGCATTCTGGTAATGCTCCAGCGCGGCCGGATAATTCCCCAGCATGCGTTCGATCTCTCCCCACGAATCTTGCGGGTTGGGTTCGTTCGGCAGCAGCGCCGCGTAGCGCTCCATCAGCGGCGGCGCCAGTTGCGCTTTGCCGTCGAAGGCGTAGCAATACGCCAGGTTGTTCAACGCCGGGAAATAACGCGGGTCGGCCTTCAGCACTTTTTCCAGCACATCTTCGCCGCGGTCGTAGACGCCCTGATTCGAGCACAGCCACTCGGCATCCATATTGGCCAGCCGCTTGTCATTCGGATATTTCGCCCGCAGGTCGTTCATGGCCGCAATGGCGGTGACGATCTCGCCGTTCTTGGTGCCGTTCATCCACAGAATCAGCAATTGCTCGTCGGGCGAAGCGTTATCCAGATTCTTGATCGCCAATGCGCCTTCACGGTGCACTTCTTTCGGGTCGGAGCTGAAGTATCCCAAGGCCGCATGGCCCAGCGCGAATTTCGGATCGGCTTTGACCGCTTCACGCATGAAGGCCAGGCCTTCATCGACGAACAGCCGGTCTTCGCGCTCCACCAACCCCATTTCGTAAAATCGCGCTGCTTCTGCCGATTTCGTGCTCAGTGCCAGCGTGCCCGAAGCGGGTGATGTTGCCTGCGCCGCTGTCGTCACACCGGTCGCGCCTGAACTGGGCGTTACGTCCTGCGCATGCGCCAGAGGCGCTGCCAATGCTAACGCGGCTGCGATGCACGGTAAGAAGTATCGGGTTTTCACGGTTCCTCGCATGGGATTAGGAATTGCCCTTTGAAATTTCAAGGCTAGCGGCCCTTCAGCACGTAGCCAGGATCGAACGGTTGCTTTTCTTCAATCTTCACTACTTTCACGCCGCCGGTAACGTTGTACACATCGATGATCCCGATCGCTCCGGGATTTCCTTCCACGATGCGCACCACTTCGTCATCGCTCGCGGCGAAAACCACCGGCACGGTGGTCTTGCGCGTGGCATCGGTCAGCGCCGCCTTGCCTTCGTCCAGCGTCGCGCCCGTAACCTTCTCAATCACGAATTTCATTCCCGGCGCGCCCGGATCGCGCAACACGACCGTAATGTTCTTTCCGCCCGGCCACGCAGCGGTCTTGGCTTTGAATATTCTTCCCAGGTCGACCAACGTCATCTGCTTCACCGGATTCGCCGGATTCACCACCACGGCAAAATCGGTCCCAAACGCCAGCGACGTGATGCTGAGAATCAGTAGGCTGAGGGCGGCAACGTACCTGCGCATTCGCATCGGAATCGGCTACAAAACCTCTGGGCTTCAATTTTGGGAATTCGCCTGAGTAGAACGTAGCATCGCCCGAATGGCGCGCCAGTTTTCCGGCGGCCAGTCGTGCTGCCCCGGTAACCTGTACGAACGTACAGGCGCAAGCGCAGCGAATGGCGCCCAGAAATTCTCAGATAGCGTGTAAATTATTTAGCGATGATCCACCCGGAAAAACTTCGGCGCGCGCCCAACGTCCTCGCCGTTTTGCTGCTGTCGTTCGTCGCCGCATTTTGCGCGTCCTTAGCCGGCGCCCAACAGTGCACCGTCAAGCCCGTCTCAATTCCACTGGGCCAAACCGTCCGCCTCCGTTGCGATGCGCCCACGGCAACGGCACACCTCAAAGAAGGCTCGACCGAACGCACCGTCCGCCTCTTCAAGCAGGAAAGCGGCGACTGGCAAGGTCTTATGCCCATCGCCGTAAAGGATTCTCCCGGCACCTACCCTGTAGAATTTCTGGCAGCCGACGGAACCACCATCGCTTCCGTCAATCTCATCATCCGTAAAACAATTTTCCCCACCCAGAACGTTTCCCTCGCCCCGCAGATCGAAGCGCTTCATTCCACCACCGATGAAATGCAAACCCTCACTACCTTCCGCGATTCCGTCTCCGACACTAAATACTGGAGCGATCCGCTGGTCGCCCCACTACCCGGCTGCGTCCTCTCCCCTTTTGGCGTTGCGCGCCTACACAACGGCAAACCCACCGGCGAATTTCACGGAGGCATCGACCAGCGCGCCGCCGCCGGCACCCCAATCCGCGCCGCGGCCGCCGGTGTCGTAAAAATCGTCCAGCCTTTTAACGTCCTCGGCGGCACCGTAGCCCTCGACCACGGCCAAGGCCTCGAAACCATGTACCTGCACATGTCCAAGCTAAATGTCGCGCTCGGCGATCATGTAAAGAAAGGGGACGTCATCGGCTACGTCGGCGCCACCGGCCGCGCCAACGGCCCGCATCTCCACTGGGTCGTCTACGTCAACGGCGTCCCGCAAAATCCGCAGCAGTGGGTCACCGCCCTGAAATCCTGCTCCGCCTCCAAGAAAAAGAAATCCTGAAAGCCCTTCGCGGAATCACACCGAGTTGCCCAGCAATAGTTCGAGGTCCGTCCGGGCAACGATGAAGGCTTGAAAGCGGAACGCGCCAGTAATAGATTGGCGGTCCAGCAACGATTCAGGAGGGGGACATGCCGGGCCACGAGTCAAACGAAGGAACCTCAGCTCCACTCACCGGCGCAGCCGCACTCCCGCGCCTCGCGCTCATCGGAGCGCTGGTCGCAGTGATCGCCGGTTTGTTCCTCTACGCCGGCGGCTGGCTCACCCCTCGCGCGCTCACTCCTGCGGCCATCGTCAATACCTTCGAGCACCTCAACGGAGTCCACGACGGCTTCCGCCGCAACCACGCCAAAGGTGTCGCCGTCACCGGCTACTTCGAAAGTAATGGCCAGGGCGCAGCACTCTCCAAGGCGCAAGTTTTCCAGCCCGGACGAACCCCGCTCGTCGGCCGCATCGCCTTCGCCGGCGGAATGCCTTTTGTCCCCGACGCTCCCGGCATGGTTCGCAGCCTGGCGCTGCTAATCCGAACATCCAACGGAGAAGAGTGGCGCACCGGCATGATCAATATTCCCGTTTTTCCGGTCAACACTCCGCAGGACTTTCACGATTTTCTGATCGCCACTTCGCCCGATCCGGCCACCGGGAAAGTTAACGGTGCCGCTGCCGGCGCTTTCATCGGCGCCCATCCGGAAACTCAGGCCGCGCTGAAAATTCTTGGCAGCGCTCCGCAGACCTCAGAATTCGCGGACAGCCCTTACTACGGGCTGAACGCCTTTCAATTCGTCAACGCCCAAGGCCAGAGCACGCCCGTTCGCTGGTGGGCCAAGCCCGAGCAAGTTCCTCCGCCGCCTGAACCGACTCCACCAGCTGCAAAAACCGATACCGCCGCGCCCGCTGCCACCCCCAAAGACAAAAACTACATGTTCGACGAACTCATAACCCAGATTCACGCCAGCCCGTTGCGTTGGCATCTGATCGTTATCGTCGGCCAACCCGGAGATCCAACGTCGCAGGCCGCCTCCCAATGGCCCGCCGACCGCCAGCAGATCGACGTCGGCACCATCGTCATCGACGGAATCCAGAGCGAAGACACCAGCCAGGTTCGCGACATTAACTTCGACCCAACCATCCTGCCCGACGGCATCTCCGTATCTGACGATCCCCTCCTCAGCACGCGCGCCGGCGTCTATTCCAAATCCTTCACCCGCCGCGAAGGCGAAAAGAAAATTCCCAGCGCCGTTTCCCCAGCGGAGGTCCAGAAATAACATGCCCACCACCACGACCAGCCCCACCCAATTCGCTTTTCTCTTGCGCGTTCTGCATTGGCTGATGGCCGCGTGCCTAATCGCCATGCTCTTCATCGGCGTCTCGATGGTCCGCAGCTTGGGTGACTATCAGTGGCTACTCGCGATCCACCGTCCGCTGGGCTTCGCCATCCTCATATTGGCGTTGCTCCGCCTGATCACCCGGCTGTCGAGCCGCACGCCGCCGCTTCCGCCCACCGTTCCGTCATCCGAACGCGCGATCATGAAGCTCTCCGAGTTCGCCATGTACACATTATTCATCGCGCTGCCGCTGGTGGGCTGGGCCATGCTTTCCGCCGGCCATTACCCCATCGTCATGTTCGGCTCGGTGCATCTGCCGCCGATCCTGTCGCCGCAACCCGAGCTCTACGCCACGCTGCGCAAAACCCACACCATCCTCGCCTATCTCCTGTTCCTCACGTTCCTAGCGCATATGAGCGGCGTCCTCTTCCACCAGATCGTCATCCGCGACAACTTCCTGAGTCGCATGCTCCCCTGGGCCGTCCGCCCAAGCAAAAACTAAGGTCGGAGCTAATCCTGAGCGTAGCGCTTCCGGCGAGGCCCACTGTTGCGTGCTGTACCAACAATGAGATACTCAGAACAGCGCCGTAGAAACGAAGGATTCGTAGTCGCTATGAAACGGGATCGACCCACCTCGTCGTCGTTAAGAATCGACAGAAGGTTCGCGCCTACCCGAATCTTGGTGTTTTTGCTGCTCTTGGCCGTTCCCGCACTTTCCACTCTGGCCAAGGACAGTGCCTACCTGCCGCAATCGAACAAGGCGCACTTCATCAATATTGCAGCCAAGATGAAAGTGGTGGATGCGCCGGTCGTCGTCAGTGAACCGCAAGCCGTCCTGCCTCTGGTTGCCCTGGTTCTTCCCCAGCCCCAAATTCCACCCAAACGCCAAAATCAACTCGAAGTACCCCCGGTTCCCAAAGTTTCTCTCAAAGTTTGCCTGCAGCATCGGTCTCCTCCCATCGTTCTCGCCTAACGCCGCCGTAAGCATTCCGGTCACAACCTAATTCGGGGTTACGTGCGGGCGGATGGCGGTCCACGTTTTCGACACCCTATTTTTGTGCGGCAAACTCCGGACGTAGATCGGGCGACGGAAGTTCATACGTGACTCACAAATTTACGAAAGTGAACTCGAGGAATCACCCACATGCAGAAACTCCAAGCGAGAACTTCCGGCACCAAGAAACGAAACGCGGCGATGTTCCTGACCAGCGCAATGATCGCCTCGTGGACCTGCGGTGGCTGCGCCAGAGAAAAGACGGTTGTCGAAGATCCGCGCAACCTTCCGCATGTGGCGGTGGTCAAGGTGGCGCGGCAGAACTTGACCAGCACACTCGAGATCGCCTCGGAGCTACAGCCGTTTCAGGAAATCGACGTGTACGCGAAGGTTGCGGGCTACATTCAGCAACTGAACGTGGACTGGGGTACGCATGTAAAGCAGGGTCAAGTGCTGGCCGTGCTGGAAATTCCGGAACTCCAGCAGCAGGTGCAGCAGGACGAAGCCGCCGTGCGGCGCAGCCAGCAGGATCTGGCGCGATCGCGGGAAGAGCTGGCGCGGGCGCAATCGGCGTATTCGGTGGCCCATGTCACTTACCAGCGGCTGGCTGACGTGCAAAAAACTCGGCCGGAATTGATGGCCCAGCAAGAAGTGGATGTCGCGCAAGGAAAAGATGTGGAAGCCGGCGCCGGAGTTTCCGCGGCGAAGGACGCGCAAGCGGCGGCTGAAGACGGCATCGCCTCGGCGAAAGCATTGCTGGAAAAAGATAAGGCCATGTTTGCGTACGCCCGCATCGTGGCGCCTTTCGATGGCGTAGTGACGCGCATCGACGCCTACAAGGGCGCGCTGCTGCCGGCCGGCACTTCGACCAACTCAGGGAATTCCGCGCTGTGTCATTTATCGCAGGTGAATTTGCTGCGCCTGGTAATTCCGGTGCCGGAACGCGCGGTGCCGGATATTCGAGCCGGTGAAAGTGTCGCAGTCGAAGTTTCAGCGCTGAAAAAGACTTTCAACGCGCAAATTGTGCGCACCGCGGACCAGATCGATTCACAGACTCGGACGATGCACACCGAACTGAATGTGCCGAATCCCAATTACGAGTTGGTGCCAGGCATGTACGCCTCGGTGAAGATTCCGCTACACACGGTTTCAAACGCGCTGACCGTGCCGATTCAGGCGGTGGTCGCGGGCGCCACCGGCGAGGGAAGCGTGCTGGTGGTGGATAGCTCGCAGCATCTGGAAAAACGCAGCGTGAAACTGGGCCTCGAGTCGGCGTCCGACTACGAAATTCTTTCCGGCTTGCGCGAAGGCGAAATGGTCGTGTTTGGCGAGCAGGAACAATACAAAGCCGGTCAACTCGTGCAGCCGAATCCGATCAATCCCTCCGGAACCCCGGCGGGGGCGGAGTAAACGACATGGCCTCCTTCTCCCTGCGACATCCCTATTTCATCGTCGTGATTTGTCTTTTCGTGTGCGTGTTGGGGCTAACCGGCTTGGCGCAAATGCCGGTCGACATGTTTCCACCGATCAACATTCCAGTGGTCCTGGTGGCGACCTTTTACGGAGGCATGCCGCCGGAGCAGATCGAAGCGGATATCACCGACACCTTCGAGCGGTTTTTCACGCTGGGAAGCGGCATCGATCACATGGAGTCGCGTTCGCTCACCGGCGTGAGCCTGATCAAAATTTATTTTCAAGCGGGCACCGACGCGAATGCGGACGTGACCCAGATCTCGAATCTGGCGATGGCCGACCTGCGGCGCCTGCCGCAGGGAACATTACCGCCGGTCGTGATGAAAGTGGATGCCTCCAGTTTGCCGGTGTGCCTGCTGACCGTGGGCGGCGAGGGGCTGAGCGAAACTCAACTGCACGATTATTTGCAGTTTCAGATTCGCAATCAGGTCGCGGGAGTTCCGGGAGCCACCGTGCCGCCGCCGTACGGCGGGCGTTACCGGCAAATCATGGTGTATGTCGACCCGCTGAAGTTGCAGGCCCATCAATTAAGTCCGATGGACGTGGTGCGCGCCACGGATTCGACCAATTTGATCTTGCCCGCCGGCGACGTACGCATCGGTCCG
>CAWIEL010000031.1:0-5319 GCA_963835025.1 uncultured Acidobacteriota bacterium
TGCTGTTGATTTCGGTCTGCCATTCGGCGAAAAGGTCGTTACTCACCTGATCGATGGATTTGATGCGGTCGTGCAGCTTGTCGGCCTGGGCCTGCGAACGTTCGTACTCGCTGTTGAGTTTCTTGTAGGATTTTTCCAGCGAGCCGCCCTGAAACCCGGTCAGTTCCTGGAAGGATTCCATGGTGGTCTTGAGCTGCTCTTTGGTTTGTTCCTGATCTTTCTTGGTGTCCTTCACCCGCTGCACCAGGATGTCGCGCTTTTCTTTGCCCAGCTTCTCCATCGCTTTGTAATAGGTTGAGGTGCAACCGCCCAGGAGCAAAGCTGCGGCGATGATGAAAAAAAGGAAGGGGCGAATCATTTTTCCTCCGGCCGATAAAAGGGACGCCGGCAAAATTGTACGCCGGGAATCGGTTTATGTAGCGGCCACCTTTAGGTGGGCCGTTTGACCTTGTCGCTATCGTCGATTTTGACGTTGCCCATGTGTGTGGACTTGAACCCACCACCTACCGCCGTGTTATCATGCATCGCTCTTTTGTGAAAACACGTCGTCATCGGCGCAAGAGGAACCACCAATGCGCACAGTTTTTACCCACGCCCCCTCTGTCCAGTTGATACACCACCCCAAAATTCTAATAACGCAATCCGCGATTAGAAATCGCCGCAACTCACTCAAAACAAAGGATCGAGATGATTTCTAATAGGCCGGTATTTGGTAACTTTTTTACCCCATTTCTCCCAGTTGATACTGGCTCCGTCTCTAATCGACAATTTTTACGGCGTACGACATCGACAGTTGATACACGAAGGAGGCAGCCTGCCCGCGTTCGTATTCCCCAAAAGCAAAGTCCACAGGCCCACCTAAAAGGTGGCCGCTACACAGTCTCGGCCCGGACGGGATTGCCAGAGTTTGCTCGGTGTGACATAAACCTGAGCGCTGGCGGAGAACTTGGAGAGCGGCGTGGCGGGCGATGAAAACGACCAGAGCGACGCGAGCTAAGACCCGAAAAAAGCGGAGTGGTGGTGCGTCGGGGGCCAAGGGTCGATTGATTTTGGCTATTGATGTGGGGGGAACGAAGGTGGAGGCGGCGCTGATCGATCCCCGGGGGAAGATTGTTGCGGCGGAGCGGCGGGCGATGGTGGTGGAGCGTAGCGCGGCGGATGGGTTGCGGTCGGTGCGGCAGGCGGCGGACGCGGTTTTGGTTCGCGCGCCCAGGAGTGCCGTTAAGGCGATTGGCGTGTCGGTGCCGGGTTGGGTCGACGCGGCGAAAGGTAAAGTTTTGCAGACAGCGAATCTTCCCTGCTGGCGGAACTACCCGCTGGCCGCGAACCTTCGAGATATTTATGGAATTCCGGTGCGGTTGGAAAATGACGCGAATGCCGCGGGGGCCGCGGAGGCCGTGTGGGGAGCGGGGCGCGGTTACCGGCGATTCTTCTATGTGAGCCTGGGCACTGGGATCGGGACATGCCTGGCGTATCGCACGGGTGACGGGTGGCATTTTCCGGCCAGCGAAGGCGGGCACATGAGCATCAACTTCAGCGGGCCTCTATGCCCTTGCGGGAAGCGGGGCTGCGTTGAAATGTATGCGTCGGGAAAAGCGATCGCGCGCGAAGCGAAGCTGCGAGTGTCGCGCGGTGGTTCGAAAGCTCGATTACTACGGAGCATGGCGCAAGAAAATTTAGGATCGTTGAAAACCGAAATGGTCGCTACGGCGGCCAAGCGCGGGGATGAGTTGGCGCGTGAAATTCTGCAGGACGCTTGCGACCGGCTGGCAGTGTGGCTGGGAAACATTCTGGACATTCTGGATCCGGAAGCGATTGTCTTCGGCGGCGGACTAGCAGGTGTTTTCCTGGCGCACCGGGCGCGAATCCAAAGGGCGCTGAAAGAGGGCGCGGCGCGTCCCGGGCGCAGTGCGGTTCGAATCGTGGGCGCGCGGTTCGGTGCGCAGTCGGCGCTGATGGGAGCCGCGGCGCTATGGCCGGCATCATAGCCGCGAGAGTTTGGAATTTCGTCAAGCTGGGGGTAGGTTCAGGCTCGCCTCGGTCCACATTTTCAGCGCGGGCGTGTGACCGTTCGTTCGTCAAATATTTATCTTTCTTAAATAACTAGGAAGCTACCCTCTCAGGCAGCTGCGCGTTGAAATGCCGGGGCGCCAGCTTGCGTTTCGGCAGCCTTTCACTGTACATTCGCCCCGATCAGGACCGCCCCCGACCTTTTCCATCGATTCCTATTGTCGAATATCCTATGAGTGTTTCTGAAGGGAGTACCCCGTCATGGCCCAATCCTCTCAAGCTATCCCCGCGCAGGTTGAATACGATCCGAAAAAGCGGCGCATCTCGCTGAATCGTATTTTCCAAATCCCCCAGATGTTTCGCCCTGCGGCATCGGTCTTTTTTGGCCATACGCTGGGAAGAGTGAATCTCGAACGCCCTTCTCTGGGCTTGGTGGCTATCGCGGGCTGGTTTCGTTTCTCGCGCTGGCGGCGGGCGCATGTGATGGCGCATCCGGCGGACGGAGAATTGCACGACCGACGCTGGTTGTATAAGAACGTGATCGCCCAAGAGAACCTGGATTCGGCACCGATCGACTACTGGGAATTCGGAGTGTTCAAGGGAGAGTCTATATTCTGGTGGGTGGAGCACCTTGCGAATCCCGGCTCACGATTCGTTGGATTCGATACATTCACTGGGCTCCCGGAACGCTGGCGTGCTACAGAACCCAAAGGCGCGTTCAACGTCTACGGAAGAATTCCGGAAACCAGCGATTCGCGCTGCTCGTTTCAAGCCGGCTTGTTTCAAGACACGCTGTTACCGGTAGTCACCAGGCATGATTTTAGCCGCCGCCTGGTGGTCCACCTCGACGCCGACCTATTCAGTTCGACCCTTTATGTGCTGACCACGCTGGCGCGACACTTCAAGACTGGCGACATCATCTTCTTCGACAACTTCATCTGCTCGTTGGACGAATTTCGCGCGTTTGAAGATTGGTCGAAATCGTACCGGGTGAACTATGAGGTTTTAGGCGAAGTGGATGAGTACATTCGTGTTTGCATAAAAATCGTCTGAGTACTCGAATCTGCCTGATTTCTTGAACTGTTCGCCCCACGACTGTTCCGCACAGTCCTGCATTCGCCACGGCTGATGTGTGCCCTCCGGACCGTCTCAAAAATTACTCAGCACCGGGTAATCTGCCCCGGTAGGCGGACATCGGCCGCGGCATGAAACCAAACGAGGTGCTGGCTCGTCGGAATGTAATGCGTGTAGAATCGCGGGAATTCGAGGGTAGGGCGAGGAGCCGGATGTAGCCATTGGGGCTGGGCGACCTGGCACCGCAGTGGAACGTCGCTTGCCGAATACGACTAGTTAACCGAAGTCGAGCCAATCAACGGATAATTGAATCGCGTGGTGGCTTGCGCCAGGACGTATCGCCGGGCTGTCTGATGTAACCCGCGAACCTGATCGTGCTGACTGCAGAATTGACTTCATGAAGAGGGACACACGTGGCTGAAAATTTTCAAAATTTGGCGAAACCCGATAGCGCAACGACTACGACGACCGGGGCGCCGGTAACTCCGACGGCAAACCGGGTGACGCACTCGACACCGGTGGAACCGCCGCGGCGGAGAAGCTATGCGTGGGTCTGGATTTTGCTGCTGGTGCTCGCGGGCCTGGTGGGTTTCCGGGTGTATCAGAACAAACAAGCAGAGGCGCAAGCGGCCAAAGCCAAAGCGGCGGCGGCGAATCGTGGGGTGCCAATCACGACTACGACGGCGACACAGGGGCCGATTGGCGTTTACATCAGCGCGCTGGGGACGGTGACGTCGGTTTATACGGCGACGATTACCAGCCGAGTGGACGGGCAGATCATCAGCGTGAATTACCGAGAAGGGCAGATGGTGCACAAGGGCGACATTTTGATTCAAATCGATCCGCGGCCGTACGCGGCGGCGTTGACGCAGGCGGAGGGCACGCTGGCGCACGATGAAGCGCTGCTGGCTGAAGCGCGAATCGACATGAACCGGTATCAAGAGGCTTTCAATCGCAACGCGATCGCCAAACAGCAACTGGACGACCAGACGCAGACGGTGAAGCAGTACGAAGGCTCGGTGAAGAACGATCAGGGGACGGTGGCGAGCGCGACGACCAACCTGGACTACGCGACGATTCGAGCTCCGATCGACGGACGGGTGGGGTTGCGGCTGGTGGATCCGGGAAACATTGTGACTGCGGGGAGCACGACGGCACTGGTGGTGATCGCGCAACTGCAGCCGATTACGGTGATTTTCAGCGTGGCCGAGGATTATCTGCCGCAAATTCAGAAACAGATGCGGGCGGGGCACAAGATGTCGGTGGACGCTCTGGATCGAGACCAGCAAACCAAGCTGGCCACGGGTTCGCTGCTGACGCTGGACAATCAGATTGATACGAGCACCGGAACCGTAAAGCTGAAGGCCATCTTCGAAAATGGCGACCTGGCTTTATTTCCGAATCAGTTCGTGAATGCGCGGTTGCTGGTGGATACGCAGCAAGATGCGACGTTGCTTCCGACGGCGGCGATTCAGCGGAATGCGGCGAGCGCGTTTGTGTATTTGATCAAACCGGATCAGGGCGGATCGGAACAAAACGGAGGGGCGCAGAGCGGGACGGGGCAGAAGGGCGAGGGACAGAACGCGCCGTCCGGAACCGCATCGGTGCAGCAGGTTACGGTCGGCACGACCGACGGAAACACCTCGGCGGTGCAAGGGATCAAGCCGGGAGATGTGGTGGCGCTAACCGGGTTTGACAAGCTGCAAGACGGGGCGAAGGTTACGGTTCGCAACGGGCAAGGCGGCGGTAACGGGTCCCAAAATGGCGGGGCGCAGGCGGGGGCAACAAACGGCCGTTCAAATTCAGGTGGAAGCAATTCAGGCGGAAGTTCCGGGCAGATTGGATCGGGAGGCCAGCGCTAAGTGAATCCCTCCCGCGCATTTATTTTGCGGCCGGTCGCGACCACGCTGTTGATGATCGCGATCCTGCTGGCGGGAATGGTGGGCTATTCAATTGCCAATTTCGGCGTTGCCGGAAGTGGACTACCCGACGATTCAGGTGGTGACATTTTATCCCGGCGCGAATCCGGATGTGATGGCTTCGGCGGTAACGGCGCCGCTGGAACGGCAATTCGGGCAGGTGCCGGGCTTGAACCAGATGACGTCCACCAGTTCGGACGGCAGCTCGGTGATCGTGCTGCAATTTTCGCTGGCGCTGAATATCGACGTGGCCGAGCAGGAAGTGCAAGCGGCGATCAACGCGGCCCAGTCGTACCTGCCGGTGGACCTACCGACG
>CAWIEL010000032.1:0-10070 GCA_963835025.1 uncultured Acidobacteriota bacterium
GACGGTTGTAGCCAAGTGAAAGCCGAGTCCCGCAGTCGCATGAAGCCCCGATGAAGAAACAAAATCGCCTCTTCTGGCTGGGACTACTCATCTACTTCGCCAGTTTTTTTCTGACGGCTGTGGTTGGTCGAGGACTTTCGTTCGTATCGCTTCGTGGTTACGACTGTTCATACGTTTCACTAGTAGCACCGTGGGGAGAGGATTATAGGGATTCGGTCACGAGGGCGGTTCTGCTTGAAGTAAGCGGCCTGATCAATTTGGTTTTTTGGGCGGCAGTCCTTCTAATCTTACGCGGGACGCGTCAGCGCCCCTTCAAGGCCCTGCGAATCGCCATATTGCTGATGATCCCGTTTTCTTGGGTTGTTTTCTATGTCGAACAGCTCAATCCGCGGGAAGGCTATGTCCTGTGGATCGCTGGAATGATACTGGTCCTATTCTCGGCATCCCGTCCGTGGAAGTCGTCGCTGCCTCTCATTCCGTCAGCCTGAGGAGCGCCTTTCGGAGAAGGATCTCCTTCTTGTCCAGGCCCTCGCGGCGCGCCTAGGCCAAAAAAAAGGCGCCCCGAAAAAACGGGGCGCCTCCAAAACAAACCAAAAATCAAAACGCGCGCGTTACGCCTTCTTCTTCGCCTTCAACGCATTCAAAGCCAAAGTCAAACGCGACTTATACCGGTTCGCCGTATTCTCCGACAACGTCCGCTTCCGAATCGCCTTATCCAAATCCGAAAATGTCGCCGATGCCAGCTTTTCCGCCGCGGCCGCGTCGCCAGACGTCAATGCCGCACGCATCTTTCTCACCGACGTGCGCACCTGCGTCCGGTTCATCCGGTTCACCGCCGCGCGCCGTTCCGTCTGCCGGATATTCTTCAATACCGATTTCGTCTTCTTCTTATGCTTTACCGCCGCACCCTGAGCCATTCAATACTCCTTCGTGGTCTATTTCGAATCACCAAGAATATCCGACCCGCCGCCCACTGTCAATTTCGCCACGAACCTCGGCGATGTCGATTCAACGCGATTCCTGCGATACTGCTGGTGAAGAAGAGCCTTCATGTTCTGTCTTTCAAAACCCAGCCGCGATGACATCGCTAAATTCATCGCCCTTCAGCAGCCCAAGAAATTCTCATACCCCGAAGTCGGAATGTCACGCGAAACGGCGCCAAACGGCTACACCGTGGACCACAACCGAATCCAGCTGGGTCAAGGCGCTGAAACGTTTCAGCACGCTAAGCACGCCATCAATCAATGGAAAATGTTTGATATGCCCTGGCTTCAGTTGTGCTGGCCCGAGTCCCGCGTCGAACCGGGTGTTACCGTCGCCGTTCTTGCATCGCATCTGGGCTTTTGGTCGATGAACGCTTGCCGGATCGCGTACGTTGTCGAAGACCACGTCCCCATCGAAAAATACGGATTCGCTTACGGCACCTTGCCCGGTCATGCAGAAATCGGCGAAGAGCGCTTCACCGTCGAATTCGATTCCATGGATCAATCGGTTTGGTACGACATCTACGCGCTCTCTCGCCCGGGCGCCTTGGCGCGATTGGCGTATCCATTCTCTCGAGCGCTCCAAAAGCGCTTCGCCGACGATTCCAAAGCCGCCATGTTTCGGGCAGCTCAAAAAACCTAGCACCGTTGCGTTGTATGCTGTAACTTTTCCCGTCGGCCCTGCGTACCATAGGGCAGGGAGCCACGCATGGCCAAATCTGAAGATCGCCACGGCCCGTCCATCGCCGGCGGCCTCATCGTCCTCACCGTAGGCATCATTTTCCTGGTTGCCAATCTGCAGCCCGACCTCGACCTCTGGTCCATCGCCATGCGCTATTGGCCGGTCATTCTCATCGTCATCGGCCTCGGCAAAATTTTCGACGCGTTCCGCATGCGCCCCAGCACTCCAACCGACGCTTCGAGCTCCAATCGCGACGACAGCAACAACCTCGGCCTCGCCATCGCCATGCTCGTGCTGGTGGGCTTCGTGGTTTTCGCGGTCCTGGGCGGCCACGGCCGCGTCAAAATTCTGGAAGACACCCAATCCATCGACGTCCAAGGCGCCAAAACCGTCAACGCCAACATCGAAATTCCTTCTGGCATTCTCGATCTCGCCGGCGGCGCGCCCCGCCTGCTCGACGCCAATTTCAAATATCGCGAACGCGATGGCAAGCCCGCCGCCACCTACACCGTTACTCACGACGAAGGCATCCTCGATATCGCCCAGGAGAATAAGAGTCACGTTCATCTCGCCGGCGCCGGCAATGATTGGCGTCTGCGCTTTGCCAACACCGTTCCGCTCGACCTCACCGCCGACATCGGCGCTGGAAAAGCCAATCTCGACCTGCGCGGCATGGCCGTGACCAACGTTGACCTAAAAGTCGGCGTCGGCAACCTCGTCCTCGATCTTGGCGGCGCCCGTAAATCCGATCTACACGTAGACATTCATGGCGGCGTCGGCTCCGCCGTTCTCCGCCTCCCGCGCGAAGTCGGCGTCCGCGTTCACGCCAGTGACGGCCTCGGCAGCGTCAGCGCCGGCGGCCTCCATCAGGATCACGACGATTACTCCAACGACGCCGTCGGCAAATCCCCCGCCACCATCTACGTCACCATCAACGGCGGCATCGGCCACATCACCCTCGAACAGGAAGGTTCATCCGCTTACTAATGGATTGCCTCGGCCGCCGCTCGTAGGCCCGGCAGATAAATTGCCGCCACGCCATGCGCAATCTCATCGGGCTTCGAATGTTCCTCGTCTAAGTTCGTCAGCACAATCACCGTCAGCCGGTCATCGACGTACCGCGAGATTTGAGTCGTAAATCCCTGCCAAGCCCCGCCATGCTCGATCAATCGGTGGCCGTTTGCCTCCGTAATGTCCCATCCGAATCCATACCCATACGTCTTGCCGCTGGACAGCGTCACCGGCGTCCACATCAACTCATAACTCGATTTCTTCAGCAGCTTTCCCGCGTACAGCGCTTCGTCCCACTTCGCCATATCCAGCACGTTCGTGTACAAAGCTCCGTCCGCCGTGGTGTTCAACGTCGGCGAAACCCATTTCTGGTTTTTGATTTTTCCGTCCACGATCTCGTAACCCGCCGCGCGGTTCGGAATAATGTCCGCCTCGCTGATGATCCGCGTCGCCGTCATCCCCAACGGCCGAAAAATTCGCTCTTGCAGAAAATCTCCGTAGAACTCGCCCGTAACCCTGTGAATGATGATTCCCAGCAGCACGTAACCCGTGTTGCTGTACGACCATTTTTCTCCCGGATTGAAATCCATCGGCAGCGTAGTGAATTTCTGCAACAGCTGCTCTTCCGTATAGTCCTGGTGCAGGTCAATCACCCCGCCAGGTTTTGGGTTGGCCTCGGCCGCGTAGTCGGCGATTCCCGAAGTGTGCGTCAGTAAATTTCGAACCGTCACCTTCGCCCATTTCACCGGCGTCCCGGGAAGATATTTCGAAATCCTGTCATCCAGCCCGATCTTGCCTTCTTCCACCAGCATCATCATCGCTGCCGAAGTAAATTGCTTGCCCACCGACCCCGTCTGAAAAATCGTCTCCGGCTTCACCCGCACATCCAACTCAATGTTCGCCAATCCATATCCTTGCGCCTTGATCAGTTGTCCATCGCGCACCACACCCAACGCCAATCCGGGAATTTCCTGCGCCTTCATCTGCGTCTCGACGTAAGCATCCACCGCCGCACTTGTCGCGTCATCGGACTGCGCCGCGCCTGCCACCGCGCGCGGCTCACGCACCGGAAGGGAATCGAGCCCCCGAACCACCCGCGTCGTTCCCAACGAAATTAAGGCCGCCGTCACTCCCACCATCCCCATCCAAAATCTCATCACCCGGCTCCCGTCGTCGCAAGCATCACAAGACTAAAATCCGACCGCATTGTACTCCCGTAATTTCGGCGCGTTGCTCCCGCGCGAGCCACACCCATTGACACATCTCTCCCGCGCCATTACGCTACGCGAACCGCTGCCTGCTCGCTCGCTTCGCAGGCCGCAAACAGAAGGGAACACCAGGCTCTGCTTATGACTCGCGACGAAATTATAAAACTTCTCGAATCCGTCGGCGCCATCCGCACCGGACACTTCGAACTCTCCAGCGGACGCCACAGCGCCACCTACATCCAGTGCGCGCTCGTCCTCCAGCATCCCCAGCACGCCGAAAAACTGGGCAACGCCATCGCCGCCATGTTTAAAGACCACCACGTTTCCTGCGTCGTCTCCCCCGCGCTCGGCGGCCTGATCATCGGCCACGAAGTCGCCCGCGGCCTCGGCGTTCGCGCCATCTTCGTTGAACGCGATCGCTCCGGCCAGATGGCCCTGCGCCGCGGCTTCGAACTCAAACCCGGGGAAAAAACGCTAGTCATCGAAGATGTTTGGACCACCGGCGGCTCCACCCGCGAAACCATCGGCGTCGTCGAACAAGAAGGCGGCCTCGCCGTCGCCTCCGGCGCCATTATCGATCGCAGCGGCGGCCGCCTTGAACTCAACGTTCCGGCCAAGGCCCTCCTCGAACTCGACGTCCCCAGCTACGAGCCCGACGAATGTCCCCAATGCCGCGCAGGAGACACCGCCTCCCGCCCAGGCTCCCGCTTCCAGCGCGCCCAACACTAGTCTCATTCGCCACCGCCAGCGATTCAGCCGCGTGATCGTTCGTCGCAAATCAATCCGGAAGGGCGGGGCTTGAGCCCCGCCGAAAGGCCAGAAAAGTCAGGGGCTTTAGCCCCTGAAGCCATTCTTGCCGGGTGCCGCACTCTTTGCGTTTTTCTCCTCAGCAAAGGGTGCGCCACGCTGCCCACATCGCCTGATGTGTTGATGGTGACGATTACTGCCGCCTCGTTGAGCCCCGTACTTGGCCGTCATCCAGAGGAGCGCCTTTTGCGACGAAGGATCTCTCTTTGATTGCCGCGTCATCGCCACCGTCCCACCGTCAGACCCGAGGGGCAGGGGCTTCAGCCCGGCCAAAAACTCCGACAAAAATCAGGGGCTTTAGCCCCTGAACCACGTTCTTTTTCACCACATCCCCCAAAAAACTTCTCCCCCACTCCCGTGTTATATCCACGACCAGCCATGAAGCCCCGCCATCTCTCAATCCGCCTCTTGATTCTCCTAATCTTCGCCCTCCTATTCGTCGCCAGCGTAGCCCTCTCGATCCCCATTCGCTTTCTGCTCGGATCCCGCGCCATCGCCGGCGCCGCCAATCGTCACGACGGCCAACTCGAAATCGACGGCCGCACTCGCACGTACTTCGTTCACACTCCGCCCGCCTACGACGGAAAAACTCCACTCCCCATGGTCATCGTTCTTCACGGCGGCGGTGGCAACGCCGAAAACGCCGAAAAAATGTCCCGCATGAGCGCCAAGGCCGACCAGGAAAATTTTCTCGCCACGTATCCCAACGGCACCGGCTTCTTCGAAGATCACCTGCTCACCTGGAACACCGGAAATTGCTGCGGCTACGCCCTCAAACACCATGTCGACGACGTCGCTTTCCTCCGCGCCCTCATCGACAAACTCGAACGCGATTATTCCGTCGATCCCAAACGCATCTACGTTACCGGAATGTCCAACGGCGGCATGATGACCTATCTCGCCGGCTGCAATCTTGCCGACAAGATCGCCGCCATCGCTCCCGTCGCCGGCGCCCAGGATTTCGATTGCCACCCGTCGCGACCCGTTTCAGTCATCGCCTTCCATGGCACCGCCGACGAAAACGTCCCCTTCAACGGCGGCTCCCGCACGAAGAGTATCGGCGGCCCGCGCGTCGACCGCCCCGTTTCCTACGCCATAAATTTCTGGGTCAAAGAAAACTCCTGTCCCGCCACGCCGCAGCACACCGAATCCGGCACCCTGCGTACCGATCTCTACTCCCCCTGCAAATCCGGAACTGCCGTCGAACTCAACGCCATCGAAGGCCAGGGCCACGCCTGGCCCGGCGGCGATCGCATCACCCGCATCCTCGATCAACCCGACCAAACCGTCTCCGCCACCAACCTCATGTGGACCTTTTTCCAGCAGCACTCCAAACCGTAGCTCGAATCCCGCACAAACGTTGTCATCCCGAAGCGCAGCGCTTCGCCACGCCGAAGCAGATTTATCGCGAAGGCGGGAGGGATCTGCTTTTCACGCTCCCGGAGCCACAAACAATCGCGAAGAACATTGCAAAATACTGGGAGCCTTTCGTAACGTGCACGGCTTCAGCCGCTGAGGTAATCTTCTAACCATCTCGCAGCAAGCCGACCTTAAGGGCCAGGGCCTTCAGCACCTGAAGCCATCCTTGCCTCTCATGCGATAATCCTCCCGCACGAAAATGCAAAACATCAAACTCACCATCGCCTACGACGGCTCCGAATTCCACGGCTGGCAATTCCAGCCCAAACTCCCCACCATCCAGGGCGCCCTCGAAGACGCCCTCCAAAAAATCGCCCAGGAACGCATCACCATTCACGGAGCCAGCCGCACCGACGCCGGTGTCCACGCCCTCGGCCAAGTCGCCCATTTCAAAACTCATTCCAATCTCGAAGCCGCCGAATTTCAAAATGGCATGAACGCCATGCTCCCGCATTCCATTCGCATCGTCTCCGCCGAAGAAGTCAGCCAAACGTTCCACTCCCGCTGGCTGGCCCAAGCCAAAACTTACCGCTATCGCATCGCGCGCGGCCCGGTCCTGCTCCCCTTCGATTACCGCCACGTTTTTTTCTACCCCTGGCCTCTAGACGAAACCGCCATGGACGCCGCCGCCGCCGAATTCACCGGCGAACACGACTTCACCACTTTCGCCGCTTCCACCGGCTCCGAAGAAGACGACCAGGAACGCGACATGGTTCGCGTCATCCACTCCTCCGAATTCCGCCGCGAAATCGGCAAAAGCGAAATCGAATACATCGTCCGCGGCAAATCCTTCCTCCGTTACATGGTCCGCAAAATGGTCGGCACCCTAATGGAAGTAGGCCGCGGCAAACTCGCCCCCTCCGACATCCCCAAACTTTTCGAATCCAAAGACCGCAGCCGCAGCGGCCCAACGGTGCCGCCAGAAGGTTTGTACCTAATGAACATCGAATACCCCGATCCCACCGACTCCCTAGCCAACAGCGCCCAGCGCCACCGCACAAAATGACCCTCTTCTCCTAGCCGTTCAGTCCTACCGCCCAAACCGCTTTTGGCCGTCATCCAGAGGAGCGCCTTCCGCGACGAAGGATCTCTCTTCGATTTTTCCTTCTTGCCCAACTATCTCCGTGTCCTCTGTGTTAAATCTTTTGCCTCCGCTTCAGCTACAATCACCAAACAATGCCGCCACCCTCGATCCCCCCCGAATCCGTCGACTCACTAAATCCCGCCACCCAACAAATCAACGCCACCTTCACCACCACACCGATATCTGATCTTCCAAGAATTTTCGAATCCGCCCGCCAAGCCCAAAAATCCTGGTCCTTGCAATCCCTCCAATCCCGCTGCGCGGCACTAAAAAATCTCCGCGACGCCATCTTCTCCAACCGCGAAAAAATCGCCGACGTCATCTCCGCCGAAGCCGGCAAGCCTCGCGTCGAAGCCATCTTCGCCGAAGTCCTCTTGGCCCTCGACACCGCCGACTTTCTCTCCAAACGCGCCCCCACTTGGGTCAAACCCGAAAAAATCCCGCACCACAACCTCGCCATGAAAGCCAAATCCGGCTGGCTAGAATTCAGCCCGTTAGGAATCGTCGTCGTAATCTCCCCGTGGAATTACCCGTTCTCCATCCCCATGGCCCAAGTCATCCCCGCGCTAGTCGCCGGCAACGCCGTAATCCTCAAACCCTCCGAACTAACTCCCTGGTCCGGCGCTCTTGTCGCCGAACTCTGCGCCGAAGCAAAAATTCCCGACGGCCTCGTCCAAGTCGTCCAAGGCCGCGGCGATCTCGGCGCTGCCCTCATCGAAGCCGGCCCCGACAAAGTTTTCTTCACCGGCAGCGTCGCCACCGGCCAGCGCATCGCCGAAGCCTGCGCTCGCAAACTCATTCCTTCCGCGCTCGAACTCGGCGGCAAAGACGCCATGCTCGTTCTCGCCGACGCCGATCTCGAAATCGCCTCCAGCGCCGCCGTCTGGGGCGGCTTCATGAATTGCGGCGAAACCTGCATCTCCGTCGAACGCATTTACGTCGAAGCTCCCGTCGCCGACCAATTCACTAAACTCTGCGTCGAAAAAACAAAAAAACTTCGCCTCGGCCCGGCGACCAATCCTGAAGTCGAAATCGGCCCGATGATTCGCATAAACCAGTTAGAAAAAGTCGAGCAGCAGCTCGCCGAAGCCACCACCCGCGGCGCGCGCATTCTCACCGGAGGCGTCCGCCGCCCCGACCTCGGCGCAAATTTCTTCGAGCCGGCCGTAGTCGCCAGCGTCGATCACTCCATGGATTTAATGCGCGAAGAAACCTTCGGCCCAGTCATCGCCATTCAAATCGTAAAAACCGTCGACGAGGCCGTCGCCCTCGCCAACGATTCGCGCTTCGCCTTAAGCGCCAGCGTCTGGACCGCCAGCAAACACAAGGGCAGGGAAGTCGCCTCCCGCCTATCGGTCGGCACCGTGATGATCAATGATGTCGCCAGCTATTACGGCATCACCGAAGCCCCGCACGGTGGCCCGCGCGACAGCGGCTGGGGTCGCAGCCATTCCCGCCTAGGCCTGCTGGAAATGGTCCAAACCAAATACGTCGACGAAGATCGCCTGCCGCGGATCCCAAAATCCTGGTGGTTCAGCTACACCGCAGAACTAGCAACCAGCGCCGCCGCTTTCATGGAAACTCTCTTCGCGCCCAATTGGTCCCAGCGCCTCCGCGCCGCCACCAAAAAATCCGGCGCCCGCGGCGTAATCTTCCGCCGCCACCGCATCTAGCCAATACAAATAATCAAGCTGTCATCCCGAAGCGGTCGCTTCAATCATCACGTGCGTCAGCGTTGTCGCCCGCCGAAGCGGAACTATCGCGAAGGCGGGAGGGATCTGCTTTTTACGATCCGGCTCTGCCGCAAATCGATCCCTACGCACCCCCGTTTTTCCGCCATTTCTACGGCTTTACAGCTTGATTATGGCGAGCTGACCGCCCACATCCGCAAAAACACACGTCCGCAAATCATTATCAAAGATCAATTGTCGCGCGACGACATCGCCTGGATTGAAGCGCATCAGGACGAAAGCGCTTATCCTGAAATGCAGCTCATCAAATCCTGGCGCAGGCAATATCCGCAGGACGGTTTTGCCGCGCACGTCACCGGCTACGTAGGTGAAATCAGCGAGACCGAACTCGACTTGCCGCAGTTTAGCGATTACCGGCAAGGCGACATTATCGGCAAAGACGGCCTTGAAAAACAGTACGACAAAACTTTGCGCGGCATTGATGGCCAACAACGAGTGGAGGTGGATAATTTCGGCCATGAACGGCAGATGGAAACCACCCAGGACGCCACTAGCGGCAAGGATCTGCAAACGACCCTCGACCTGGATTTGCAATCGGTGGCCGAGTTGGCGATGCAGGGAAAGCGCGGCGGGGTGGTGGCGCTAGATCCGCGCTCGGGCGAAGTGCTGGCTATGACCAGCAGTCCTAGTTTCGATCCGAATAAATTCACCGGTCGAATCAGCCGCACGGATTGGAACCAACTGATGAACGATCCGTTTAAGCCGCTGCTGAACCGCGCCATCCAGGCGGAGTTTGCGCCGGGTTCCACCTTTAAGCCGATTGTGGCGTTGGCCGGACTGGAAACCGGCGTCATCAACGAAGACACTGAATTCCATTGTTCCAACGTTTCCAGGCGATAGACCCGCATTTTGGAATGGCCGAATTGCATCCAATCCTCATGCGCTTCCCATTGCAGGCCCGCCGCCGCTTGCGTGATGGATTCCTTTTGCAGCGACAGGTCCCCGCCTCCGAGGATGCCCAGAATGCCAGCCCCGCCGGCATCCTCCAGCAGCGATTCCGGGTGCTGAAAATCAGAAAATTTGAGTGTCTTTTGCCAGGTGACGCCGTTGCCCGTGACTTTGACCATGATTTTCTGGGTCGCCGCGATGGCGTGAATGTCCCAAGCCAACGGGCGCATCTTCCCG
>CAWIEL010000033.1:0-10973 GCA_963835025.1 uncultured Acidobacteriota bacterium
ACCTCGGCTGAATTTACTGAACGAACCAATGAAACTAGACGCTATCACCCTAGCTTGCAAAACGCCACTTTCGCCACCGTCCGTCGCCCAAAAGCTCTTCAATTGCGGCCTATTCGCAATCCAACTCCAGCTGCCCAGCGTACTCACACTGGTACGGCAATCAAACCCAAAAGGAAAAATAATGAAATCACGCATCCTGCTCGGCATTCTTACTGCAGTTCTGCTCACCGCCACGGTGGCCTCCGCCCAGAAAGATCCCATGGTCGGCGGCGCGGCCATGTATCCCACCAAAGACATCATCGACAACGCCGTAAATTCTCAGGACCACACTACGCTCGTCGCCGCGGTAAAGGCCGCCGGTCTGGTTGACACCTTGAAGGGCCCCGGCCCCTTCACCGTTTTTGCTCCGACCAACGAAGCGTTTGCCAAACTCCCCGGCAGGCACCGTCGACACCCTGGTCAAGCCGGAAAACAAAGACACGCTGACCAAAATTCTCACCTATCACGTTGTCGCCGGACGCCTCGGCACCAACGACCTGAAGAAACTCATCAAGGAAGGGAATGGCAAGGCCACGCTCAAGACCGTCAGCGGCGGAACCCTCACCGTAATCCAGTCCGGCGGGAAGTTCGTCCTCACCGACGAAAAAGGCGGCACCGCGACCATCACCATCGCCAACGTCTACCAGTCCAACGGCGTAATTCAAGTCATTGATTCCGTCTTGATGCCTGGCTAACGCACTCGCTTCATCACAAAAAATTCAGGGGCGACTGTTTTTCTTGCGGTCGCCCTCTTTTTTTTGCGCCTGCAGAATTCTCTGAGCCAAACGATTCTTTCATGCCGTGGGATCCCGCCGCGAAATGTCGCCGACCTGCTGAATCACGCTCGAACTGCGCCCTCGTGCCTTCTTCTGCTATAATCCCGGGCATCCAAACCTATGGATTTCGACTACCTGACAACATTTCTTGAGATTGTGAAGTTAGGGAGTTTTTCGCGCGCGGGCCAGAAACTGTTTCGCTCGCAGCCCGCCGTCAGCGCCCAGATTCGCCAGCTAGAACAAGCCTACGGCCAGAAGCTGTTCGACCGCGTCGGCAAGTCCGTGAAGCTCACTGCCGCCGGCGAAGCCCTGGTAGGCTACGCCAAACGCCTACTGACCCTGAAAGAAGAATCGCTGCGCGCCGTCGCCGATCTCTCGATCTCGCCCCAGGGCACTTTGAATATCGGTGCCAATGAAGCCACCTGCCTTTACCTGCTGCCTGATCTGTTTGCCGAATATCACCGCCGCTATCCCGGGGTGCAAATCAATATCTACCGGAATTTCAGCCGCAAAGTGATCGAGAAAATCGAAGACGGCTCGGTCGATATCGGCATCGTCACCTTGCCGGTAAAATCGCCCAGCCTGCGCATTCACCCCATTTTCCACGACCGCCTGATGCTTTTGGTCGCCGCGTCCAATCCGCTGGCCAAATCGAAATCGGTCACCCTCAGCGAAGTTGCCGACCAGCCGCAGATCGTTCCTAAGACCGGATACACCCGGCAATTGTTCGATAAGCATTTCCGCCCCTATCGTTCCAAGCTGCGCATCACCATGGAACTGGCCAGCGTCGGCATGATCAAGCGCTTCGTCGCCGCCGGCCTGGGCGTTTCCATCATCAGCGAAAGTTTCGCCAAAGATGAAGTCCGCAACGGCGAAGCCAAGCTAGTCCCAATTTCTGACGCCGACCTCACCCGCGAGCTCGGCCTCGTTTACCGCCGCGATCGCACTTTGCCTCGCGCCGCCGCTGCGTTTGTCACTCTTCTGCGCCAGCAAGTCGAAAGCCGAAACGAAAAAGACGCCGCCCGCAAACACTAGCCCAGCGTTCCGTTGGTCTTGTTCCGGTACCTCCTTTTAGATAAGCTTCGCCAATTCACCCAATTCAAAAGTTGAATTGCCCGCGCTAATAACTTTCGCGCCATCGCCCCGCGCCGGAGTTACACTCGGTGATTGAAAGCTCCGCCCATGCCCTCGATGCCCACGCTCGGCAGTGAGCTGCGCGCCTTTTACGCTGAGGAATCGGCGCGGATTCAAAACGATTTTGTCCTGCACGGCGATGGTCGCGCCGCCGTTCTCAGCCGCACCACGGTCGTAGAATCCATCCTGCTGCGTCTCTGGAACCAGTACATTTCCTCGGAGAAGAATGGTCCTGCCGGAGTTGCCCTCATCGCTCTCGGCGGTTTCGGGCGCAAATGGCTTTTCCCGCATTCCGATATCGATCTCCTGTTCCTGCACGAAAACGAACGCACCGAAAAGGAATTCAGCGCCCGCATCCGCCAGTTCTCCCAGGAAATTTGGGATCTGCGCATGAAGCTAAGCCCCGCTACCCGCAAGACTTCCGAATGCGATCGTTTCGATCCTGAAAATCTCGAATTCACCGTCTCGCTGCTGGACGCACGCTATCTCGCCGGCGATCCCAGACTCTTCGCCCAGTTGCAGGACGTGGCGATCCCCAAACTTCTCGCTCGCGACGGCAAAGGTTTCTCCCAGCGTCTCGCCGATCTAACTCGCACCCGCCACGCGAAATTCGGTGAAACGGTTTTCCATCTTGAGCCCAACATCAAAGACGGCCCCGGCGGCTTGCGCGACTACAACGTCGCCTCCTGGCTCAACTTTATTTCACCGAACGGCCACGCACGCGGCTCCGCGAAGGAAACACCGGGTGCGCTGCCATCCGCGCGCCAACGCTCCAATCAGGCGCTCGATTTTCTGATGTCCGCCCGCTGCTTTCTGCATTACCTGCACAAGCGTGACAACAATGTCCTTGCCTGGGAGGCTCAGGACCAGGCCGCCGCCCAAAAAATCGGCGCATCCACTACCGCCGAGCAGCTAACCGCCTCCGACTGGATGCGCATTTATTTCGGCCACGCCCGCGCCATCAATCGCGTTTGTCTGCAATCTCTGTATGCTTTTCCCGCCGCGCCTTCTTCGCTGCACGGCGAATTCCAGAATCTGCAATCGCGTTTCGCCAATCCCGAGTTCCTGGTCGAGAATGGCTTAATCTCCCTGCAGCAGCCCGACGCCGTCGGCGATTCCGATCTCTTGATGCGCGCCTTCCGCTTCCAGGCTCGCCACGGCCTCACCTTCAGCCCCGCAGCCGAAATGCAAATCGAGCAGGCTCTTCCGTCCATCGCCCTGGATCCGCCCTGCGGCGTCGAAGTCTGGCATCACTTGCAGGAAATTCTCCTCGCTCCGCACGCTTCTGAAACTCTGCGGGCCATGCATTCCATGGGCTTCCTGTCTCTGGTTCTTCCCGAACTGCAGGGCATTGATTCGCTGGTGGTCCGCGACTACTCCCATCGCTACACCGTCGACGAACACACTTTCGTCGCCATCGAAAATCTGCACCGTCTGCGCCAATCCCAATCCAAATGGGATCAGCGCTACGCTGAACTTCTCGACGAACTCGAGCAGCCCGAGCTGCTCTATCTCGCCATCCTGCTGCACGACGCCGGCAAAGCCCGCAAAAACGAAAATCACGTGCAGGCCAGCGTCGCCCTCGCCGAGGCCTGCCTCGAACGTCTCGACGTCGATCCGCCCGACCGCGAAACGGTTTTATTTTTGGTCGGCCGCCATCTCGAACTCAGCATGACTCTGCGCCGCGACATCTTCGATCCCGATACAGTGAAAGCCCTCGGCGAAAAACTCGAAACGCCCGAACGCCTCAAGATGCTTTGCCTGCTCACCTACGCCGACATCAAAGCCGTTAATCCCGAAGCGCTCACTCCCTGGAAGGCTGAAAATATCTGGCAGCTCTACATCGGCACCGCAAATTATTTGCTGCGCAATGTCGACCAGCGCCTGCACGTCGATACTGACGAGGACACGCTGGCGCATCTCCGCACCCTGGCTCCGGCAGCCGGAAGAAAACTCGAAATCTTCCTCGAAGGTTTGCCCAAGCGCTATCTCCGCACCCATCCGGTCGAAGACGTTCTGACCCACATGAATATGGCCAACGCCCTGGCCAAAGATCCGGTGCAGGTCGCCCTCAAACGCGGACGCCATTGGTTCGATCTCTCGCTGGTCACCACCGACCGGCCCTTTCTCTTTGCCAATATGACCGGCGTCCTCGCCGCCTGGGGCATGAACATCGTCAAAGCCACGGCGTTTTCGAATCACGCCGGCGTAGTCGTCGACACTTTTTATTTCACCGACCAATTTCGTGTGCTGGAGCTGAACCTTCCGGAGTGGGAGCGTTTCAAACAAAGCGTCCACGACGTCATCACCGGAAAAGCCGATCTGCAAAAGATGTTGCGTGACCGCTTGCGCTCCCACAAGCCAGTCCCGCCAAAAGTGAAAGTCACCACCGTGATCGACTTCGACGACGACTGCTCCGATCACAGCACGTTGATCGAAGTCGTCACCCAGGACCAGCCCGGTCTGCTGCATCGCATCAGCTCGAAATTCGCCGAACACAATTGCAGCATCGATATCGCCTTGATCGAAACCGAAGGTCAGACCGCCATCGACGTTTTCTATCTGACCACTGCCGGCGGCAAACTGAATCTCGACCAGCAATCCCGGGTGCGCGCCGCGCTCCTCGCCGAGCTGGCCGAAAAGTAGCCTCGCACCGGTCAGTCGATGCCTCCGTCTCCATATAAGCCCCACAACAAAAAAGCCCCGGCGATTTCGCCGGGGCTTTTGTCCTTCTTCAATTGTCAGTGCAGGTCAATTACGGACGCGTCCGTGCATTATGCTTCTTGTCGTAAATGTCCTTCGACACATGATTCTGCTGCCGGTTGATTTTGGCTTTGTCCGCCGCAGTCAGATGCCCGTTATCCTGCGCGCGCATATTCCGCTCTTCTCGATTGATTCCGGCTTCCTTCGATTCCAGATTGGCCGTTTCCCGCGGCGTCAGCTGCCCGCTCTTCACGCCATTGGCGATGCGGTCCTGCTGGTTATCCTTGCGCTGCTGAATTTCCGCCGACGAAGGAGTCGCCGTGGACTGCGCGAATGCCGGTACCGCTCCCAAAGCCAAAAACAAACCTGCGCTGAGTATGACTGTGCGTGCGTTCATGATCGTAAACCTCCGTATGATGTGCCTGATTTCTTATTTTTCGTTCGGCGTCGCGTTGTTTCCTGCTCGCCGGCTTACTGAGTAAAACACTCCCGCTCCTAAAAAGTTGTTCGTGCGAAATTACAGAAACGCCAAGTTTTAGCAGGGAGGCGAAATCAGGGCGAAACTAAGGAACCAATAAAAAAGCCGGTGCGAAGCAAACGCACCGGCCGCGAAATACCTGGCAATTTTTTCTTACTGCTTCAGCAGCTTCTCAATTTCCGCGGTCACCTGCGGAGCGTCCGGCGTCACATCTGGCTCAAACCGGGCCACCACTTTGCCGTTTCGATCGACCAGAAATTTCGTGAAATTCCATTTGATGTCGCCCTTCAGCGCCGGATTTGCATCCTTGGTCAAATACGCATAAAGCGGCGTCTGGTCGTCGCCCTTGACCGAAACCTTTCCGTACATCGGAAAAGTCACGCTGTATTTCGACTGGCAGAACGTCTTGATCTCCGCGTTAGTGCCCGGTTCCTGGCTTCCAAAATTGTTCGCCGGGAATCCCAGAATCACAAATCCTTGATCCTTGTATTTCTCGTAGGTGGATTCCAACGCCGTGTACTGCGGCGAAATCCGCAGCGGCTCGCCACGTTGACCAGCAAAACCACTTTACCCTTGTAATTCGCCAGCGGCGCCGGTTTTCCGTCGATCGAAGGCAAAGTGAAATCGTAAATGCTCGCAGCTGCAAATAGGGAAGCGCTCATAATCAGGATCACCAATCCTAGAAAAAGTGTCTGCGAAGTCTTGCGTCCGGAAGTTTTCATCCTCGTCCTCGCCCGTCGTAATCGTTTCAGTTCAGTCGCGCTGACGAGGATACCGCAGTCCTGAGCCTGCCGCAATTTGCCGCCGCCCGGTCGCCTCGCCTCGAGCCTTACTCCGGATGCTGGCCAAGCTCATCGTTCATCTGCCCCGCGCGTACGGCCGCGATGCACAAGTCGTCCCCATTCTCGTTGCACTGATAAACTTGCCATGCCGGCAGAATCTCCGGCGGAACTTCGTAAGCACCGTCTTCCATATCCGAAGTGTCCCCGAAATATGTCATCAGGTAAGGATTCCCCTCGTTCGCGCGCACCAGAAACTGTTGTGAGGCCGCTTCATAATTTCCGTAGCTAAAGCAATATCCGATGCACGCACGATCCAGCATGTGCTGAATCAAAATTCGCGAATCGGGGAAGGGCTGAATCGTTCCCAATACCCGCGAGTCCCGTGGAACCGTCCGCACCAGCTTCTCCACCGCCGCTTCCATTCGATCGATTCGCGCCGTGTCTTGGTACAAGAACGCGAAAAATATCACCGCCGTCGCCCCGAAAGCGAAAGATGCCATCGGCGCGGAATCATCGCGCCCAGCAAGCAACACAGAACTACCGCCGTAACCGAACTCAAACGCTCGGTCAAGATCGCCAGCGCCACCGGTTCGCCCGGAAAGCGCATCCCTTCCGGCAATAATCCCGCGGCAAAAATCAAGATCACGTAGAACTGCAGCGGAATTCCATATCCCGCCAGCATTTCTCCGCGCGCTCGTCGCTGCAAATAGTCGATAGCCAGCGCGATCACGGCAATCACTCCAAATAAAATCTGCGGGATCTGATATCGCGGCCCAAAAAGCCACAACTGATCCGTGCCGTTAAAAAAATATCCCGGCCTCTTTTGCGTCTCGATCACATACGAATGCCAGAAAAACCAATGCGCGGCCCCCAACGCCCCAATCGCCAGCCCAACCAGCAAAATCTGAAAACGCTGCGGAATTTTCTCCGCCACGAAAATATAAGCGGCCGCTCCCGCCATCCAAGCCAGCCCCAGCGGATTCGCCAGAACGATCAGCGGCGCCAGTAAAATCGGAGCGAATCGTTCCCATCCCACCCCGCGCCAGAAAATCGCCAGGCCCCAAAAACTCAACCCCAGCGAAAGGTAGTAATTCGAAAATCCCATGTGAAATGTAAATCCGTACGAGATCATCGCCAGGCCGGGAACCAAAAACCACGGAGCGCGCTTCGCCGCCGCGGCCACCAGCGCGAACGCCCCCCAGAAAAACACCAGCACCGAAATCGAAACCACGATCTTTTCCGCTGAGGCCAGCGAAACAAACCGCCCGAAAAAGAGCAGTAGGTAGTCGAACAGCACATTATTCCAGCGTCGCGTAGCCAGCCATAACCCCGGCGCCTGCCCGGCGCGAATCAATTGCGCCAGCCACACGTTATAAAGGTGGCTGCCCAAAATCGCCCGCCACGATCGTGCGGTGCCAAAAACACGGCGTCAGAACCAAAACCGAAATACTCAGAATCCTTACGAAGTAATTCCGAACGAAAGTCCCCGCCTCGCTGAAAATCCCTCGATCAGTTTCCGTCGTGTTAGTTGTCGTTTCTGCCTGAGGAATACTACGAGGAAAGACCTTGCCGTCGTCTTCGCGTTCGATCAAGAAATGCGCCTCTCTTGCGGGGACCGTATGTGTTCCGGCTTCTGTCGCGCCGGAGTGTCTGTAACATACCATGACTCAATTCCGCCGCAGGACTCCTCCACTGCATACCCAGGGATGCATCGAGCCCTCCAAGAATGGTATAACTCCCGAAACACCTTCAAATTCACGGGGGCACTCATGGCCGAATCCACCATCTCAGACGTCGCCAAAAAAGCCGTAGGCTGGTCCATCTTTGTCAGTGTCGTCATGATCGTCGCCGGCTTGCTCGCCATCGCGCTCCCGCTCGAAGCCGGCATCGCCGTCAATCTCTTCCTGGCCTGGATGCTGATCTTCGCCGGCATTGCCCACTTCGTTTTCGCTTGGTATACGCGTCGCACCGGCAACGTGCTGATCAAAGCGCTGCTCGGCGTCCTCTACATCGCCGTCGCCATCTACCTGCTCGATCATCCCGCGCGTGGCCTGGCCACCCTCACGTTGGCCCTCGCTTTCTACTTGGCTATCGAAGGCGTCGCCGAAATCGTTTTGTACTTCCAGCACCGCGCCGCCAACGGCTCTCCCTGGTTTCTGATTAATGGCATCATCACCATCATTCTCGGCGGCATGATTGGAGCCACCTGGCCCTCCAGCGCCGAATGGGCCATCGGCACCTTGGTCGGCATCAGCATCTTCTTCAGCGGAGTTTCACGCCTGATGATTTCGCTGGCCGCCCGCCGCGCCGTCACCACCAAAATCGCGTAACGGCCGAACCTCTGCGCGAGAACTCAGCGTCTTGACGCGCGATAGGGAACGCACGCCAGGACGCGCGAATTCCTCAACCCGCGCAAACACCGATTCAATTTTCTTGATGAATTTCCTGCGAACCTACGCGTCCTGCTCTTCTTCTTTCTTCGGCGCGTAAGGATACTTCGGGGGTTTCTGCATGTGGGACGTGCGATAAGCTTCCAGCTCCGCATCCGTTAAATCAAAATGCGTGTGCACCGGATGATTCTCCGTCGCCGCCAATTCCAGCCGCAAACGGTGCGAGCAAATATCCGGCGCATCTTGAAATCGTACCCGCCGCGAATTAAATGCCTCGTTCGCAATCGACAGCGTAAATTCCCGCGGCTCGGTCGCCGTTTCGCGCACCGTAAATGTGTATTCCCGGCCGCGTTCCTTGGCCTCGAATCCCACGAACTGCACGATTACGTTGTTGGTGTTTAGGCTCATTTGCCCGCGCCGACCGGTTCCGCTGCCACGATTGCTGCTGCGGTTTTCTTCACTCGCTTGGCGCGCTTGCGCTTCGGCGGAGTTCCTTCGGCCTGCTCCACCACCATGATGCTGGTCACGAATTTCTTCGGTCCGTGCAGATCGAAATCGATCGAGGTCCGGTCGTTATCCGATTCCGTCACCACGCCCAATCCATACTGGAAGTGCTTGATATATTGCCCTTCGGGAAGTGCTTTCAACGGGGGCTCCTCAGTGCAAAGCGCTAAGTGCGGTCGAACTATGGCCGGGAAAATGCTCGGAGTGCCTTTACTGCGAAAAAAAAGGGCGAATCGGCCGAAGCCGGCTCGCCCCGTTCGACTAGAGGCTGGTGACGTTCGCTGCCTGCAGACCCTTCGGTCCACGGGTTACTTCGAACTCAACCGCTTGGCCTTCGTTCAGCGATTTATAACCTTCCGCTTGAATTGCCGAAAAGTGGACGAAAACGTCCTCGCCGGACTGGCGCTGGATGAATCCGAAACCCTTGCTGGCATTGAACCACTTTACTGTTCCTTGTTCTCTCACTGATGTACTTCCTTCTTTTTGAGCTATTTGCTACTTCTCGACCGCCTCCAGCCGTAAAGCAAAAGAGGCCGCAAGTGTTACTTGCAGCCCCTTCAAACGATTCCAAAGGTGTTACAAGAGCAACAAACGCAAGACAAATATAACACGTTTATGCCCCCAACCCTAAGGATTTCTTCCACCTGCGAAACGTCCTCGCGCTTCATTCTCACCTTTTTCGAGAACTCTTATTACAGTTATTACAGCTTGACCCAATCTGGGCGTCGAGTTCTTCGCTTGACCGCAGATGCGGGCGGGTGATATCAACTGCGATAATCTACATGTTAGTTTACCGGGGAGTACTGAAATGCGATTCGTAATCGCCATCTTGGTGTGTGCCGGCCTCGGCACCCCGCTGTTTGCCCAAACCCCGGACGACGGGCCCAAAAACGACAAGGCTCAAAAAAGCTACAAGCAAGCCGAACAGTATCTCCACGAACGCGACGATCGCGCCGCCCTCGATAGTTTCAAAAAAGCCGACAAGCAGGACGACGGCCATTGCCGAGCCTGCCAAACCAAAATCATCAAGTATGGCGCCGAATTAGGAGACTGGAAAGCCGCCGAATTGGCCGGCGATGAGCAAGTGTCCGAAGCGCAAGGCGACCGCGCGACTGCGCTCGCCCATTACCAACTCGCCGTAATTCTCATGGACGAAGGCCAGGAAAAGCACAAAGACGAAATATTTTCTCGCGCTCATGACGAAGCCTCGAAAGCAATCGCCGCCTTCGCCAATTTCCCCAGCGCTGTTCTCCTCGACGGCCGAATCCTCGCGCATCTCAAGCAGGACGATGCAGCCAAAGCCCGCTTCTCGCAATACGTCCAAATGCACGCTGCGGATGATGCCGAGCGCCAGCGGGTTCTGCGTTATATCGATAATCCGGAGTTGGCCCGCGCCCGCCTTGCCCCCGCCTTTGACGTCACCACTCTAGACGGCCAGCATATTTCGATGGACGCGCTGCAAGGCAAAGTCGTATTACTGGATTTTTGGGCCACCTGGTGCGGACCATGTCGCGAAGCCCTGCCCCATGTCCGCGACATGGCCAAAAAATTTCAAGGCCAGCCGGTCGTGATCCTTAGTGTCAGTCTCGATTCCGACGAAGCGAAGTGGAAAGAATTCGTCGCCAAGAACGATATGACTTGGCCGCAATATCGCGACGGCGGTTTTACGTCGCCTCTAGCCAGAATGTTCAACGTCAACGCCATCCCACACACCTTCACCATTGATGCCGACGGCGTGGTGCAGGAAGAGCACATAGGTGACGCTTCCATCGAGGGGAAAATCAAAAAGCTCACCGCCCGCGCCCGCGAAATTCAGGCCGCCCAGTCAGCCGCAGCCAGTCGAACTCCTTCCGACTCGGCCACACAGTCAAAGTGAGCTTCGCTCAAGTTCGCTATTCGTAGCGCAGCGCCACCATCGGGTCAACCTGAGACGCTCGTCGTGCCGGAATGTAGCCGGCCAGAGCCGCGATCACCGCCAGAATTGCGCAAGCCGCTCCGATGGCCCAGGGGTCGGTGGCTCCGAGCCCAAATAACATCGACTTGATCAGTCGCGTGCCAGCCAACGCCACCGGTACTCCAACTGCAATACCGATCAGCATCAGTATTAGGGTCTCCCTCAGCACCTGTCGAACAATCGTCGAACGCGCAGCTCCTAGCGCCATGCGAA
>CAWIEL010000034.1:0-32651 GCA_963835025.1 uncultured Acidobacteriota bacterium
ATGGGGCACCGGCTTCGTCGATTTCGACAACGACGGTTGGGTCGATCTATTCGTGGCCAATGGCCACGTCTATCCGCAGATGGACCAGCTCGAATCCGCCGCGCGCTACAAAGAGCCGCTGCTCCTGCACATGAACAATCGCGACGGCACCTTCACCGAGTCCGCCGCAGCCGCCGGCCTACAGAAAGTTGCCCAAGCCTCTCGTCGTGGCGCTGCCTTCGGAGACGTGAACAACGACGGCAACGAGGACGTCCTCCTGCTCAACGTCGGCGAACCGCCGACCCTGCTGCTGAATCACGGCGTCCCAGGCAATCATCGCGTCATGTTCCGCCTCGTCGGCACCAAATCCAATCGCGCCGCGATCGGCGCGCGCCTCACCATTCACACCGGTGCGCTGACTCAGTTCAACGAAGTGCGCGGCGGCGCTAGCTATCTCTCGCAGAACGATCTCCGCCTTCACTTCGGCCTCGGCCACGAATCGAAAATCGATTCCGTCGAGATTCAGTGGCCCAACAGCGCGCCAGAGAGACTATCCAATCTCGCTTCCGACAAGACCTACACCATCATCGAAGGGCAGGGAATTAAGTCCACTACCGCGCTTCCCGCTCCATAAAATAGCCAGCGCAAAAAAAAGAGCGCCCAAACCTCCGGGCGCCCTTCCGTACACTTCTGTAATCGATCGATTCTTAAAACAGCAGCTTCAAACCAAACTGCCAAATACGCGGATCATGGGCCGCCTGCGGTTGCAAGAACCCATTTCCCAAACACGCCGCATCGCCGGCGGAGTTGTTCGCGCCTCCGTAGCAAGTGATCGTATTGTTCGCCACGCCGCCGCTTCCGGTCGTGCTCGCAGTGGAGTTTCCGCTGGCCCACTGCGTGTGGTTGAAGACGTTGAACGCTTCCGCCCGGAACTGCAGCGAAATCGATTCGTGAATCGGGAAGCTCTTGAACAACGCCATGTCGAAGTTCAACCGGCTGGGGTTGTTCAAAATGTTTCTGGTGGAAGTACCGAAGGTCAAGCCCGTCGGCTGCGCAAATGCCGCGGGGTTATACAGCAAAGGGCCGGATCCCGGAGCGAGTGCCGCGATCGCCGCCGCCGACGGCTTGCTGTAAGGATCGCCCACCAGGTCCGGATATGAACCATTGGCCCCCACGCCGTTCGCCACACCGGCGTTGTCAGCAAAGATTCCGTTCAAAACGCTGAACGGCTGCCCGGTGTTGAAAGACGTGATCCCGGAATACTGCCAGCCGGCGAACAGCGTCTTCTTCCAGCCTTCCAATCCGAATGAAGGCAGACTGTAAACGTAGCTGAACGTTAGAATATGACGCTCGTCGAAGTTCGAACTCGCTCGATTCGCTCGTGGATCGAACGAATTCACGAAGTTCTGATCGGCCCAATCCGACGAGTTATCGATCGAGTGGCTGTAGGTATACGAAGCGGAAACCACTAGCGGAGCAATGGTCCTGCGAATCGAAAACTGCAGCGAGTTGTAGATGGAATCGGCGCCGTAGTACTTCGAAGTGATGGTGCTGTAACCCACATATTTCCGGACCGGTGAAGGATCGCCGCCGCAGGCAATCGCCAAATGCGTGGCCGCCAGGCCGGTCACTGGATTTCCGTTAACCGTGAGCGCGTCGCAGTCCGTATTCGGCGTTTGTCCCGAGCTGCCGTCCGTAACGATCGGTTCTCCCGGATTATACGGATTCTGCGATGCCGGCAGCGGCGTCAGTTGGTTGGCGTCCAGCTGAGCTGCGAGATGGGTACCTTTGCTGCCGACGTATCCGGCCTGCACAATCGTATTCTTGAAAATCTCGCGCTCCAGGCTCAGGTTCCACTGCTGCATGTAGGGCCAGATCGCCTTGGTCGGAATCGAAGTCACGTTCAGCGGGAAGGACAAAGCCCCGCCCCCACCTCCGATGCAGGTGTAACCCGAAGGCTGCGTGCAACCATTGATTCCCGGCGCGATGTTGTTCTGCGTCGGATTCAGCACGCCCGGAGGACTGCCTTCCAGCGATTCGGCGTTCGCTTCGTTGCCGTTGCCGTGGTCGAAGAAGATCCCGTACCCGCCGCGCAGCGAAGTTTTTCCATCTCCGAAAACGTCCCAGGCGAATCCGACGCGCGGTGCAGGATTGAACAGATGGCCGTGCATACATCCTCGCGGAACGCCAACGGATCCGCACTGCACGATGCCGTTGAAATTCAGTGGATCCGTCGGCCCCAGCGGGAATGTCCCGGTGGGATCAAACAAATTCCCGTTCGGCCCAATCACCACTTCGTTGTTCATGTTGAACTGGCCAGGTTCGAAGTTGTAAGTATTCTTTTCCTTTTCGTAATACGTCCCGAAAAGGCTCAACCGCAGGCCAAGGTTCAACGTTAAGTGCGAGGTGATGTGGAAGTCGTCGTTGATGTACGGCTCAGCGAATTTGTAGCGGCTGTAATATTTAATTTCCTGATTGGCCTGCTGAAAACTGGAAATGTTTCCGAGCAAAAGGTCCGCAAACGCGTTTCCGGTCGTAACGTTCGTATTAGTCGCATCGAATGTCAGCGCGCCTTGAATCCCGGTGCCTGAGAATTCGTTCTTCTGCGCGATAACCGCGTACGCTCCGAATTGCAGCGTGTGTCTGCCAATAATTTTTGTGACGTTGTCGCGAATCGTGTAGGTCGGATTCGCGTTGTTCCACGGTTCGTCCGAAGGATCGGCCGTAAAACCCGCCCCGTACGCCTGATTCCCCACTACGGTGACCGTCGGCAATTTGCCCCCGAAATCCGGGAAAATTCCGGTCATGGTCATGTCCGGGGGCCGCTGGAAAGGACCTACGTTGGTCAGATTGATGTGGTCCGAGGTGTAGCTGAAAACGAATTCGTTCACCAGTGTCGGCGACGCCGTGTACGTCAAACGCGCCACGGCGCTGGTCGTCGGGCCCACAAACTTGGTCTGAATCGAAGGCAGCGTCGCGTTCGACCACAGCGTAGTAGGAGTGGTCGTTTCCCACGAGTCGTGAATGTAATGGAACATTCCGCGCCAGTTGGAACTGAACTGGTGGTCGACCCGCAACAACTCTTCCCGCCAGGTGGTCGGTTGCGAAATAGAAGAGGTAAAGCAGGCGCCAATGGTCGAGGAGCAGGCGTTGGCCCCGTTGGTGTTATTCGGCGTCGTAATTTCTGCCAGGATGTTCTGCGCGTTGGGATCGATGTTGTTGATCTGCGTTCCGCCGCCCGGCAAGATTCGGGCAATCGGTAAACGACCCATTCAAGTCCGGGCAAACGTCGGAAAAGTTTCCAGCGCGTTCGGCATTCGACGGCACCGGCAGATTAAACGTATTCGGTACGATTTCCCGCCGCCATTCCTGCGACCAGAAGAAGAACGTTTTGCTCTTATCCGTATTGTAGTGGCCCGGGATGTAGATCGGGCCGCCGATGGTGTATCCGAAGTCATTCTTCTTGTACGCCGGCACGTTGGGTGCGAAATAATTTCGCGCGTTGAAAATATCGTTGCGGTTGAATTCGTAAATGTCGCCATGAAAATTGCTGGTTCCGGACTTAATTTCGGTTTCTACCGTGCCGGAGGCGTTTCGTCCGTATTCCGCGCCGTAGTTCGAGGTCAGAACCCGGACTTCCTGAATCGCGTCGACGCTGGGATAAACGTTCAGCGAGTTGTTGCTGCCGTTGTCCATATTGTCGCCGCCGTCCAGTTCCCAGTTATTGTTCTCGCCGCGTCCGCCGTTCACCGAATAGATCACGTTGCCGGCGATGCCCACCGTCCCTTCATCCTGCCCGCTCTGGTTGTTCACGCCAGGAGTCAGCGTAATCAATTGCGCGAAGTCGCGGCCCTTCAATTCCAGCTGGGTGATTTCCGTTCCGGTAATCGTGCCGCCTACCTGCGCGGACTGCGTCTCCACCTGTGCCAACCCTTCGCCCGCCACCACCACTTCGTTCGTAATCGCGCCCACTTCCAGCGTCACGTCCACCCGCGCCTTTTGTCCCACGCGCAGAATCACGCCTTTCGCTTCGTACTTCTTGAATCCTTTCGATTCCACGGCGATGTCATACGCCCCGGTCGGCAGATAAGGCACTACCCAGTCACCGTCCGCGTTCGTAGTCACCACCTTGCTGACGCCAATTGCGCTGTTCGCGATCGTGACTTGGGCTCCCGCCACGCTGGCCCCAGTCGAATCGTGGACCGTGCCGGTGAAGGTCCCGGTATCCTGCGCTCGAGCCGTACCACACAGGCCCAGCAGCGCCACCAGCACTCCCAACGCGAGTCGAATCGATTTCATAGCAGTCTCCCTGGTTCGCGGCCTACCCCGCAGGTTTGGCACATTATTGATTAGCAGAGAGGGAAGGGACGTGCAGTAGCGCCAAACCAGAGTCCTGCGCCCGACACCACTTGGCGGCCCAAAACAGCCGCCCAAGACCCACCCCAAATCTTTTATTAAATTTATTAAAACGGATTTATATACGCCCGCCAGAATAAGTCAAGCCAAAAAACCAACCCCTCGCCCGGCCCACTGTAGTGCCGCACCACCTTTGCCCAGAACGCCGCCCCGCATCGTCGCCGCAAAAACTTCCTTCCCGCGAATGCGTGCCTTCGCCCCAGCCCCCATGCTAACCTTTCGGGAGTTTTCTCCACCCGCCCGGGTGGCGGAATGGCATACGCGGCAGACTTAAAATCTGCTGTCCCTTACGGGGCATGTGGGTTCGACCCCCACCCCGGGCACCAGCTTTACGCGCAGGTTAATGCGCCTTGGGCTCTGAACTGAGTTCGGGCTGCGGAAGATCACCCCCTAGAAGTTCGTTCTGACGGCGCGCGCGGCTGGCGTTAAGCAGCTCCGTGGCTTTCGCTAGTTCCTCTTGCCCTTCTTTGGTGCGCCCCAAGCGAACCAAAATTCTTCCCTTCAAATTGCGGTAGTTTGGATTCTTGCCGTCGATCTCCGTGGCGCTGTTGACATTGGAAAGCGCCTGCTCCAATTTCTGCTGCTGAAAATAAAGGCGCGCCAAGCCGAAATAGGAACTGGCCAGATGCGCGTCGAGCCGGAGAGCTTCGCGAAAGTTCTTCTCGGCATTAGCGTCGTCCTGCAGGTAAGAGTAGGTCTCGCCTAGACGGTCGTAATTGAAGGCGACGTCGGGTTCCAGAGCAGCGTCCTTCAGAAATTCGTCTCGAGCCTTTTCGAATTCGGTCCGCGCGAGATAGACCAGGCCGAGGTTGAAGTGCAGGTATGGCAAGTTCGGATCGAGCTTGGCGGCCTGCTGAAATTCAGCGATAGCTTTATCATTTTCCTCGCGATTGAGATCGGCCTTGCCGATGAGCAAATGATATTCGGCGGTGTTCGCGCCGAGCTCGACGAAGCGGCCCAGGGCGCGATCTTCGATGTCCGATTGTCCAGATTTTCCGGCGGCATTTCCCAAAACATACAAATAGTTCAAGTCGTTCGATTCCTGCGCCCACAGCGCGTCCAGGACCGGGACGGCGTCCGCATCACGACCAGTGAAAAAATAGCAGAGCCCCAGCAGGTAACGGGCCTGCACCGGAATCGGGCAGATCATGGACGACGGATTCGAATTGTGGAATCGCGGATTGGAAATCGTTCTGCCGGTAGTGCACCAAGCCAATGTTCAGGCGGATCCCGGCAACTCGAGGCGCTAGCTTGTACGCCTGATTGAGGCGGTTGAGCGCTTCGCCCACTTCTGGCGGCGCATGGCGACGACGCCCAGATTGGCATAAGCGCCGGCAGAATTGGGATCGAGAGCGAGAACGCGGGTAAAGGCGGCGTGCGCGGCGTCGAGATCGCCTTGGCGCAGCGCAGCTTCGCCTTGCTGGAAGATCTGCGGGACGTTTTGTGAATCTTGGCCCACTTGGCCCAGCGGGTTTTGGCTGCAGCTCACACGTGCTGGCGCCACTGCGGAAACCAGCGCGATCACTAAGCCGAGAATCGCGCGCCATACAGACGGGGTTTTTCGAGTCAAAACCACGGCCCACCGTAGCACACAATTTTCGAGTTTTTGCCCGCGATGGGCAGAAATCAGTGATCTCTCTTCGCCTTCGCGTCCGTGTCGTTTCGAGAAAGCGTCGGCGCGGGTTGGTGGTAGGCTTGGCGGCTGACGTCGGGAGCAACTCCAATGCGAAAACCAGTTGTGGTGGTGGGCAGCATCAACCTGGATCTGGTGGCCACGGCGGATCACGTGCCGCTGCCTGGTGAAACTCTGACCGGCAATTCGTTCAATACTTTTCACGGCGGCAAAGGCGCGAATCAGGCGGTTGGCGTCGGGCGGCTGGGTTACCCGGTGAGCATGGTCGGAAAAGTGGGCGACGACGCATTCGGCGGTGAACTGAAAGCGGCGCTGGCTAAAGCGAAAGTGAACGTGAAAGCGGTGCAGGCGGTGAAAGGTTCGTCCGGGGTCGCGCTGATAAACATCGGGGGCGACGGGCAAAACCACATCGTGGTGGTTCCGGGGGCGAACGTCAAGATGTCGCCGAAGGATATTTCGGCGAACGCTTCGCTTTTGAAGAAGGCTGGGATGGTCTTGGCGCAGCTGGAAATTCCGCTGATTGCTTTGGAGACGCTGGCGGTGTTCGCGCACCGCAACAAAATTCCACTGATGCTCGATCCGGCTCCAGCGCGTGAGCTGCCCGCCGGCGTATTGCAAGCGACGACGTGGATCACGCCGAACGAGAGTGAAACGCGAACTTTGTGCGGGCTGGGGGCGCAGGAACCGGTGACTCCGCAGACGGCGGCGCGATGCGCGGACTTGCTGCTCGCGCGTGGGCCGGCGAACGTGGTGATCAAGATGGGATCGCAGGGCGCGTACGTAGCCGCGGCAGACGGTACGCGCGAGATGGTGGCTTCGTTCGCGGTGAAAGCGGTGGATTCGACCGCTGCGGGTGACGCGTTTAACGCCGGCCTGGCGGTGAGCCTGCTGCGAGGAAAAAAGCCGCGCAAAGCAGCGCGTTACGCGTCAGCGGTCGCAGCGATTTCGGTGACGCGAGCAGGTGCCCAGCCTTCGATGCCGACGGGCCGAGAAGTAGAACTGTTTTTGAAATCGCAAAAGTGATCTATGAACCGGCCCGAGCGAAAAGTGCTGCGGCGCCGAAAGGCACTCCCCACTCAAGTGGGGTGCCGACAGGCTGACAGAGCCGGTCCCACAGCCCTAGCGATCCGCGTAGTATCCTTCGCGAGATTGCACCGCTAGATCTTTCTGCTTTACGGTCAAATTTATTTTGTGGTACCCGGAGTCGCGTCGGCTTTTTCCGGCACGTATCCGATTCCGTACTGATTGCGCAGCTCTTCGTTGATCGCCGTGTAAATCTCATCGATAGGCTGCTTCTTGGTCACTTCGAAAAAGCGCCCGCCAGTCTCCTTCGAGAGCTGCTCGAGTACCTTCTTCCCATCCGGCCGATCCTCCTCCTGCTGACGATGGTGACCGCCGCCCATCCCGCCTCCGCCCATTCCACCGCCGCGGCCTCCTCCGTATCCGCCGCCACCGCCATGATTTCCGTAGCCTTCCTTGTCCGCGAACAAAATCGAATACACCAAAGTATCCGCGCGCTGGGCGGTTTCGATCGCATCGCGCAGAGATTCTTTGCTGCCGCGATCCACGCCGTCGGTGAGGACGATGATGGCTTTGCGGCCCTGCTGTTTTTTCATCAACTCATTCGAGGCCAGGTAGATGGAATCGTAGAGCAGCGTACCTCCTCCGCCATGGCCGTGCGAGCCGCGACCGCCGTAGCCTCCGTTGTTCGAGCCGCCATTGCCGGAACCTCCGGAGCCGCCATTGCTGCTGGCGTTTGAAAATTCCGGGGTTCCCAATTCTTCGAGCGATGCGTCCAACTTCTTTCGCGATGTCGTCACATCCTGCAGCAACTCGACTTGGTAGTCGAAATGAATCACGAAAGCCTGGTCGGTACCCTCGCGCAGCACTTCGTCGAGAAAATCGTGGCTGGCAGCACGTTCCTGATCTAGCACCCGGCGTTGGCTCATGCTGGTATCGACCAACAAGCCGAGCGTCAAAGGGAGGTCAGTATTCTTGGAAAAATAGGTAATCGTCTGGGGATGGGTGTCTTGTTCCACGGCGAAATCGTCTTTGGTCAGGGTGCTGACCAAGTGGCCCTTTTTGTCGCGCACGCTGGCGAGCAGGCTCACCATCTTGACTTCGACCGCGATTGGCGGGGCTTGCTGCTGCGGTTGCTGTTGGGACCCCAACGGCGCGTCGCTGAGCGCCAATATTGTGATAACGAACGCGGCGCTGATTTTTCGGACGGCAGGCAGGTGCGCGCCTTTTAATTTGAAAGGAATCGAAGGTGCTCCTTGGGTGGTCCGTTCCGCGGTTAGCATGAACCCATATAACGATCGGCCTGAACTTTGCTGCGAGCGGGGTCGCGCTCATAGATTCAGTCCCTGCGGTTCAAAGTTCCATTTTTTGTAGGGCCGGCGGGGACGGTGGCGCGCAACCTAAATGTTTAACCCCTTAGCTCGCAAACATTTGTGGAACTGCGAGGTCCAAAACCCGGAACTACATGTTGCAGGGACTCAGGGGACGATTTGCTGCGTGATCGATCCGGCCAAATTGCAAGAGCGATCAGCATGATTGCGTTCGCGCTAGTTGATGCACTCGCTGTCGCGCGGCTGCGTAGAGCATGTTTGCTTGTCGTTTTCGGTCTGTTGTTGGCATTTTCACTCGCCGCTCAGCAACTCTCGTCACCGTCATCTCCCATCACCGGTGTGGTTAAAACCTCTGAGGGCTCGCCCGTCCCTGGCGCCACGATCCGGCTGGTCGCTTCAGATTCCAGCAAGCTGTGGATCAGCTGGACTGACGAATCCGGGAAGTTCGAATTTCCCAATATACCGACGGGGAGGTATCGCATCGAGGCTAGCCAGTTGGGCTTTGTACAAGCGACTGCTTCGGCCGAAGTGCCCATGGCGCCTGCCACTCCGATTTCCATTGTGCTGCGGGTTGCAACGCTCGCCGAGCTTGCTGCCGGAAACAAGCCGCCCGGCGCAGATGGTCCGGCGTCTGGCCGGAACGGGGCGAATGGCGGGGGGGCGGGTGCTGGCGGGGTGGGCTCTGGTTCCGGTTCTGCAGATGCGCAGGGTTCCGGAGCGGGTGGCGGCCCGCGACGAGGGAACGGCGGCCGCGGGCCGGCGGTGCCAGCAGGCGTGACCAATGCGATTCGTGAAGGTTTGGCTGGAGGCGCCGGCGGTTTCGAGCAAACGGAATTGACAGGAGAAGGCACGAATCCGCAGTCGCCGGAGACAAATAATTCGGCCGGCGAAACCGCGCAGGCGCAAGCGGTGCTTTCGGCCGGCGCGAACTCGAACGCCACCTCCGATTCATTTTTGTTACAGGGTACGGTCGGCCAGGGATTCGCCAGCGGCGGTCCCGGCGGAAATGGGCTGGGCGGTTTGATTCCCGGTACGCCCGGAGCTCAGAGTGGGCGTTTCGGTGGCGGACGAGGACAGGGCCAAGGGCCGGGCCAACTCTTCGGTGGAGGTCCCGGTGATGGCGGGGGAGGAGGAGCGGGCGGCTTTGGCGGTGGCGGTCCGGGCGGCGAAGGCAGAGGAGGAGGGGGCGGTGGGGGCGGAGGAAGGCTCGGTCGTCAGACTGTAAACCGCGTTCGATTCAGTTTTTACGATCGGTTCGAAAGTTCGGCGTTTGACGCGAGGCCCTATTCGATCACCGGTAACGAGGTTCCCAAGCCGAGCCATTACGACGATCGCTTCGGTGCGAGCCTAGGCGGCCCGCTGAAAATTCCGCACATCTACGACGGAAGCAACAAGACTTATTTTTTCATCAACTACCAGCACGACATTCAATCGAGCGCGCTGGATACCTATTCGACCGTGCCCACTGCGGCGGAAAGAACTGGAGACTTCTGCGGTCTGGGCCTGACTCTGTTCGATCCGTTTTCGAATTTCACCGGGCCGCGGACGCCGCTCGGCAACGGTTGCCAAATTCCCACCATAAATTCTGCCGCTGCGGGCCTGCTCAATTTTTATCCAGAACCGAATCTTCCCGGCGCGGTGCAAAACTATCTGCTGCAGGCCACCGTGCCGGTGAATAGCGACATTCTGAGCATTCACATATTGCACACGATCAATTCGAAATTCAGTTTGAATGGTGCGTATAACCTGTCATCCACGCGCCAGGATACGTTCGGAAGTTTTCTCAGTACTGCTGGCAGTGAGTCCACTCTAAATCAGTCCATCACGATAGGCCTATCGCACAACTGGACGCCGCATGTGGTTGAAACCACGCAAATCGCGTGGAGCCGCAGCCGCACCCAGATCCTGAGCGACAATTCGTTTAAGAATGATGTTGCCGGCGACCTTGGAATCAACGGCGTCTCTACCGATCCGATGTCCTTCGGGATTCCGGCGATCAGTTTCACCAGCATTTCCGGCTTGAATGATCCGCTGCCGTCGCTGGTGCGCAACCAAACCTTGCGTTTCAGCGACAGCCTGAAATGGGTGCACCTCAAACACACTTTTACTTTCGGCGGAGAGATTCGCCGCATCCAGCTCAACGCAGATTCCAGCCCGCAGCCGCGTGGCCGGTTCAATTTCACCGGCGTGCTGACTTCACAGCTCGATGACTCAGGCCAGCCGGTCACGGCTCCGCCGGGCGCTCAGCAGTTTTACGAGCTGGCGGATTTTCTATTGGGCCTGCCGTACAGCACGACGGTGCAGTTCGGCCCCAACGCGTATTTGCGCAGCTGGGATTTTATCGGTTACGCGCAGGACGACTGGCGGGTCAACAAACAGTTCACATTTTTGTTTGGCGTTCGCTACGAAGCGGGACACCACCGGTTGATGTGTACAACCGGATCGCGAATCTCGATTTGAATTCGCCAGCGACGGAAGTGGACGTGGTGACGCCAGGGTCGACTGGTCCTTTCAATGGCGCGTTTCCGCGCTCGCTGGTTCACGGCGATTATGGCAATTGGGCGCCGCGCATCGGATTCGCCTGGGTTCCGAAATTCATCAAGCCTAAGACGGTGGTTCGCGGCGGATATTCGATTTTCTACAACGAGGCGATTTACAACACGCTGGCGCAGCAGTATCTCGAGTACGAACCACCGTTTGCGACTTCGCAAAACCTGATCACTTCGCCCACCCAGATTTTGACGCTGCAGAATGGTTTTCCCGCCTCCAACATTATTTCCAACAAGGGCGGCGTCGATTCTTTTTACAAAGACGCGAGTGCGCAGATTTGGACTTTGGGCACCGAAACGTCCTTCTCCCCGAACTGGATTCTGGATTTCACCTACACCGGCACCAAGGGAACCAATCTGGATCTGCTGCGGCGCCGAATCGCGCGCCGCTGGGGACCAGCCCGCTGAATACTCAAAACGAATTGCAGATTTCCGGGGCAAACAGTTTTTATTTCGATCAATCCGGCGCAAATTCGATCTACAACGGTTTGCAGGTGCGACTGGTTCATCGGTTTACCAAGGGCGTGTCGCTGCAGGCGTTTTACACGTTTGCGAAATCGCTGGACAACGCCAGCACCATCGGCGGCACCGCGCCAATCGTGGTGCAGCAGGATCTGAACTTCGCCGCGGAGCGGGGGCTCTCCTCGTTTGACGTGCGCCATCAAGTGCGGGTCGCTTCGCTGTACGAGCCCCGTTCGGCGAGCATCATCGCCACGGTAACAGCGGCTCGGCCCGCCATATTCTGAGCAACTGGCGGCTGCAGAATATCGTGACTTGGCAGACCGGAACGCCGCTTACGGCTTATCTGGGCGGACTGGCATCCGACAATGGGACGGGCGCCAGCTTTCATTGCGCGCGGACCAGATTGGAAATCCAAACCTCGGCGTCTGTGGAGGTTCGCCGCTCGCATACTTCAACACCGCGGCGTTTGCGACGCCTGCTCCGACCTCTTACGGGAATGAGCGGCGAGGTTCGATTGAAGGGCCATGCAAATTCAACTGGAACGCGTCATTGGGCAAATCGTTTGGTTTGGTCCGAGGACGGCATCATCTGGACATTCGGTGGGAAGTTCAGAATCTCTCCAACTCGCCCAGTTTTTCCGGCGTTTCCACTTCGCTGGGATCTTCATCGTTTGGACGGGTGACCTCCGCCGGAACGATGCGCACGATGGACATCACGATGCGGTACAACTTCTGATGAAAACTTACGCCCGCAAATTCGCTATCCTATTCTTTTTCTTCATGGTGGTTGTGGCGTCGGTGATGGCCCAAGAGCCGACACCGCCCACGTCGACGGCGCCTATCGCCGTGCCCGCGCCGGCTTCACCGGCAGACTCGGCCCATCCTGCCAAGCCGGGTCAAGCTCCTGCGTTGCGGTCGTCATCCGACCTGGTCCGTATCGATGTTGAGGTCACTGACAAGTCCGGAAAACCGATGAAGGGTTTGCGCGCCGACCAATTCGTCATCACCGACGATGGCAAAGCGCAAACGATTGCAAATTTTTATTATGCGGACATCGAAGCGGTAGAGACGGCTGCTGCGGACGATTCGAAGCCCATTGTGGTGCCGGTCGATAACTCTGGACCAGAGACGCCTGCGGTGGCGGCGGCCACGGACCAACTGCGGGACCGCCGTTTGCTGGTTCTTTTTTTCGATCTGACGTCCATGCAGTCAGATGACTTGACTCGTGCTCATGATGCGGCTGCGAAATTTGTGAAGACGCAGATGACCAAGGCCGACGTGGTGGCGGTGGTCACTTTCTCCACCAAGCTTTCGGTCCTCGCGAATTTCACAAACGACAAGAGTGTGTTGGAGAAGGCCGTTGCTACGCTGGTCGAAACCAGCGCTTCCGATATTTCAAATCCGCTGTATGCGGCGGCACAGAACGGCGAATACGACGTGCAGGAATACACCGGCGCGGCCTTCACCCCGGACGAAACGGAGTTCAACGTTTTCAATACCGATCAGAAATTGGCGGCGGTGGAAGGGCTGGCTAACGTTCTGGGAGGAATTCCGGGTCGCAAATCCGTTATCGAATTTACCGGCGGCATTACGCAGACCGGCGAAGAGAATCGAACGCAGCTTCGCGCCGCTACCGACGCTGCGAATCGGGCAGACGTCTCGATCTATTCCATCGATTCGCGCGGATTGATGGCGGCGCCTCCAGGAGGCGACGTGACTACCAATGCGGCCACCGGAACTTCGATGTTTACCGGCGCGTCGGTATTTCACCAGACCGACCAGCGAGAAGATTCGCGCGATACGCTGGCCACGCTATCGACGGACACCGGCGGGAAGGCATTCTTCGACCTCGGCGATCTGGATGATGCGTTTCCGAAGATTCAGCAGGAAAATGGCGGGTACTATTTGATCGCCTACAACCTTGGCCCTGACGTGAAACGCGATGGCCGCTGGCGCTCGATCCACGTGAAGGTCAATGCGCCGGGCGCGCACGTGCGCTACCGCGACGGATATTACGCTCCGCGCGATTTTCAGCACCTGCAAAAGGAAGACCGGGCACAGCAGCTTGCCGACGCGGTGAATTCCGACAATCCGGTGGTCGAGCTTCCTGTCGCCGTGGAGACTGGCATTTTTCGAATTAGCGAAAACCAGAGCTACGTGCCCATCGCCGCGAAAATTTCAGCGAGCGCTCTGGAATGGGCCGAGAAACACGGGACCCAGCAAGCCGAATTTGATTTCGCGGTGCAGGTGCGGGCGGTGCCTTCAGGGCAGATCGTCGCTGAACTGCACGATACGACGCAGGTGAAGCTCGATACGGCGCGTTTCGCGGAGATCAACAAGAAGAATCTGCTTTATCAAGGCGGGGTCTTGCTCGCGCCGGGGAACTACCGCTTGAAGTTCGTGGCTCGCGAAAATGAATCGGGGAAGATCGGGACGTTCGAGGAAAGCCTGAGCGTGCCGGCGGCGCAGCCCGCGAAGATGACCCTGAGTTCGGTAATTCTTTCGAGCCAACTGGTAGCGGCCCGGAAAACGGCCGAGGTCCAGACCAAGTCTGAGGGTTTGCGGAATAAGACGGCGACATCACCCCTGGAAATAAATGGCGAGACGATCGTGCCCAGCGTGACTCGTGTGTTCACCCAGAATCAGACGCTTTACGTTTTCTTTCAGGTCTACTTTCCCGAAAAGGCCGAAAACAAAGAGCGCTATGACGGGAATTCGCTCAAGGCGGGATTGGTCTTTTTCCGAAACGGGCTGCAGGTGAACGCTACGCCACTGGTATCGCCCGCTGAAGTCGATGAAAAGGTCGGTGGCGTCGTTCCGCATCAGCCTGCCGTTAGCTAAATTGCCGGGCGGGCGTTACTCCCTGCAAACGATCGCAGTCGCGCCCGGCACCCAACACTCCGTGTTTAGTCGAACGTATCTGGCCTTGCTCACGCCACCGCCGGCTCCGAATTTACCCGGATCGGCGTCACCGGCGGGAGCTCCGCCAGAAAAACGTCAGCAGCAATAATTTAAGAACAGAGGTTTGCGACGATTGTGCTTCGCGGGCAAAAAGTGTGCCAGCGGTGAATCGCCAGTCTTCCCTAAGCATCTAAAGATTCAGGCAGTATGAATTTTCTGCAGGAGAACTGGCAGGTGAACATGTTGCGCCGTTTCAGCGTTACTTGCAAAACCCTCGGCCGTACCGTAATCCTGGAAACGGCCGATTGGTTCGTGCTCAGCAGGGAAGGCATCAGCGCGATCCATTTTCGCGCCCTGTGCGCGTGCGGAAAAGAACACGTGGGCATTAACCTCCCTTCCATCTTCAATTAGCCCGGTTCCGTTCGCTCCTGTTTGCAAAAAACTCCAGGCCAAACCACTCTCGACGCGAACCCCGCCCGTTTCGGGCGGCGCGTATTGCAGATACTCCGCGAAGTCGATAAAATTTTTGCTCACTCAAATGACCTTGTCCCGAAAGCCATGACCCAGAAGAGCAAGATTTTTCCGTCGGTGGACGCAGCCGTTGCGGATATTCCCGATGGCGTGTCGATTATGTTCGGCGGTTTTGGCGGCGCCGGATTCCCCAACAATTTGATTCAAGGCTTGGCGCGCAAAGGCTCCAAAAACCTGGCGGTGATCAGCAACAACTGCGGCACTGGTGAAGGCGAATTGGGAATTCTTTTCAAGAACCGGCAGATCAGGCATGTTACCGCGGCATTCCCGGGGCCCGGAGCTACTTACTTTCAGGAACAATTCGACAAGAAGGAAGTCGAGCTGGAACTGGTGCCGCAGGGGATTCTTTGCGAGCGCTTGCGGGCTCAGGGTGCCGGGATTCCGGCGTTTTTTTCGCCGGTGGGGGTTGGCACCGAAATCGCCAATGGCAAAGAAGAGCGCGTGATTCGAGGGCGGCGCTGTATTTTGGAGCAGGCCATTGGCGCGGATTATGCATTCATCAAGGCGTTTCGTGCGGACCAGCTCGGTAATTTGGTTTTTCGCAAAGGGGCGCGCAACTTCAATCCGGTGATGGCTACCGCGGCAAAGACTACGATCGTGGAAGTGGAAGAAATTGTGGAAACTGGTTCTTTGGATCCTGAGGTGATCGTCACACCTTTCGTTTTCGTACACCGCATTGTCGTGGCGAAGGGATTGCGCTATGTCTAAGCCGCGATTGTCCCGCGAACAGATTGCTGCGCGTGCGGCGCTGGAACTGCCCGACGGCGCTTGCGTGAATCTGGGGTGGGGAATCCCGAATTTGACGGCGGCCTACGTGCCTGCCGGCGTTACCGTTTACTTTCATAGCGAGAATGGAATTCTGGGGATGGGTCCGCGCGCGGCGAAGGGCCAGGAAGATTTCGATTTGGTTGACGCGATGAAGGTTCCAGTTACGCTGGTGCCGGGCGCGGCTTTCTTTGCGCAGGAAGATGCTCATGTGATGACGCGGGGCGGTCACCTGGATGTGTGCATTCTGGGCGGGCTGCAGGTTTCAGAACGAGGCGATCTGGCGAATTGGCGCGTGCCCGGGGCGCGCGGCGCGGGCGGGATTGGCGGGGCTATGGATATTGCAGTTGGTGCGCGGCATTTGATCGTCACGATGGAGCACACGGCGAAAGACGGTGCCCGCAAGATTGTGAAGCGTTGCGACTATCCTTTGACTGCGGTGGAATGCGTGAAAACCGTTATCACTGATTTGGCGGTGATCGATGTGACTCCCCAGGGCTTGAATCTGCGTGAGGTGGCTCCGGGTTTCACCGCCGAAGAAGTGCAGGCTTTGACTGAGGCTCAATTGCATTATTCGGGTGTGGTGCCGGAGATGCTCGCTGCAAGAACGTCAAATTGATTTGGCGGTATTCGCGCCACCCATTCTGATTTTTGGGAGTATGATTTCTTCGATGGAAGCTGAATCGCAGGGCAGTAAACCGATAACGTACTGGATCGGCGAAGGCGGCGGCTGGTTGCTTCGGCACGTGGTTAGCGGCTTGGCCGCTACCGGCATTACGCCCAACATGTTTACGTTTTTGGGTTTGGCGGTGAATTCCTGGGCTGCCGCGCTTTTTGCCATGGGGCGTTTTCGGCAGGCGGCGGCGGTGTTGTTCCTTGCCGCGTTTCTGGATATGGCCGATGGCCAGGTCGCTCGCCGAGTGGGTCGGGTCACTGCTTTCGGCGCGTTTCTAGATTCGACTCTCGATCGCTACGCCGATCTCGCGCTGTACATGGGGCTGGTCGTGCACTACACGCTGATCGGGCGCTCGTTTTATATGGCGCTGGCGGCGGTGGCGATGGCCAGCTCGTTCATGGTCAGCTATTCGCGGGCGCGCGCCGAGTCCCTAATACCTTCATGCAAAGTGGGATTCATGGAGCGGCCGGAACGGCTGGTGCTTTTGATCATGGGAGGAGTCTTCAATCGCATGGCCCAGGTGCTGTGGGTGGTGGCGATGATTTCGACGATTACGGTGATTCACCGCGTGGTTTATACCTGGCAGGAATTGCGCGCGGGGCGCTCGCTTCCCGAAGCGCGCGCATCGCAGTCTTTCTAGCTGGCCTTAGACCTTCTCCACTGGATTCGCCGCCAATTCCGCTTCGACCGGTCCGGCCACGATCTCCTGCACGCGTTGACGCAATTCGTCGACGTCGCCGCGGGCGATGTCTTTCGTCTCGATGGGGTCATGCAGGTAGACCACGATTTTTCGCGGGAACAGCATCCAGTTTCCGGTCTGAAAGAATTGGAAAGAGCCGGTCATGCTCATCGGCACGATCGGGATTCCGAATTTTTGGGCCAGCCCGAAAATACCTTTTTTGAATTCCTGGACATGGCCGTCGCGCGTCCGGGAACCCTCGGCAAAAGCGATTAAGCTGATACCTTGATCGAACGCGGCTTTGGCTCGAGTGCGCATGATTTCCAGTCCTTCGCGGCTCGGCGCATCTGGCACCGGGATGTTTCCGAAGCGTCCCATCATCCAGCCGTAGACCGGAATCTTGAAATGCGATTCCAGTTCGAAGCCGCGGAGGAATTGGGGAATGGCCGAATAGATCACAAAGGGATCGAATAGATTCACGTGATTGCAGATAAAAAGGCAGGTCCGGTTGGGATCGAAACCCGGCGCCCTCCGCACCTCGAAGCGCGCGCCCGCCAGCCGCAGAATATTTCGAAAAAACAATCGCTGGGGCCAGTCGTTTTTTCGCGGGTCGATGAATACCGCCAAGATGATCAGGAACGTGCACACCACCGCAAAATGAATTCCGCTGACCACCCAGAGAATCGCCGACCGCACGGTCAGGTAGGCTTTTCTCATACGATTACGTCCAGCACATTCGGCATGATTTCGAGTGACTGGCACTGCAGCCGCAGGCTTTCTCCGTCGACCATCACGTTCACCGGCCCGTCCAGATCGAATTCAACGTACTTGGCTCCGGCCCGCGCTGCGAGCGGGTGATGGATGTGCGTGCCGGTGAAGAGCCGCGGGAAGGTCCACAGTAGGCCGGCGCGTCCAATTGGTCCCCAGCGGACGTACTCGATCAAACCGTCGGACGTCTCCGCGTTCGGGGCGATCATCATTTTTCCGCCGGTGAATTTGCTGTTGCTGAAGGTCAAAAATAAATTCCGGCTACGGTTCCAATCGTTCGACCGGTCCAGCCGATGCGCGAAGCTTTGATGTTCGAGATTGGCCACGTGACGAAAGACCGCGAAAATGTAGCCAAGCTCGCCCAGGCCTTTGAAATGCCGGTTCGCCGTTTCGCCCACCTCCGCGGGAAACCCCAAGCTGAGCAGGTTCATGTAGTACAGCTCGCCTTGCGTATGGCGCAGACGAATGACGTCGCAACCCCGCCGGCGGTTTGCTTTGAGTGCTTCGATCGTGTTTTCCACTCCGCGCGTCGTAAAGTCTCGAAGAAAGGAATTGCCGGTGCCCAGCGGCAGAAATCCTAGCGCGGTTCGCTCGCCGTTCTGAGCTTCGGGAAACAAGCCGTTGATAATCTCGTAAGAGGTGCCGTCGCCGCCGACGGCCAGAAAATTCCGAGTCCCGGCGCGATATGCTTCGCACGCTATTTCGCTCGCCTGGCCCGCTGCGCTGGTTTCGCGCACCTCGACTTCGATTCCTAAGCCGCGCACGCTTTCAACTGCAGCCGGCGCGAGCTTTCCGCACTTGCCGCCGCCCGCCGCCGGATTGACGATTGCCAGAAATCGTTGAGTCACTGGAAAGTGGTTTTGGCCATGAGTGATCTGGCGCTGGTCACAAGGGAACGACCGCGGCCCGCTCCATCTTTTCCCTGATCTGCGCCGCCAGCTCGAGGCGTTTGATTTTCATCGAAGCCGTGAGAGGGAAGTCCTGGTTCCAAGCCAAATAGCCACTGACGCGTTTGTAATTGATCAGCTTTCGATTGCGCTCTGCAATCTGCGCTACGATGTCCGGAGTTACGGTCTGCGCTGTCTCGGTGTGAACCACCAAAATCAGTTGCTCTCCCACCATGGTTCGCGCCGGCCACAGGTAATTCGCGGCGAAGACGCAATATTCCTTCACCGGCAGGCCGGCGAAATAATTCTCAATATCTTCGGGATAAATATTCTTACCCTCTTCGGTGACGATCATGTTTTTCTTGCGTCCCAAGAGTTGCAAGTGGCCCATGTCGTCAATGCGGCCCAGATCGCCGGGAATCAGCCATCCGTTGACAATGGTTTCCGCGGTCATTTCCGGATCGTCCAGGTAATGCGACATCAGCGTTTTGCTCCGCACCGCAACTTCGCCAATACCGTCCGAATCGGGGTTGACGATTTTTACCTCCATCCCCGGCAGCGGCTTGCCCACGGTATCGGCGCGAAACGGGCGAAAATCGTTCAACGTGATTGCGGTGCCGGCCTCGGTACAGCCGTATCCATTACCCACCTGAATTCCCAGATCGTAGAAGAATTGTAGAGTCTCCGGTTCGGTGAACGCACCGCCGACAAAAAGCGCGCGCAACTGGCCGCCAAAAGCTTTGTGCACTTGCGGCAAAAGCGTACGGCTTAATTTCAACCTCGGCCGCGAACGAGTCAGGATGCGATTCAAACCGATCAGGCCATCGAGCATCGCCTTTTTGCCTTTGGGCAATTCCGCGAAACGCTGACGCAAGCCGTTTTCGAGATTTTTTAGAACCGTCGGCACCAGCGCCATGTAGGTGATTTGATATTTGGTGAACGCTTCACGCACATATTCCGGACGCAAGGTCCGCAGGTGCACTACCGTCGCCCCACAGGTGAACGGCCCGATGAACCCAACCATGAAATCGATGGCGTGATTGGTCGGCAGAATACTGAGATAGCGGACTCCGGGCCAGAACGGATACAACGACGTCAGCGCCATGCACTGTTCCAGATAATTCTCGTGCGTCAGTACGCAGCCCTTGGGGCTGCCGCCCGTTCCCGAGGAGTACACGATGCACGCCGCATCGCTCCTTTCACGCGGCACAAAAACCGGCGCTTCGCCGCCGGAGAAGTCTTCCCACCGTTTGGCGCCGAATAGATCAGCGTTTTTGGGAGCTTCGGTCACCAGCACCATGCGGAACTTCAGTGCGTCGAATCCTTTTGACTGGGCGATCGCTCGCCACAGGTGGTATTCGACCACCAAAAACTCCGCCTGCGAATGTTGCAGCAGCTTGATCTGTTCGGGCGCAGTCAGCTTGCAATCGAGAGGCACCAGCACGCCGCCACAGAAGAAAATCGCGTATGCCGAAATCAACCATTTGGACTGATTGGTCATGATGATGGCAGCGCGAGTTCCATTTGCGGCACCAGCATCCTGCAGGCCGCGCGCCAGCGGAAGCGCCGCTTCCTTGAACTGGCGATAAGTCATGCGCAGATTTTCGCGGTCGCGGTCTGCCTCGATCAGGCAGATTTCATTCGGCCAGGTTTCGAGCGCGGCTCGTAAAGCATCGCCCAGGGAATTGTATTGGCGGAGGTCCAGCATTACAGGCGGGATTGGATGCGTTCAGCCAGGGTTCGGAAGTCGCTGACGCCCTGCAGTTCGTAGTCGGGCAACTCAATGTGGAAATGCTGCTCGATGCGGGTCAGCAAATCGAGCGCTTGCAGGCTGTTGATGCCCAGCGTCTTGAAAAAATCGTCATCTGCGGAAAGTTTTTCCAGCGGCACATTGAAATGCTTCGCCGCCAGCGCCAGCACTTCGTTGGTCGTGTCGTGTAGGGTACTCATCTTTCGTATTTTGCCACAAATTAGGGCGAATCTTGCGAATCCGCTAGGGCAAGTAAGGCAGCGCGTCGGTGCTTTCGGTGAATTTACGCAAGGCCTCCCGCACCACCGGCCGCGCGAAAAGCTCACAGAAAATCTCGATCTCCCGTCGAAGTTCGTCATGGGGGATCGGCTTGATGAAATTCTTTGCCGCAATCGCAGTTTCGCGATCGAACTTCTTCAGCTGTGCTGCAGTGGAACGCGCGATGCGCAACGCCTGTCCTTCAGCCACCACTTCTTTTACCAGTCCAACGGACTGTGCCTTGGTCGAGTTGATGCTCCGGCCGGTCAGCAGCAGGTCGCGCACGACGGCGTTTCCCAAGTCGCGCTTGAGCCGGGGAATTCCCCCGAAACCGGGGATCAGGCCAAGGCGCAATTCTGGAAAACAAAAACGCGCGGTTTTATCCGCGATGATCAAATCGCAGCTCAGCGCCAGTTCGAATCCGCCGCCAAAGGCGATGCCTCCCACCGCGGCAATGGTGGTGAGCGGCGCCGCGTCGAGAGTGTTCATGACCTTGTGAATCCGTTCGAGATAATCGTGCAGTCGGCTGGCGCGTTCGTCGGCCGCCAGTGGTTGGGATTCGCGGTAGAGCTCGCGCAGGTCGGCTCCGGCGCAAAAGCCTTCTTGGCGCGCGCTTGAAATAATCAATGAGTGGGCGTCTTGCTGCAGCTTGGGCAGCGCGTTTACGAAGAGTTCCAGCTCGGGTAGGGTGAGCGAACCGATCTCATTGCACGGCGCGCGATCCAGGACTAAGTGGATCGCCCCGTCCTCTTGGGACCACGAAAGAGTTTTTCCTTGGAAGGTGTTCATTCGGCTTTCTTCGCGTACATCTCTTCGATTTCCGTGGCGTAGCGCTGACCGATCGCGTCGCGCTTGAGCTTACCATTCGAGGTTAGCATGCCGTTATCCGGGCTGAAGGGTTCCGGGACAATCCGAAACGCTCGGACCTGTTTGTAGTGCGGCAGATCTTTGTTGACCTGATCGATTGCCGATTGCACCGCCGATTCCGCTGATCCATTGGCGGAGTTCATGGTGAGCAGAGCGGAAAGAAAACTGCGCTGATCGCCGACCAGTACCGCCTGCTCGGCGCTCGGCAAAGCCAGGAGCAGCGCGTTTTCAAGCGGTTCCGGCGGAACTTTATGCCCAGAATTCAGCACGATCAAGTTCTTGAGCCTTCCGGTGATGCGCCAGTTTCCGGTGGCGTCTACTTCGCCTTGATCTCCCGTGTGAAACCAGCCGCCCTCCAATGCTTCGGCGGTGGCTTTTTCGCGCTTCCAGTAGCCGGGAAAAATGTGCGGCCCGCGGACCAGAATTTCTCCGGTGTCGGCAATTTTCATTTCGGATCCGGCGATGGCGACGCCGACGCTGCCCGGGACCACGCGGTGCGGATCGTCCATGGTGCAAATTGCGGTGGTTTCGGTTAGGCCGTAGACCTGTAGCACCGGAATGCCGAGCATCATGAAAAATCTTTGCGTTTCCTGCGCGAGCGGCGCGGAGCCACAAATCAATGCCTTCAGATCCGCGCCAAGGCCGGCTCGAATCGTCGGAAACATAAAGCGGTTCGCGATCCCCAACCAAAAGGAGTCGGTCAGTTTTGCGGCCCCTGCTTCGGCGCGCTGGTAGGCGCTCTGCGCCTTGGAAAATACTGTCGCTGCGAATGCGCCACGGGTTTGAATCGTTTCCTGTATTCTCTTGCGCACTCTTTCCAGCAACGTCGGCACATTCAAGAAGTAATGGGGCGAGGCCAGCTTCATTTCGTCGGCGAGTTTGGTCAGATCGCTGGAGAGCGTCAGGGCGCTGTCACGCGAGAGGAATGAGAGCATGGCAATCCAGGATGCGGCAAACGAAAACGGCAAGTAGTGGAAAATCCGGTCAGGCTCCGTGCGCGTGCCCATCAATTCATCGAGGCGTCCGTTGGTGCAGCCGAGCATGAAGGTCACGTTGCTCGCATTCAGCATTACGCCCTTGGCCTCGCCAGAAGTGCCGGAAGTGTAAATGATGGTGACGATGTCCGCGTCTTCATGTTTCAGCGGAGGAGTGGCCGCGGCAGGCTCGTCCAAGAAAATACTGTCGAGTAGCGAAATGTTCGGGGCGGTGGGCCACAGCTTCTTAAGCTCCGCGGCTACAGCGGCATTGGTACAGAAAACGCGCAGAGGCAGGGAATCCCGCAGCATGTGAATCAATTCGGCGGGAGCTTGGCGGGAATAGAGCGGCACCACCACGACGCCTTCGGCCATCAGCGCGAGATCCAGTGCGATCCAGCGAATGCTGTTGGAGGCTAGCAACGCACAGCGGTCGCCTTTCTTCAGTCCTCGAGCGCGCAGAAATTGGCGGGCCTGCTGAATCATTTTCAAAAGTTGCTCGCCGGTTACCGGGCGCAGCTCCCCGTCGTGAATTTCGGAAACCACCGTGCGGCTGGCTGAACGCTGTAGCCTGTCGAAAATCGTCTCAAGGAACGTCATCGCAGGGGCCATCGTTTTCTAAGAAGCCAGTACGCCGCTCTACGCTTCGAGCAGCTTGAAGAGGTTGGGGCTCAGGGGCGGAAGATATTCTTCCCAGCTCAGCACGCCGGTGCGAACCGGGAATTCGGGAAGCGGCGCGCGACTTGCTCTTCGAAATAGACGCCCATACGAGCCATCAGTTGAAGGTTCCGCGCTACAGTGCGGCCCATCGCGTCGCGAAATTCTTCTGTTTCGGTGTCGAGAGCACAAAGCGCGGTGAAGATTCGGTCGGCGAGATCAGGTTCGTCCACGCGCATCAGCAGATGTTCGTGTCCGCGTTCGCGCATCAGGTTGCGGATACGCTCGTCCATGGTGACTCCCGCGGAGGGCACGCCCGCCGGCATAGACGTGACAATCGCGTGGAAACGTGACGAGAGCATGCGATTGCAGGCACGCAAGAATGCTGACAATCTCATACATGTTGTATTGCTCGGAGCCGAAAACCGGCGCGCCGCCGAGTTTTTCTGCGACGCGTTCGCAGGCATCTTGGTCCAGCATTTCCATCGCGACCAGTACCGGAAATACTTTGCGTGATTGTCTGTAGCTTTTTACGCCACCGGCAATGGCGTGCAAGATATTTGTTCGTAGGCCGCGTCCACCTGCGCCCGCACTGATGAAAATAAATTGTACGGTAGTAGCTTTCCTTGTACGCGCCGGCGACTGAATGTGCCCAGCCACTTCGCGAGCGATGCCTTCACCGGCCACCAGAAAGGATTAATCGGGCAGACGGCGAGCACCGGAGTTGCGCCGTCCCATCCGGCATCGCGCAGCGCTTTGCGCGCCGTATTCGGGTCCCAGCGGCTCGAACGTCCAGGCAGTATCGGTGCCCAATTCAGTAGGGACGCCGAGCTTGCCCAGCACGTCTTGCGATTCGGCGTTGCGCGTGATGATCAGCGAATCGCGGCAATAGCGCCTGCACATTTTCTGCAGCAGAGGGTCCATCGCGCCAGCTTCAGCGCCGTAGCCGATGCTAAGTTTATTTTGCGCGGAGGCGATGCCGAGCGCGCCGATCATCATGGTCGTAAGCGCGTTGGCGAATTTGCTCTTGAACATCGAGCCTTCGCAGGCGATTACGCCGTCGTTCTTGCGCACTTCGTGAATGCAGAAACGGAGGAAACACGTCGGGGAGATGAACCTGCCGGCATCGCCGAAATATCCGCGGGTCAGATCGAAATTCTGCGTCATCACACTGAGCGCGAGATTTTCTTCTCCCAGAATCCGCCGCACCTGGCGGATAATTTCCTCGACGCGAACGTCGGAGCCTGTGTTGCGCGTTCCGTTGTAGCCCGCGAAAAGAAGCTTCAGTTTTTCTCCCGGCTGCCAGGCCTGGCCCGCGCCGAGCATCCACTGCAAGCTTGTTCAGCTCGATCAGTGAGCTTACCCAGGCCTTCGAGGACCAGATCCATCATGGCGGGAGCGTCCTGCCGCGTGGCCGGCTGCGCGCCGCGGTGCTGCAATCGTGCCGGCCGCCGGCCAGTCGCGATACTGATACGCGAAATTGATTTTCGCGGCTGAAGCGCAGCAGCGGATAGCAATATTGCGAAAACGGAGCGGGCTTGCGGCCCATCTCCGCCACGACGCGCGAATTGTCGAACACCGTGTTCCACACCAGGTACGGCAAGAACACTTTCAGCAGCGTCGCGAGTCCGCCGATTTTCCCCGCGCGTCCTGCCAGCGCATTCACCATTTTTGAGGACGGGCCTTCGAGGCTCGGCACAAACAGCGGGCTGCGTTTTCCCTGAGCTTTCGCGAGCGCGTCGGTCAACTTGCCCGAATGTCTCAGAGCCTTTGCCCGACGAAAGATGATAAATCTCGTGCGCCGGGTTTATCTTTCTGATGCAGCGTCACCACCGAGTCCGCGACGTAATCCACCGGAACGATGTCGATTCGATCCGTCGGGCGAAAAGGAAGAACTGGCAGCCCGGCGAGAAATACGAACGCGCGGACCATGTCGAATTGATTCGTTTCCGGGCGGCGGCTGTCGCCCAGCACGATGCTGGGGCGAAAAATCGTGCGCTGCACGTCCGGGAGCAGCTGGCGCACCATATGCTCGCAGAATTTCTTGGTGCGCGCGTAGGGATCGTAGTCGGAACGATTCCAGTCGATCGAAGTGTCTTCCTGACCACTTCGTTGGCGCGCTGTCCCGGCCACGGCGACCGTGCTCACATGGCTGAATCGCCGCAGTCCGTGCTGCGTCGCGCGCGCGCATGGCGAGCTGAATCACTTCCAGCGTCCCGCGCAGATTCACATTCAGGCAGCTTTTTTCGGATTTGCGATTCAGCGATGCGGCGCAATGGATCACGGAATCGGTGGTACCGAACCAGCGTCGGTAATCGTCGGTCGTGCAAGCCGAATTGCGAATCCGTAAGATCGCCCAGAAAAATATGGATGCGCGAATTGACGAGAATCTTCGAATTGCGGGAAATCCATGTGGAACTGCAGCGCGCGCCAGAGGCGATCCCGCGCTTCCTGCTCGATGCGCGCGCGCACCAGCAAATTCAGCGGATCGGGATGATCCGTCGAGCAGATTCGACGCGATATGCGCGCCGATATAGCCGGTGGAACCGGTCAGGAAGATGGCCACAGTAGTTTGGTGTCAGGGCGTCGTCGCGGGAGCGACTTGCCAGCGCGCTCTCGAGCTGCTCGTCTCGCTGCGCGCGCAAGCGGCACGTTGCGCGCGGACGGGGCTCCAGATGACGACCTTCGATCAGAGGATAGCACCACTTGCGCAGCGCCGGAATGTGCACGTTGATCCAATAATCCCACCAATCGATCGAACGCGCATCGTAGCCGAAATCCGCGCGTTCTTCGGGCGGGCAGCGCGGCGCTCAGCTGTTCGACATTCGCGGCTTCGAAAACATGATCGTTGTGCAGAATGAAAGGCTCGAAAAGTGCGATCAGCTTGATCACTTTTTCAAGATCGCGTTCCTGCCGCGCCAGCGGCGGCCTTACGAACGGAATGCGGCTCGACGGTGCGATTGATCGCCTGCAACGATGCTTTTTGCGCAGGCGCGGAAAGCTTTTCGTAGCGCGATTTGGAAACGGGAATCGCGTCGAATTTCATCCGCATCCGATGCTCCAAGCCATGCTGCGCGCGGTAATATTTGCGGTGGCCAAGGCCGGTCAGTTCGATCGAACGCCGCATGTCGCACGGATTGGTCACGGAAGTAGCCAGCTGGTAGACGCGTCGTGCATGGCTGCGTTGACGAGCGCTGCGGCGATCAGCGTCATGCCGCGGCAAACCAGATCCACCGGAATCATATCGAGGCACTTGCTTCGTTGGTCGGCAGTTGCCGGAAAAATGTTCCCAGCAGATAGGAAAGCGAAGCGGACGTGTTGATGCCTTCATTCCATCCGAGAAACGGTTTTTCAATGGAAGATTCGACAATCGCCGGCCGCACGACGGCGATCGGCTGCGGAGGATTGGCGTCCATGAAGTTCCGGATCAGCGATTCCGAAAGGCTCTTGGTAAGCGTGTAGGTGTTCGGCCAGCCGAGTTCGTACCGCCCGATTTGTTCCGGCGTCGGTCAGCGTTTGACGAAGCCAGCGGACCCGGTTTTTGCGGATTTGATTTTCAAGTGCCGCGCCATGCAGGTCTTTGGCCGCATGTTCTTTTTTCTGGGCCGCCTTTTGCAATTCGTCGGTGACTTCGGCGGATTCCGCGCGCGCTTCGGTCTCTGTACCAAATTTTCCAGGCGCTGCCATTCCTCGTCCGCGTCGTAATCTTTCAATCCGTGCGGCGTGTAATTGGCCGGCAAAACTTCCATCATCCGTCCGTCGCGCTGTCCCACCACATAGCAAGTGGAAAGATGCAGTAGCGCCGGCATGATCGCACTCGCGAAGAAAGTCGAGGATGTACGCGGTCGCGCGCACGTTGGTCGCCAGCGCATCGCGCAAGTCCGGATTGAAATCGGTCAATCCGGAACTGTTGATGATGACGTCGAGCGCGCGGGTCAGGCGTTGCTTCACCGCCGTATCGAGGCCCAGGTCCGGCTTGCTTACGTCGCCGTCTACCACTTCGATTCGCTCGCGCAGAAAATCCGCAAAACCGTCGCCGTATTGTGCGGACAAGCCTTCGAATACCGGCGATTCTTCCAACACGCGTTGAAAGCGCTCGACGGCGGTCGACTGTTTCATTGCGTCGGACCAGCAAATAGATTCGCCCGATGTCCGGCAGGTCTTTCAACAGGCTGGCCAGCCACACTTTGCCGATGAAGCCGGTCGCGCCGATCAGCAGGATGTGCTTGCCAGCGAGGGTTTCGCGCACCCGCAACGGCGTTCGATTGGCGCCCGAATCGAAAAGCACCACCGGCTTGCGAACTTTGCCATCCGGACGGTCGGCCGGTTGGATCGCCTGGTCGAGCAGCGCCGGATTTTTTTCAAATCCAAGCACGGAGACTAATTTTTCGCGCTCGACTCGTCCGTCGGGTTGGCCTCCGGTGAAGCGGGCGAAAAGTCCGCGCGGGCGAATCACCGGATCGAGCAATCTTCCGGTGGCCTGGCCATCGCGGAAATCGAGGCGGTTGGCGATGATGCGCTTCACACCCAAGTGTTTGGCCAGCGGACGCATAATGTGATCGAGCCCCTGGCTCACCAGAATAATGTCGCTTCCGGAGGCGATGGCCTGGTTCAGCAGCGCGATTCCGGGCGCTTTCAGCCGAGGCTTCAGCGAGTATTCGAAAAATTCTTCGCCGAGCAGGTCCAGGCGGTCACGGCTGACTCCGCGCAAAACGGTGTGCAGCAGGCGAGTGGCGAATTTGCGATTGGCGATGTACAGCAGCGGGCGGGCCAGCGCCAGCACGGCCATCGCGCCGCGGCGGCCCCAGCGCTCCAAAAAACTTTGGGAATTCCAGGCGAAAAACCCCACCGGGCGCACGGCGGTCAAGTTTACCAGGCTACCTTCTACGCGCCAGAAGACCGGCTCGCGCACGGACGCGCCGGGCGCCTGATTTTTACTTTGCGAATTTTGGCCAATTGGATTGGACAACGACGTCGTCACGTAACGGACCTGATGATTTGTGGAATTACAAAATTATCACGCCCACCGCGGCCATTCAAGGTTTCGCGGCCCGGAGCGGCGGATCCGAACGCTACTTCTCAGGTTCGGGGTATTTGAAAATGAAGCTGTCCACCGCAGGTCCCGCCACGCCTCGCGTGTTGTATTCCAGCATGTACTGGATGTGGTCTTTGTCTTCGGGATAGTTCACGCCAACCGGGTACGGGTAGGGAACCGGCGTGTGGAAGGGCAGCGGCGTGACGGTATCGCCGTGCGCGGCGTAGAAGTCCATGTCCTTGGCAAAGCCGTCGGCGTAAAAGAAGTAATCGCGGGTCCAGCCGTTTGGGATGTCCGGGAGATGGGTGGCGTCAAAATCCACTGCGACTTCGTCACCCGACCCGTAGATTACATATTTTTCGTCAACTTTGCGGACCAAATCGGAAACATCGCCGTAGCGGGTGTAGTTGCCGGTTTGCCGCGAGTAGGGGCCGGTGGCGCTGACGTCTTCGTAGACATAGGTGAGGTCGTTTTTCGGATTGCCTTCGACCACGCGGGGGTAGCCGCGGAAGGCCAGGTTTGCTTTGGCCAGCGGAATTTCGGTCTGGGTGAATTCCACGTCGGGTGCTGAATTATCGATGCGGATGCGGTCCCAATAAATCCGCAGATTTGTTTTGATGCGGATGAAGCGCGTGCCATGCGGCAGTTTACCGGTCAGGTCGGCGACCATGGTGCGCGAAAGTCCGGCGGGGAATCCCATGTCCGGCACCACCATCTGCCAGGCGCCGGAATCGTCCTGGGCTTCGACGAACGGAGGCACAGCGGTGATGCCGGCTTGCCACGCAGCGTAGAGCGAACTGGCGCTGAAATAATCGGTGAAGCCGTCGAGCAGCAGACGTAACGGTTTGGTCTCGTCCCAGGCGCCGAGATCCAGTTCGATTCCGTGCATCGCGGCAAAACCTGCGTAGGGAGCGAGCGCAAAACTGGTCACGTACTTGCGGTCGCGCTCCTTCAGCTGCGGCAAGATATTGTGATTCTGATCGTCCCAGGCGCCGTCCGGCAGGTGGGCTCCGCGGCTGGCGATGACTTTGTATTGCGGAAAGGGCGGACCGCTGGCGAAACGCTCGTTGGGATAAACCTCGACGTCGATCGGATGGTCGATAGCGATGAGCCGCACCTTGTCGAGGTAATCCAGCTCTTCCATCGGTTCCAACATGCGGAAGCGAATCAGCCCTTCCTGGGGCTGCACCAACGAGCCGGTCACCTTCAGGTATTCATCGGGGTCAGGAGTGTTGCGCTGATTCGGTCCGGTCCAGTGGCCGACAATTCCCGGGCCGATCATGTCTGCGAGAAATTCGAATTTTTTTCCGTTCCAGACGAAGACGATCGGACAGGAGCTTCCTCGCCGATCGATCTCGGTCACCACTTCGTCTTTATGCGCGGGAATTTCGAGTTCATCCTGCAGCACGCCCGTCGGCCACAGGACGCGCACCACGTCGGCGCTACGTTCGACGCCCAGACCCGCGACGATCGTACTGGGCCCTTGCCCCAGGTAGCCCGAGGAGCCGGGAATCTCCCACTTCTGCCGCAAAGCGCCGGCAAAAAGCTCTACTTTCGATCCGATCGCGCTCTTATTGTCGTTCTCGCCTTTCAGCGCGATGCGTATCCAGTTGTAATCGTTCCCTCCGTCATTTTTCAGCAGCACCGGCGGCAGGCCGTTTTGGGTGATGAGTAATCCGGGTGAGCCGCTGCCATCGAAATCGAAAGCGATGACCGCTCTCGGATTATGCAAAACGATTTTGTCGAGGCCGGTGGCAGCTGGTGACGTCGCGGAAACCTGCTGTACCTTCATTGCGAAATAAAACGATGTGGCCTTCACCTGCGAAATTCTCCCCAACTGCGACGAGGTCGATCCAGCCATCGTTGTCGTAGTCGATCGGCGCGACGCCCCAGCCGCGCATCCAATCGAGGTCGGGCAACGGGACGCGATCGAATGACTTTCCTTCCACGTTGCGCCACAGACTTAATCCTGGCGATCCCCAGTGGGTGAACGCCAGATCCATCCAGCCATCTTTGTTGAAATCGAGCGCGACGACTCCCGCTGTTGGAGCCGGCATGTCGCTGGACCACGGACTGACCAGTTTGAAATTGCCTTCGCGCGGATTCAGGTAAATACCCGGCGACTTGCGCCAGCCGGTCAGCACAAAATCGATCGCGCGATCATTGTTAATGTCGCTGCCAATCGCGCCGACCGAAGGCGCGTCGCCGGCCAGTGCGGTCTCGCTGGTCCAATCCGTGAACGTGCCGTTCCCATTATTGCGCCACAGAACATTTCCGGCCGGAGCCGCATCCGTGGGGAAGGTGAAGGCCTGTGTGGGATTCTCCAGCGGGAAATCGTTGAACCGCGTGACGTAGAGGTCCAGATCGCCGTCGTGGTCGTAATCGATGAAAGTGAGGCCTAGCGCCAGGCCAGTCGTGAAAATGCCGGACTCTTTGGTCACGTCCTTGAAGGTTCGGTTGCCTTCGTTGTGAAAAAGCAGCACGCGGCCGTCCATGCTCACGGCCAGGTCGGGCTTGCCGTCATTGTCATAATCGCCGACCGCGCATCCCATTCCTTGGCCGCGAAACTCGAGCTTGGCCTCTTGGGTCACGTTGGCGAAATGCCCGTTCCCTAAATTTCGGTATAGCGCAGATGTGCCTCGCCCATCGCTATCAACCAGGAAAATGTCGGGCCGGCCATCGCCGTCGTAATCGATGATGCACGCGCCGCTGCCCAGGAATTTCGCCAGCCGATTCGCTTCGGCTTTCTTGGCTGGTGTGATCCGCCTCACCCGTGTGGTGTTCTGCGGCGTCGAACTCGACTCCGGCGTCGCTTCCGGCTGTGCGGCAACCGGCGCTGCTCCGCCGTAGCGCACGGGTAGCCCCGACATCCCGGTCACGTTGACAAAATGGACTGGCATGGCCGGAGGCACCGGCTCTGGCGCGGGCTGCAATACTTCGGCCAGCGAATATTTTCCCTGTTCGCCGTAGATGAAGCTGATCGGCTTGCCCAACTTTTCGGTGGTCAAGTGCTGGAATTTATCGAAGTGTTCTTTGGCCTGCGCCGCGTTGTTGCTACGCTGCAAAGCCTGGGCCAAGCCGAATTCGGCGGAAACTTGAAAGGGATTCAGGGCGATGGCTTTACGGAAGGCCGTGATGGCTTTGTCGTATTCCTGCTGCTGCGAATAAATCAGACCTAGAAAATATTGCGTGTCGGCGTCATAGGAGTCGAGCGCGGCGACCTTCTGAAAGTCGGCGATGGCGGCTGGCGCGTTTCCCGAGGCTTTTTCGAGGAGGCCCAGATTGAACCAGACGCGCGGATTCTGCGGGTCGCGCTGCGCTGATTTTTCCAGAATAACCCGCGCTTCATCGAAGCGCTGCATGTTCAGGAACGCGATTCCAACGTTCAGGCAGCCCGTATCCGTTTCGGGATCGAGAATGCAGGCGCGCTGGAATTTCCCCAGAGCTTTTTCGAACTGCTGGCGGTTCATCTGCGCTACGCCGAAATTATTTTCGCGAGTTACGTCCGAGCGCGGGTCGGTCTTCTGAGTCTCCGCGGCGGGGGTTTCGCTTGGTGCCGCGGAGGAGTGCTGCGGGTGCGCGTTCTGCTGCGGAGTCGCGGCCCCGATGGTTGACAACGCCACCATGCCAGTCGAGATTGCCGCCGCGAACAGCCACTTCCATTTCTGCATCAGGTAAGGCCTCGCCGCTATTCTACCGTTTTGCCAGCGGCTTTGCGGTTACGATGCCTTCTTTTTCTTTGACGGTTATGACCTGGTCGGCGGCGACGTTCTTCAAGGAATCCGTTTGCCCGCTGGGCCAGCGAAGTTCGATGGTGTCAGCTTGAGTGTGGGCGCCCAGGCCAAAAGTCAGAATCAGCTCGCTTGAGGAAAGGTAACTCGAACCGCTACGCAGAGCTTTGTTCTGGGTGTCGCCGCCTGCGGTAAGTTTCACGTCGGTGCCGATGCCATCGCGATTCGATTTCGTTCCTACTAGTTTGATGCGCAGGCTGTGGTTGGTCGCGCCGGTATTGCGAAACAGCGCGGAGGGGCCGCCGTTGGTGGCGACCAGGACGTCGAGCGCGCCATCGTTGTTAATGTCGCCGTAAGCTGCACCGCGCGCGACTCTCGGGGCTGCGAATGATGCCCCCGCGGATTTCGTCACTTCCTGGAATTTTCCGTTTTCTAAATTGTGAAACAAGTGCGGCGGTTCGGCGTAGCGCACGCGGGGCTGGACGCGTTCGATGGCGTCTTCGATGTGGCCGTTGGCGACGTACAAGTCCATCCAGCCATCGAGATCGTAGTCAAAGAAAAAGCATCCGAAGCCGAGGGTCAGCAGGGAAGCGTGGCCGACGTCCGACTGCGGAGCTTCGTCGACGAACAAACCGTGTCGCTCGTTGTGATACAGCGCCAGCATCTGATTCGAAAAATTGGTGATGACAACGCTGGATGATCCAGAGCGGTCGTAGTCCGCGGCGTCGACGCCCATTCCAGCGCGAGCGATGCCGTCTTCGTTGTAGGCGATTCCTGAGGCTA
>CAWIEL010000035.1:0-25955 GCA_963835025.1 uncultured Acidobacteriota bacterium
AGCGGCACGTGGGATTTCGCGTTGCCGAGGCAAAGAAACCAGATCAAGAACGAAGGATTTTGCCTTGCTTTGAGGCTGGCGTGGGAGCTGTCGGTGGCAAGAATCGCGGGTAATTTTCCCGGTCAATCGGAATATAACGAAGGTTGGTAGCCGCGATCGGTTAGCGTGATGCGCGGCGGTGATTGTCGCGACCTAGCGACCGCCGAGCTCTCTAACCGATGGCAGGCGAGCGAGTTAGATTCCAGGCCCTCGTCAGGGTCGAGTCGCGATTCAGCCCGAAACAAGATCGGACGAGCAGGCGAATAAGTACAAAAGTTCCTCTGTGCGTCAGACAAACGTCTCAAGCGCCACGATGAGACTTTCGTCTCAGTTTCCTTAGGCAATTTCGTACTTCGCTGTTTCCATTCGACACACTTCATCGACACCGTTTGTGCCGGTTACCACGGATACAACTTGCTGGCGCGAGCTAGACTTTAGGCCTCTTGCGACGCGGCTCCTGCAAGCGTAGGTTAGCCCACCGAAACAAAATGCAGAAGGAACAACAACACAACGGCGCGTCAAAAGTTCCGCAGGCAGAGAGATCCGCGGGCGGATCGAAGGCAAACGACCGGCGCAGCGCACTTCGCCACGCTTTGCATGTCCGTGCCGTTTTTGCGTGGGACGATTCCAGTGGGAAGCGACGCGAGAGCCGGGGATATACGCGAGATGTGGGTCAGAGAGGCGCATTCGTGATGACGGAGCAGTGCCCGCCGCTAGGAGCATCAGTGTCACTCAGCATATTCCTGCCGGTAGTGGGGCCGGAGACGCGGGTGATGCGGATGGAAGCGGAAGCACGGGTTCTGCGCTCTGACGCCAAGCTGGGCAATTTAGAGGGAACGCCGGACGGGTCAGGATTTGCGGTGTGCCATCAACGAGTAAATCTGTTTTCGAGTTGAGCGTGTGCGAGAACGTGGAGCGCGAGACGTGCTGAATTGCTTGAAGCGAGCGGACGAACGGTTGCGGGTGGCTCTCCTGGTGGGCTGCGCGCTGTGCAGCTTGGCCGCTGCGACTCCGGCCAGGGCGCAGAACAAAGCTCAAGCTCAGCAGGTAGTCCCCTTCTCCGATCGAGGTTACGAGCCGCCGGAGGCATCCGGCCAAGAAGCTGCCGGCGGGGCGCCGGTACCTGAAGATGGGCGCCCTGCCTTGCGGCGGCGGGATACCTCGCGTTACAAGCTGTGCGCCAGCGACGTGATCGCCCTTACCTTTCCGCAAACTCCTGAATTCAACCAGACGGTGAACGTTCAGCCTGACGGATATGTGAGCTTGTCGGGAGTTGGCGACGTGCATCTGGAGGGGCTGACCAGTCAGGAATCGATTGCGGTGATTAAGACGGCGTACCAACCGATTTTGCACGACCCGCTAATTACTCTGGAACTGAAGGATTTTAACAAACCCTACTTCATCGTGGGCGGGCACGTTTTTAAGCCGGGCAAGTTTGACCTGCGCGGGGAGACCACCGCGACGCAGGCGGTGGCGATAGCCGGCGGATTCATGGAATCCGCAAAACATTCGCAGGTGCTGCTGTTCCGTCGAGTGAACGATTCGTGGCTGGAAGTGAAGCCTCTCGACCTGAAACACATCCTGCAAGGGCATGACGTGGACGAAGATCCGGAAATTCGATCGGGCGACATGCTTTATGTTCCGCAGAATTTTATTTCCAAGGTGAAGAAGTTCATTCCTAACTACGGGATGGGCTCGTATTACGACTTTCGGCCCTGATGCGCGAGAACGGGGAGCCCCACTTGAAGCCGAAGACCGACGCACTGGCAATTCAAACGGGCCGAGAGCCCATTCTGGGGCTCACGCTACGGGACGCTTTGATGCCGGTTTTCCGGCATCGGCGGCTGGCTTCGCTGATTTTCCTGGGAATAATTTTCGGCGCGCTGGCCGGCGTGCTGTTGCTGCCTCGGAAGTACGAAGCGGAAATGAAGATCCTGGTCAATCGCGAGCGGGTTGATGCGGTGGTGACCCCGGACCCAGACAACGTAAATGGCCCCGGAATCGTGCCGGCGGTGAGCGAGGAGGATCTGAATTCGGAAGTCGAATTGATCAAGAGCCGCGACCTGCTGGAGCGGGTGGTGATCGCCTGTTCGCTGGCCGATCAGCCTAAATCAGGGCCGAGCAGGTGGCTGAACGCGCTGGGAGATTTCGTGCGCGAGACCCCGTCTTCCCCGCAGACCCGGCTGGCGCGCGCCGTGCAGGACCTGGAGCAGCGGCTGATCGTAGACCCGATGAAGAAGACGGATTTGATTCGGGTGTCGTACACCGCGGGCGATCCGGAGCTGGCGGCGCGGGTGCTGCAGACGCTGGCGGTGATGTATCAGGAGAAGCATGCCGCGGTGCATCGACCACCCGGAACATTCCGATTTTTCGATCAAGAATCGGCTCGCTACAAGAATGAACTAGCCGGGGCCGAAGCGGAGTTGACCCAATTCAACGCGCGCGAAGGGATCATCGAGGCGGCTTCGCAAAAGCAGCTGGTGCTACAGCAGCTGACTCAATTCGAGGCCGAGTGGCAACAGGCGCACGCGAATTCGTCGCAGGCCAAGGCCCGGGCGGAAGCGCTACGGAATCAAGCGCTGGTGACGCCCACCCGGCAGACCACCCAGGTCAGCAAGAGCGAGAACGCGCAGCTGATGGCGACGCTGGAAGGCACGCTGCTGAGCCTGCAACTGCGGCGAAGCGAATTGCTGACCAAGTATGCGCCGACGTATTCGCCGGTGGTGGAAGTGGACGCGCAGATACGGGATGCGCGAGCGGCAATTGCCAAGGCCCAAGAATCGCCGGTGGAACAAGTGACGACTGACCGGCTGCCGGCACAAGACTGGATCGCGACGGAGTTGTCCCGCGCCGAAACCGATCGCATCGGCTTAAACGCCCAAGCCGATGCGACGGCGCAGGTGGTGCGGCACTATCAAGGTCTGGCGCAGCGACTCGATACCAAGGGGCTGGAACAAACCGACCTGGTACGCAACGTCAAGACCGCGGAAGACAATTACCTGCTGTACGTGAGGAAACGGGAAGAGGCGCGAATTTCTGATGCGCTGGACAGTAAGAGAATTGTGAACGTGGCGATTGCGGAAGCGGCTACGGTTCCGGCTCTGCCGACGCTGCAGCTGGCCTGGATTTTGATCGGCGGCTTTTTCGCGGCGAGCGTGGTCAGCGTGGGGACGGCCTACGCTGTGGATCGGCTGGATCCCTCTTTCCGGACGCCGGATGAACTATACCGCTATCTGGACACGAGGGTCTTGGCGTCAATTCCGAGCGGCGAGGCCGGAGAGTAATGTTCCTCGAACATTTTGGACTGAGCGAGCAGCCGTTCGGGGTTACGCCCGATCCCCGTTTTCTGCATATGGGAGCGCAGCATCGCGAGGCGTTGGCCTCGTTGTGGTACGGCACGGATTGCCACCGGGGATTCTTGGCGCTGATCGGGGAGCCCGGGATGGGCAAGACTTCCCTGCTTTATCAATTTATGGAGGGGTTACGCGGGAAAGCGCGAACCGCGTTTATTTTTCAGACGGATTGCGGCTCGCGCGATTTGATACGGCAGATTCTGGCAGAGCTGGGCATTGATCACGCCGGGAAAGACTTGCCTTCGATGCAGGCCATGCTGAACGAAGTGTTGGTCGCGGAGATGAAAGCCGGTCGCCGGCTGATTCTGGTGATCGACGAAGCCCAGAACCTGGAGGAGCCAGTTCTGGAGTCGGTCCGCCTGCTCTCGAATTTTGAGACGCCGTGGATGAAATTGATGCAGATCGTGATCGCGGGCCAGCCTGAACTGGCGGAGCACCTTTCGAGGCCGTCGATGGCCCAACTGCGCCAACGGATTTCGGCGGTGATCCGGCTGGAACCGTTCACGGCGGAAGAGGTCAACGCCTACATCGATCACCGGTTGTGGGTGGCGGGCTATTCGGGAGCGCCGCTGTTTACGGTGGGAGCGCGGGTGGGCATCGCAAAATACAGCCGGGGCATACCACGGAACATCAATACGTTGTGCTTCAACTCGATGTCCGTGGCGTATGGGATGAATGCCAAGCAGGTGGATGCGCGGATGGTGAAAGAAGCAGCGGCGGACGTGGAGATGGAGTCCCTGCTGCCGAAATCGCACGCAGCGCCGGCGTTGCCTGTCCCCACCAGGCGGGTAGTGACGCAGGTCGCGCCTGCTGCACGAAAAGCAGTGACGCAAATGCCGCCGCGCGCGAGTAAGTCGTCTGAGCGATTCATGATGCCGGCATTCGCCGTTTTCTGCATGGTGATGCTGCTGATGACGTTTTCCTGGATTGCGTGGGAGCGAGGGACGCGGGTTTTGCCTTTCGATACGCTGATGGCTTCCACGACGCCGTCTGTGGCGGAGAGGTCGAGCCTGAGCCAGGAGCAAAGTGTTTCGCCTGACGCTCCAGCGATGGAGCGGATCGATACTTCGGGGGATGCGGAAGCAGACAGCTCGATCAATGCACCGCTGACGGCACAAATTTTGGGAGAAGCGGCGGCTTCCGAGGCTGAGGTGGTGGACCAGCGACAGGGGGCGATCGCCGGCGCCCCGGCGGGCTGGACGCCAGCGAGCATTTCGGCGGGGCTCGCGCACAACGACGAGATTCTGACGATAGTGGTGGAGAGAGAGGTCACGCTTCGGGATCTGGCGATCCAATATATCGGCCGATTCGACGAGATCGTGCGGGAAGAAGTCGTGACTTTGAATCCGGGTATGCATATCGCCGGGAATATCGAGGCCGGGCGGCGGCTTCGGCTGCCGTTGTACCTGCGCAAGGGATTTAAGAGGCTCCCGGGACGGAGACGCCTGCCGGGTCATACGAAGAAGTGAAGGATCTGCGGTGAGCCGCAACTTCGACATTTTTCAAAAGCTGAATTCGGATGACGGGCCGCCCTTGCGCCCGCCGGTTGCGGCATCGCCGAACCGAACAAGCGAAACACGGCAACGAAGCAGGAAGCTGCAGGACGTAATCGACGACGAAATCACTAAACTGGTGCAGCGCCTGTTCATTTATCCCGGGCCGGCGCAGGCGCCGGGAGCCGTTACCTTTGCCGGGGTGGGCAAATCGGCGGGCTGCAGTTGGGTCTGCGCGCGGGCCAGCGAAGTGCTAGCGGAGCAGATTGCCGGGACGGTTTGCGTGGTGGATGCGAACCTGCGATCGCCTGCGTTGCACGACCACTTCCGGTTCGAAAACAAAGTGGGATTCGCAGACGCCATCCAAGGCACAAGACCGATGCACGAATATGCGCGCCGGGCTTCGGGGAGCCGGCTGTGGCTGATCACCGCCGGAACGATTGGCAAGGAGCCGAATGGCTCGCTGAATCCGGTGCGGTTGCGAACGCGGCTGACGGAATTGCGGGATGATTTCGACTACGTGTTGCTCGATACGCCGGGCGTATTGCTGTACGGGGATGCAGTTCTGCTGGGGCAGATGACCGACGGAATGGTTTTGGTGGTGGGTTCGAACGAAACCCGGCGCGAATCTGCACGGCTGGCGAAGGAAACCGTCGAAAACGCGCAGGTGCCGCTGCTGGGGGCGGTGTTAAACCGTAGAAAGTTTCCGATTCCTGAAATAATTTATCGAAAACTGTAAAGGGCGGGCGTTGACGAGTCGCCAGGCAGACGGTGGGGTGCGCCTGGATGGCGGGTGTGACTCCGGGGGCGGAGCGCCGTACAGCGCCGGGACGCTTTTTGCGGTCGAATTTGTTCCTATCAGGCGGGCCAAATGGGATTAACGTAGTACGTCTCCTTGGGATGCAAAGGCTGGAGACAAATGGGGTCTTTCGATGAGCAGCGCCTCGATTGAGCAGGTTTCCCGCGAAGTTTTTTGGCCGGGACACAGTGGCCGAGCGTTCCTATCGCGCGGGATCGATTGGATATGGAGAAACCATCGTTCGGCGATTGTGCTGGCGGCGGAACTGTTGCTGGCGGCGGCAGGATTTATTGGGGCCACGATGCTGGTGGCGGAGTCGCGGCCGGAGCTTTTGACGCTGCGATTTCTGGCGGGGGGGCTGAGCTTGCTTCTTGTTTTCCGGCTGGCTGGCCTGTCAATCGTGCGGCTCTACCGCCGGTCACTGAGAAGCGCGAGCATTCCGGATTTAATTTCGATCGTGGCGGTGGCGACGGCGACTTCGCTGGCGAACTGGGCAGTCGTCTTGCGATTATTTGCGGGGCTCAAGATGCCGGCGGCGCTGGTGATTCTGGATTGGTGTTTTGTAGTGCTTTTGTGGGGGGGATTGCATTTCGGCGCGCGGGTGGTGAAGGCCCAGCGCATGATTTGGCGGAAGAGCGGGAAGAGAGTGATTGTGGTGGGTGCCGGAGACGCAGGGATCACGCTGATGAAAGCTTTGGCGCAGGAACAAGCAGGCGCGCTGCGGGTGGTGGCGCTGGTGGATGACGATCCAGAAAAATGGCGCCGCTCGATATGCGGGGTTTTGGTGGCCGGTGGAACCGGGCAGTTGGAACACTTTGCCGCGAGGTATCGAGCCGAAGAGATTTTGATCTGCATTCCAAGCGCGACCGTGGCGCAGATTCAGCATATTTTGAGCGGGTGCCGTCGGGCGGGGATACCGGTGAAAACTTTGCCCTCGCTGACGGAGCTGGCGGGTGGAAAAGTTTCCTTGCGGGATCTGCGCAGCCCGCGAATTGAAGACTTGCTGCAGCGCGAAAGAATTTCGCTGGACGTGGAGGAGACGCGGGGCGTGGTGGGCGGGAAGATTGTCTTGGTCACCGGGGCGGGCGGGAGTATTGGATCGGAATTGTGCGGGCAGATTGCCGCCGCCGGGCCGGCCAAGCTGTTGCTGCTGGATAAGTCTGAAAACAGCCTATTTTACATTCATCGTGAGCTGTGCGGACGGATGGATGCGCAGCGAGTGAAGCCGCTGCTGGTCGATCTGGTGTGCCGAAACAGCGTGCGCGAAGTCTTGATGCGGGAGCGGCCGGACGTTATTTTCCACGCGGCGGCGCACAAGCATGTGGGGCTTCTGGAACTGCATCCGCAGGAAGCGATCCGGAACAACGTGCTGGGGACGCGAAATATCGCCGAAGCGGCAATCGAATGCGGCGCGACGCGGTTCGTGAATATATCGACGGACAAAGCGGTGCGGCCGCGGAGTTATTTGGGGCTGTCGAAAAAATTGACGGAGCTTTGTATTCGAGATCTGGCGCGCGACGGCGTGAAGAGAAAATTTTCAAATGTGCGGTTTGGAAACGTGGCGGGGAGCACGGGTAGCGTGATGCGGCTTTTCTGGGAGCAGATTCAGAAAGGCGATCCGATTCGGGTGACGGATCCGCGCGCGACGCGCTATTTCATGTCGGTGAGGGAGGCGGTGCATTTGATTCTGCGGGCTGCGGCGCTGGGTGACGGCGGCGAAACTTTTGTTTTCGAGATGGGCGACCCGGTGAACATTTACGAACTGGCGAAGACCATGATGCTTTTTGCTGGATTGCGCGCCGAAGGCCATCTGGCGATTGAATTCACCGGATTGAATGAAGGGGAAAAAGTCAGCGAAGATTTGTGGGAGGAGTGGGAGCGTCCGGTGGCGACTGAAGATTCGAGAATTTTGAGAATCAACGATCAGGCGACGCAGCCGGCGGGGATGCGCGAAAAGATCGAGCGAATGGAAGAGTTGCTGGGGCACGGAGATCAAGACGCGCTGCTCGATTATCTGGATGCTGTAGTTCCGGGCTTCCGGGAAAATCGAAAAAAGGAAGTGCCGGCTCGCGGGCGGGTTGATCAATCTTCTAAGCTTGAGTCGATGGAGGCCGCATGAGAATCCCGTTATCGCAGCCGGACATTAGCGAGCGAGAAATTCAGCTGGTAACAGAAGTCTTGCGTTCCGGGGCGCTGAGTTTAGGGCCGCGGGTGGCGGAGTTCGAGCAGGCGTTTGCAGAATTTGTTGGGACGCGGTACGCGGTGGCGACCAACAGTGGGACGTCGGCATTGCATTTGGCGGTGAGGGCCCTGGGTATTGGCGAGGGCGACGACGTGCTGACGACTTCGTTCAGTTTCGTGGCTTCGACCAATTGCCTGCTGTATGAGAAGGCTACGCCGGTTTTTGTGGATGTGGAGCCGGAGACGATGAATATCGACCCGAATGAGATTCGCCGGGCGATCGTCGAGGACTACCGCTGGGACCGGCTGCAATCGCGGCATGTCAACAAGCGCACTGGGAACATTCTGAAGGCGGTTCTGCCGGTGCACGTTTTCGGGCAGCCCTGCGCCATGGGGGCAATTGTCGAGATCGCGCGTGAATTCGATTTGATGATTCTAGAGGATGCGTGCGAGGCGTTGGGCGCAGAATACCGAGGGCAGCCAGTCGGGACTTTTGGCGATGCGTCCGTGTTTGCGTTTTATCCCAACAAGCAAATGACCACGGCCGAGGGCGGAATGATTGTCACTGACAACCCGCAAGTGGCGATGGAATGCCGAAGTGCGCGGAATCAGGGGCGCGACGAGGGGTCGGAGTGGCTGCGTCACGTGCGATTGGGATTCAATTACCGGCTTAGCGATCTGCACTGCGCTTTGGGATTGGCACAGTTGGAAAGAATTCAGGAGTTGCTGGGCGAACGAACGCGAGTGGCGGCGTTGTATTCGCGGCATCTGGCGCAAACACCGGGTGTGATGCTGCCGGTGGCGTCGGCGAGCGATAACCGGAGCTGGTTTGCATATGTGATTCGACTTGCGGGGGCTGAGCCGAAGCATCGACGCGATTCGATTATGAATTATCTTCGCGGGCGTGGGATTGCCTGCCAAGCGTACTTCCCTCCGATACATCAGCAGCCGTATTTTGCGGAGTTTGCGGCGGGGCCAACATGCGAGCTGAAGTACACGGAGGATGGTGCGGACCGCTGCATCGCGTTGCCGTTATTTTCGCGGATGACGGAGAGTATGGTGATCGAAGTTTGCGATGCGGTCCGGCATGCAGCGGGGATTATGGCAGGCGATGCCGAAGTGGTGGTCGAAAGGCGCTATGCAGCGGCGGCGGGCGCGGCCGATTAATTTGGAACGCTTCAAGATTTAGGCTTGCGGCAGGCGCACTTGAGCATTTTCTATAAAAGTCTTTCTAACCCAGCCTTACAGAGATGAAATGATTCCAGAAATTCGCATGAATTCTGCACGTCCGCCATTTTTGCTCAGCGCGGTGCGCCGTCAGCCGTATTTTTATAGCGCGATCTGCAAAGCGAGGTTGTTTTACTCGCGGCAAATTGCGGGGGCGGGGATGCGGGATCTCTTCCGCCGGCGAGAGGCGATCTTTGCGCTCAATGACTTCGAGAAGGAACAGTTGGGGTCATTGCAGCAGCATGGGTACGCGTTGATCGAAGGTTTGTTTGCGGACGACCTGATCGATTCAATTCATTCCAAGGCGGACCAGCTGTTTCGCGATCTGCAGATTGACCCACTTCGCGCTTACTCGGTCCAGTCGAAGGAACGGGATTCGCTGGCCGGGCTGTCTTACGAGCAGCTGGTGGCCACGGAAAAAATGATCGCGCTGCGCGACCCGCTGATTCAGATTCCGGAAGTGCTCCCGATCGCGTTTCACGAAAGCCTATTGAAAATCGCGGCGCACTTTTTGGGATATGTGCCGCCGCTCTATCGGGTAACGGTGGTTCGGGACTTTCCCCACAACCGGCCGCTGCATTCCAGCAATTTTCACAAAGACAACGACGAATCGGATTCGGTGCAGATCTTCGTTTATCTGGTGGATATCGACGACACGCGCGGGCCACTCGTTTATGTGCCGGGATCGAATCACTACGACGTTCGCTCGTGCCGGCCGCGGCTATCGCGTGATTTGGGAATTGCAGCGAACGATGGGCGGATGAGTGATGAAGAAGTACAGCGCATATATCCGCGAAATACCTGGGCGACGTTGCGCACCAGGCGCGGCAGCATCGCGATGATTCACGGCAACGGCATCCACAAAGGGCCGGCCTGGGGCACTCCGGGAAGCCCGCTCAACTTGCCCAGAACGGCAATCAAGCTGGATCTGCACGGCTACAAGACCGGAGTGGTGCGGACTCTTCGAGAGAATCGGATTCGCGAAGAGGATTACCGGTCGATGAGTGGACTCCAGAAACTTTTCGCGCATGCCGAACTTGTTGCGGACAAAAGGCCCGCCTTCCAGCAAGCAAGCTGAGGGCAATTCTCCGGAGTGAACATGAATCTGACGGCAAGCGCGACGCGAGCAACCACTTTATTGACACGAAACCCCGGGCTTTTCTATCGCGTGCTGGTGGCCAAGCTGGGCACCCGGCGGCGCATGCCTCCGTTGCCGGCACGCAAGCGAATCGAGAATATCGATTTCGAATTCGATCTAGACCAGTACCGCGGCACGGCCCCGATGTACTTCGGCTCGTACGCGGTGCCGATCGTGGAAACGATGAAGCGGATTCTGCGGCCCGGCGACGTGTTTCTGGATGTCGGCGCCAACATTGGTTATTTGTCCGCAATCGCGGCGGGATTGGTGGGAGTGGCGGGGCAAGTACACTGCTTTGAACCCGTGCCGGACTATTTTCGAAGGGTCGAGCGGCTGGCGGAGATGAACCCGCGCTACTCGATTCGAGCAAACGCCGGCGCAGTGGGAGAACTGGCCGGAAACTGCACGATTTACGTCACTCGCGAACCGGGACAGAGCACGCTGGTTGCCGATTACAAGGCCGAGCCAGAAATCGTATCGACAATCGAGGTGCCGGTGATTCGATTGGACAACTACCTGACCGAGCGCGCGATCGAGAGTGTCCGGCTAATCAAAATCGATGCGGAAGGCTTCGAGTTACCGGTCCTCAAAGGACTTGAAGCTTTCTTCCGCGGTTCGCCGCAGCGTCCGGAAATCATTTGCGAGATCGCGCCGCGAGCGTATCCGCTGCTGGGCCGGAACATATCCGAGCTGGTTGAATACATGTCCGATTACGGATATACGGCTCGGGAACTCCTGGATAGCACGACCCCGATTCGATTGACCGAGGTACGGCAAGTTATCGATGTGCTTTTCTCGGCTCGCGAGAATCGCCGTTGAATCCTGCGACCGAGCGCGGGGTTTCACCGATTTTCGGATACGACGCGAACGCCGCGCAAACGCTGGTGGTCCTAGGTCTCTCGATAGGATTTGGTTTACTGCTCTGCGCGATCGAAGCGACTCCGCGCACCGCAGCTTTGGGGATACTGGGGATGGCGGGCTTCGCGATCCTTTTGATGTATCCCGAGCTGGCTTTGGCTCTGTACGTCGTGGTCGGAGATGTAAAGGGCGACGAGCGAGTGGCCGGGTTGCTGCCCTGGGATTTGACACTGGTCCTGGGCGGGATTCTAGTGGCGGGGATTCTGCTCAATTTTCTGCGTCGCAAACCGGTTGTGCGGTTGCCCGACTCGTATTTTCTTGTTCTGGCGCTGGTGGTGATGATGGCGGCCAGCCTGAGTTACACACCGGTTTTTGATGCGGGCCTGGAGAAGTTCAGCCGCTTTTTGACGGTGACCGGCATTGTGATCGTCGCACCTTTTTTTCTTTTGGGTCGAGCCGCAGCGATGAAAACCTTCCTGGTGGGGTTTTCGGTCGCGGCTTTTGTGATTTGCGCCTATTCCCTCAACTCACTGGGCGGTTCGGATCGGCTGGTGACGCCGAGCAGCAACACGATTGGACTGGGCCATATCGCCTGCGGATTGATTCTGATTATCTGGTTCGGCGTTCTGCCGCGGTGGGGATTCCTAAAGCGGATCATGTTGTATCCGGTGCTGGCGGTTCCGGCCGTGGCGCTAATCGGTTCTGGATCCCGCGGGGCGGCGGTGGCGCTCGGTTTTGTGTTGCTGATCAGCGTGGCTTTTCATCGAGAGCTGCTGCTCGATCTGGGGTGCATGTCCGCGGCTGGGATCGCGTTGCTGCCCTTCGTCAATATTCCACGAGCATCCTTCGAATATCTGGGAACGCTGGTGGATTGCCAGAGCGTCAAAGCGCTGCTGTTTTTTCGGGCCGAGTTGCTAACGTACGGATGGAGCCTGTTGCAACAACATCCGCTGCTGGGAGTGGGCCTTCAGGGATTTCGCTACTATTCGCCGAACGCCGGGCTCTACAACTGGCCGCATAACATATTTCTGGAAATCAGCTGTGAAATGGGCATGATGGCGGGTTTGCTTGTGGTCACATTATTCGTGATGGCGGTGCGGGAAGCGTGGAGGCAGGTGAATGATCATGCGTCGCCATTTTTGACTTTGTCGCAGATCGCTGCGGCACTCCTGCTGGTCGGAATTGTTAACGCCACGAATACCGGAGATATCAATTCGGATCGCTCGACGTGGCTTTTCTTGAGCATTGTTTACGTGGTACGCGAGATTCGCCGGCGAGCGTCGGAAGCGAATACCTTGGTGCTTTCGACAGCGCAAAACACTGCGACTTAGTTTCTCCTTTCCTTGAGGGACCTTTGGCTACCCAGACAATCGAAATTCTGCTTTCTCGCCCGGTAGAGCGCCCTGCGTCGAACTTTACCGTGTGCCATTTCACGGCGGCCCATGACGAATTGAAAAGCCGTTCCTTCCATATGCAGTGCAAGGCTCTGGCCGACGCAGGCGTTTCGGTGATTTACGCCTCGCCTGCCGCCGGCCGCGAAGAACAACCGAATGTTCGTTTCGTTTTGCTGCCCAAGCGGACAGGAAAAATCCGGACTTTACTGGCGTCGCCGTCGCTCTTGCGCGTTCTTTTGCGGCATCACGCGTCTGTCTACCATTTCCAAGATCCAGAGTTGCTGCCCTTGGCGTTTGCGATGAAAACATTTTTTGGGAAACGAATCGTGTTCGACTGCTACGAAGACTTTCCTTCGATGGCTTACACAATGAGCGGGCTGCCTTCCGCGTTGCGACCCGCGATGGCAAAGGCCGTTCAGTCCGTACAGAAATTGGCCGCACGATGTTTCGACGGCGTGATGACGGCTGATCCACTGAGCCTGCGCCGTTTTGGCCGGCAAGGCCAAAGTGAAAAGCTGACTTTTTACAATTTTCCGAACCTCGATTTTTTCCCGGAGCCTGAGCCGAGCGTGAAAGATTTTGACGTGGTGTATCGCGGGGGCCTCTCCGAACGTGCTGGCACCTGGAATTTGCTCGACGCCGTCCGGCTGCTGGCCGTGCGGGGCAAACCTCTTCGAGTCCTGCTGATCGGCTACACCGACAACCACGAGGTTGAGGCGGCCTTGCGAGCGCGCATCCGGCTGCTCGGTTTGAGCGACGCGGTCGAAATACAGGGTCGGATTGGGCATCACGAAATGGCCAAGGCGCTGAGCCGCGCGCGGATCGGCATCAGCCCGCTCCAGGATATTCGAAAGTTTCGAGTGAACATCCCGGTGAAGGCATTTGAGTATTGGGCCTGTGGGCTGCCGGTGGTGGCCAGCGACCTGCCGCCGATCCGGCCGTTCTTCAAGAATGTCGATGGCGGACTGCTGTTTCCCGCAGGCGATGTGAAGGCTTTGGCTGATTCCATCGCCTGGCTGCTGGAACATCCGCAATCGGCGGCGCGCATGGGACGCAATGGCAGGCGGGCAATAGAAACGCGGTTCACCCACCGGAACGAGATTCGCAAACTGCTCAGGTTTTATTCACGCATCGTCGCAGCCAACTAGCCGCTCTTTCCCGCAGGAGAAAACTGAAATGCTTGAACCTTTGGTTCGAACGAATCTCGCGCGCCTGCAGGGGATCTACGACCTGTTTCCGCCGCCAGCAAGGGACTTGATGACCAGCGCACGGGGCTGGCTGCTCTCGAACATTCGCTACTCGCGAAAAACCTTTTCGTATTTGAAGAGCCTGCGTGAGCACGAAAAATGGTCGAAGGAAGATATCGCGGCGTTCCAGCTTCGTTCGCTGCAAGAGGCCGTTACCCATGCCTGGTGCAGCGTGCCGTACTACAGAGACGAGCCGTTCACGAAAATCTCCACAGTCGAAGACCTGCGCCGGTTGGCGGTGCTCGAGCGGGAGACGGTGCGGCAGAACCACGAACTTTTTCTTTCGAGTGAAGTGCCTCCTTACCGCCGGATTCGCGCCGGAACCACTGGGACCACCGGCGGCAACTTGCAGGTGGCGTACACGGAAGCATTGGCCAGCGCCAACTGGGCAATTCTACTGCGGCAATGGGCGTGGGCCGGCGTTCAGCCGCTCGACCCACGGGTGAGCTTGTTTGGGGCAAAAATTGTGCCGGCGGACCGGGCCGAGCCTCCTTATTGGGCGGTTAACTCGGCGGAACATCAGACATTGATGAGCATTTTTCACCTGTCACAGAAGACAGCGCCGGACTATTTGAAGTTCCTGCGAACGCGAAAAGATTCGGTGCTGGAAGGATTTCCTTCGGTGCTGGCGATTCTCGCGGACTTCGCATTGGAAGCGGAAACGGGAATTCCGATGCACGCGGTTTTCACCAGCGGAGAGCCGCTGTATCCCTGGATTCGAAAAAAGATCGAGGCCGCGTTCCGCTGCGAGGTATTTGACAGCTACGGGATGACGGAATATTGCGGTGCGATCCAGCAGTGCTCGGCGGGTCAGATGCATTTGATTCCGGAATTTGGATTTTTGGAGATTTTGGATGAGCGGGATCAGCCGGTAGCGGAGGGCGAGGAGGGATTCCTGGTATGGACGGGATTCCTGAACCGGGCAATGCCGCTGGTCCGATACAGGATCGGGGACCGGGGGCGGTGGGGCAGCAAGGAGCCGTGCGCCTGCGGCCTGCAGTTTCCGTTGGTGACTCCGACGATCACGCGGGAGAGCGACATTCTGCGCTGCGCGGATGGCCGTTTGTTTTCTCCGCGGGCGCTGAATCAGATTTTGAAAGGCGGATCGTCGTTGAGGTCGTGCCAGTTCATTCATGACCGGGCGGATCGAGTGATCGTGCGGGCGATATCTGGCAACCGCAGCGGGCCGGAAGAGATGATGCGGATACGAACCAAACTCGAACAGCTTCTGGGGCCATCGATGCGGGTGACCGCGGAAATCGCCGAGGAGCCTTTCATGCTGCCGGGCGGGAAGATTCCGCTGATCGTTGCAGCCGGGGCTGCGGCGCAATTTGCGAAGTCGCAGCGAGGAATAAAACATGATGGGTAAAAAACTAATAGTGAACGCCGACGATTTGGGAATGAGCCGCGGAATTACGGACGCGATTCTGATCGCGCATCGTTTTGGTTTCGTAACCAGCGCGTCGTTGATGGCGAACATGGCGGCGTCGGAGTATGCGGTGGAGCGGCTGGCGATCGCGCCGAGGCTTGATGTCGGCGTCCATCTTAATATTTGCGCGGGGAGGCCAATTTCGCATCCGAGTGAAGTGGGGTCGTTGGTGGCGGCAGATGGGATGTTTCATATGCCGGCGGTCATGATTCGGAAGCTTTTGAGTTGGCGGGTCGATTCGAGGGAACTCGAGAAGGAGTTTGGGGCGCAGATTCGATGGGCGCGAAGCCGGGGGATTTCGGTGACGCACGCGGATTCGCATCATCATATGCACATCTATCCGGCCGCCGTGGCGCCATTCAAGCGCGCGATTTCGGAGTATGGAATTCCTTGCGTGCGGGCCTCCAAGTGCACCGTTTGGCCGCCCAGTAGAAGTGTGGGAGGGCCGCATGAGGGAGGAGTGGTTCGCCGAGTATTCACGCAGCTGTATCGCAATGCGCTGCAAGCGACGGTGCTGCGGAAATTCCAGACTCCGGACAGCCGCATATCGTTCATGCGCAAGGAGCGACGAAATCTGGAGGAACTCGATCGTGCCTGGCGGCAAGCATTTCACCACCTGCCGGCTGGGACTTACGAATTGGCCTGCCATCCCGGAATTCCGGAGGCGGGATTTTCGGAAACGGATCCGATACATCGCCAGCGGCAGGATGAGTTCCGCTGGTTGACCGATCCGGAATTTCGCGAATGCATCCGGCTGAATGGGATCGAGTTGATAACCTACCGCGATTTATGCGACCGTAAATCGGTGCGGCGCGCGCCACAGCAGGCCGTGGCACAAGGCCATCCAGGGTAGGTTTGGTGCAGATTTTATTTTGGGCATTTGCCGGAATTATCGTCTACGTCTACGTTGGCTATCCGCTGGCGCTGGCTTCGGGATTGCTTGCGCCGCGGGTCTGGAGACGCGCGGGCGAGGATCCGGGTGTGTTTGAGCTGCCTTCGATCAGCGTGATTGTGGCCGCGCATAATGAAGAGGCGGCGATTGAAGCGAAAATTAAGAACCTTTTGGCCGCGGACTATCCCCGGGACTTGGTGGAAATTTTGATTGGGAGCGACGGGTCGTCGGATGGGACCGAGGAGATCGTTCGGCGGTATGCGGCTGAAGGCGTGGGGCTGATTTCCTTTCCGATGCAGCAGGGAAAGAGCGCGATGCAGAACGGATTGGTGGCGGCTAGCTCGGGGGATGTTTTGGTTTTTACGGATGCGGACTGCGAGATGGATGCGCACGCGTTGCGCGCTTTGGTTGCGCGCTTTGGCGACGCCTCCGTGGGGCTGGTCACGGCGTGCCCCTCGTACGCGAACGTGGCGGAAAACGCAGTGACGGAGAATGAGGGGATTTATTTGCGGTACGAATCGTGGCTACGCGGACAGGAGAGTGATCGGGGGATTTTGGCCATGGCGTCGGGCTCGCTTTTTGCGATAAGGCGATCGCTGTGGCAGCCGCTCGATCGAAATCTTGGCGATGATTTCGAATTGCCGCTGCACGTGGCTGCGGCGGGCTTGCAGAATATGGCTGAGCCGAGCGCGGTAGTCACTACCAGGCTCTCGCAGAACCATCATGGGTCGATGTTCGCGTTGAAGGTGCGGATTGTTAGCAAGGATTTTCGGGCGTTGCGGAAGTACAGTTCTCTTTTGAATCCTTTTCGCTATTTCGGATTTGCGCTGGCGCTCTGGTCGCATAAGTTGCTGCGCTGGCTGGTACCTTACTTTTTGTTGGGGATGCTGGGCTGTGGTGCGCTGCTGATGAGATTGAGTTTCTATCGGGCGTTTGTGCTCGGGCTACTGGCGTTCTTTGCGGTCGCGGCGGTGGGTTCCCTGCTAGGAAACCGGAAACTTGGGCTGCCGTGGTCGGTGCCGGCGTCTTTCTGTACGGTGAATTTGGCTGCGTTTTTTGGGATATTGAAATCGTTCGGTGGCCGGGGTTCCGGCTCCTGGACTCCCATCCGTAACTAGGATTTTTTCGCGTTCGCATTTTTCTCCGCGTTGAGCTTGCCCTGCCTTTTGAGATTTTTCCGCAATGACGAGCAAACAAATATTCTGGAATGCTGCGACCACGATTGCGCAGGTCATCGGAAGCGCGGTGATCTTGTTCGTGCTGTATCGGTTTCTGGTACGCAGCATCGGCGTGGAACGGCTGGGTATCTGGTCGCTGGTGCTGGCTACGACGTCGATGGTTACGCTGGCGAATCAGGGCTTTTCGACAAGTATCGTGAAATTCGTGGCGAAATATGCGGCGAGGGGCGAGCGACAAACGATTGCAATCTTGATTGAGACCGCGATCCTAACGATCGCTGCGCCGCTGACGGCGCTCTGTCTCGCGCTTTATCCACTGGCGCACTGGGGGCTGCGGATTGTATTGCCGGCTGAGCGGGTGGCCGAGGCGGCCTCCCTGCTTCCTTATGCTTTCTCGAGCCTTTGGTTCAGCATTCTGGGGAGCATTCTGCTGGCTGGGCTGGCCGGACAGCAGCTGATAACTGTGCGGAATTATCTGGTTTTGGGAGGGTCGGGAGTTTATCTATCTTCGGCGTTTTTGTGGGTTCCGCGCTATGGCTTGCTGGGGCTGGCGTTCGCCCAGATTGCGAATACCTTGAGTTGTTTTTTGGCGACCTGGCTTTTGCTACGACGTACGATTCCTGAACTTCCGTGGATACCTCATCACTGGAATAGGAAATTGTTCCGGGAAATGTGCGGATATGGGGCGCATTTTCAGTTTGTCACTTTCAGCCAGGCGGTGCGCGAGCCAGTGACCAAGGCACTACTGGCAAAATTTGGCGGGCTGGCCATGACTGGGTTCTACGACATGTCATCGCGATGGGTCTTCACTTTCCGGGAGCTAATTGTGCAAGCTAATCTGGTTTTGGTGCCGACAATTGCGAGCCTGAAGGAAATTGACGCGGCGGCGATTCCGCGAATTTATCGGGAATCGTACCGGCTCTTGTTTTTCTTGTCGGTGCCCACGCTTTCGGCGTTAGTGGTTTTCAGTCCACTGGTTTCGCGGGCGTGGCTGGGGCGCTATGAGCCTGTTTTCGTTCAGTATGTGGCGTTGTTAGCGATTGGGTGGCTGGTGAACATTCTGAGCAACCCGGCGTATGTGGTGGATCTCGGAACGGGCTCGCTGCGATGGGTTTCGATCGGATGCGCCGTGACGGGAATCTTGAATCCAGTGATGGGCTATTTTGCCGGGAGAAGCTTGGGCGGAATTGCGGTCGTTGCCGTTTCGGTTTTTTCGCTGGCGGTTGGCTACGCGATCGTCTTGATCGCCTATCACATCGAGAATCGAGTGGATTTTCGACAGCTGCTCCCTGGCGATAGCGCAAACATTCTGGTGGCGAGTGTTCTGGCTGTGGTGATTTTTCTTCCGTATTTTTGCAGCGGTCCGGCGGGGACGAATGGGTTTCGCAGCGCTACCGGGTTTATGGTGTGCCTGACCATCACGGTTGTGGCGCTGCCGATGTGGCGGCATCCAATGAGGAAACGGCTGGTGGGATGGATTTCGTCCCATTTGCCGGCATGAACATGGGGGCGATCGAAAAAAGCGGTGGGTTGGTGCTGTGGCGCGCGGCAGTTCCGCGGCCGATTGTGAGTCGAATCGCGATTGCCGGTGACTTTTTACCCGGGGGCAATTTGAAACTGCCGGCGGAGCGCGATTGGATTCAACCCACATCGCGACTCATGCGGCACTTCAGCGATATCGATACGACGTTTTTGAATTTGGAAGCAGTGCTTGATGTCGGAGGTTTGACTCCCCGTGCGCTTGGTGGTCTCGGTGACATTGTCTCGGCGACTCCCGCGGCACTCGATTATTTGTGGGTGATCGGTTCGCGGGCCGTGGGGATGGCTAATAATCACACGTACGATTTTGGCGATAGCGGAGTGGCAAGGACCCGGGCGGCGATAAAGCGTTGCGGCATGACCGGGATTGGCGGCGACAGCCACCGGCTGCAGCAGCCCGACGTTTTTGTTTGGGAAGGACCGGCATCACTCCGCGTGGGTTTTTGGGCGGCGGCGCGGGCAAGCTCGGATACGGCTGAGGATCGGGAACGAGGCGTTGAGCCGGCAACGGTTTCACGCGGACAGCTGGCCCGCGAAACGCTGCAGCGTGGCGGAGCTCAATTTTGCGTGGCTTTGCTGCATTCCGGTTGTATGAGAACCAATCGTCCGGAGCCGGAAGATTTGCGCCTGATGAATTCCCTCGCGGGAGTTGGGTTTGACCTGGTGGCAGCGTCACATTCGCATCGCATTGCCGCTTATCAACGGGTGGCACGGAAGGACAGCTCCGATGCGTTCTGCTTTTACGGTCTTGGCAGTATTGTTTCGGGATACGTGGCGTCGCCGCTTGAAGCTGAAGGCTTGGTGGTGGTGGCTGGACTCGATGGACAGGGAGCCTTAGCGGCACTCGATGTTCGGCCAGTGATCATTGATGCGACGGGATTCGGAAAGGTGCCGGAAGCGACGGATCACGAAATGATTGTGAATCGATTTCAGACCCTGAGCGCCGAAATCAACGACGGGTCTTACGAGGATGAATTTTATCGCGATGTCTCGCGTGGGTTGGGCCGCTTGTATGCGCGTGACATTCGGGCGGCATTTCGAGCGGCGGGATGGCGAGGACTCGCGAGAAAAGCTGGCCGAGTGCGCATGCGTCATGTGAAGCGATTCTTCCGCAGGGTTTCGGTTTAATGTTTGCAGCCTGGTTTGGGGGAGCGATCGCATTCGCTTGCGTGCTGATTTTCACTCCGATCGTCATTGCGCTGAGCCAACGCTGGAAATTGTACGATCCGCGGGGACCATTAAAAATTCACCAGGGGGCCATTTCGCGGCTCGGCGGCGTGAGTATCGCGATTGGTTTAGCGGCGGGAATCACCGGCGCATCATTTTTGACGTCGGGGCACGTCGGGATCTGGTGGTTCGTAGCTTTAGGGTTTATTGGGCTGGCTGGCTTGGTCGACGACATTCGCGGCCTGTCGCCTTTGGTCAAGTTTTCGGCGCAGGTTGGGTCGGGATTGATTTTGGGTGCGAGCGGTTGGCGTTTACCGTGGCATTTTTCCGAGCTGATGGAAATTTTGGTGACTTGCGCGATGGTCGTGCTCCTGGTGAATGCTTTCAACTTTCTTGATGGCACGGACGGGCTGGCTGCGGGAATCACGGCCATCATCGCCGCCGCATACGTTGCGGCCGCAGGCGGCGCATCGAGTTTTGGCACACTGGTGGCCTGGGCCTTGGCTGGAGCGGCGCTGGGTTTTCTTTCTTTCAATTTTCCGCCGGCGAAGATTTTCATGGGAGATTCCGGAAGTACCGTGCTTGGCTTTTGCGTGGCGTTCCTGAGCATTGATTTGCTAGAACACGCGCAAGCTCAGCCCGGAGTCTATAAATGGTTCTTTCCGTTTCTGGTAGCGGGTCTACCGCTGCTGGACGGAATAGCCGTCGTGCTAGGAAGGTTGATTCGAGGGGCGTCGGTATTTCATGGGGACCGATTCCACTTCTATGACCGCCTTCTACAACGCGGATGGTCGTCGCGTTCGGTCGCCGGAGTTTCCTGCGCCATCTCGGCGTTATTCGCCGCCGCGAGTTTGTGGCTGATCGGACGAGGAATACAGACCGTCAGTATTTTCGCGGCGGTAGCGATGGTTTTATTTCTAGTGGTGGGCGTTAAGGGCGCAGCCGCGGACGGGAGTCCCCGGCGCGGCATTCGAGAGCACGCCGAGAGCTAACTCCGAGCTTTGAATTTAAATTACTGTGAGACCGTCGTGGAGATGGTCCGCGAGGCCCGACGGGCGCGTTCTTTGGACGTCGAGGCCTTCAGCGCCGTGCCCAGTTGGACCAGCAGCTTGCGCAGCTTGGCGCGTTCCTCGAGTTCCATGTCGACGACTTCAAAGGCTCGGGCCTGGGTATTGGCATCGCGAACGATGGCCTGAACCTTGACCGGTTTCTGGGAAGTGGTCAGGCGCAGGGTGACAATGCTGCCCGGGTGCAGGCTCTGTTCGCAGATGGCGACGCCGCCGCCCAAAGCGAGTTCGGGAATGTCAACGTGGCAATTTTCTTTCAAGTTGGTGGTGTTGGCGGCGACGTGCTGTTCCAGGCGCAAACGCGGGTAACGGCGCTGGCGAATCGCGGGCGATTCCGGATCGACGTCGAGCGGTTCGATGGAGAATTCGGCGACGCTCAAACCGCTCTTCGGAACGAAGTGACGAACCCATTCGGGATCGATCTTGACCATGGATTGCGACGCGACCAGCCGGAGTTCGCTGGGGCTAGCCCAACGGAATGCCCGGCGACCTTCGGCAATCTTGCGAAGGATGGCTTCGGCGCCGGCGGTCCGCAGACGGCCGAGCGCTTCAATGGCTTTCAGTCGCAAATAGTCCGTGGCGTCTTTGGGCAAGTCGCCTTCGGCGAGGCGCAGAAGGCGCATGTCGGCGGCCTGCTCGCCGCTCATGCCGATCTCGTCGACGGCTAACGGCCGGACCAGGGGATCGAGGTGATCGAAAAGGTTGAGCAGCAAACGGCCGCGGTCAGCCGAGCCGCTGGCAGCGATCTGACGCACCACGCGGTCGTGGGCGGAACGCTTCCACGAGGACATGCGCAGCGGCAGGATTTGCTCGACCGATTCGGAATCCAAGCGCGCCAGAATGCCGAGGGCTTGGATGGCCTCGTTCGGTTCGCCGCTACGAAGATGTTCGCGCAAGTGGTCCAGAGCTTCGGGGCCCAGGGTTTGCATCACGCCAAGCAGCAAATCGCAATCTTCGCGGAAGCCGGAGCGGCTGAAACGATTGGCGACGTGCTGGGAGGCAACCAAAGGCATGCGGCGCAGAAGATCGGTCAATCCTGAAGGAACCGAGCCATTCTTCAGGGCTTCGTCCAGGAATTCGGGCAAGCGATTTTCAACACCGATGCGTGGACGAAGATTTTTGCCAACACCGGGGCGTTCGTTCTCGACGTAGTCGACCAATTCCACGGCGCGCTGAATCGCGGGATAGGAGCGCTTGTTCGTAGCTTCCTGCGAGAGACGCACGAAGGCCGCGCCGACCAGACTCTGTAGTTCGGAGTCTTCTTCTTCCGAAAGCTGAACGCCGACCTGGCGGATGGTGGAGAGCAGCAACCGTTCGTCGAACTTGGCAAAGGTTGCAGCGAGTTCGGCGAGACCCGTGGCGGTTTGGCGGCGAGTCGCTGGGGACTTGCTGACGATGCAGTTCGCGTAGTTCGAAAGAACTTTTTCGGCTTCGTCGTTTTTGCTGGCGGCGAGCAACTGCTCCACATACTCCCGCACCTGAGAGGCCGGAACGCACCAAGCTTCGCCCGATTCGAGAACGGACTTGCGCTTTTCTTCCGGGACTTGGGACCAGAATTGCTGGGCCAGCATGTCCACGTGCGATTGCACGTTGATGCCATGCCGGGCCATTTTCTCTTCGTAGACGCCGAGAATCTTGCGCAAGCCCTCCAGTTCCGTACTCATCTCGTCGAGGACCTGACGGACGGCGTTCACTTCGATGTCGCCGTGTTCGTAGCTTTCCATGGCGAAGCGAATTGCGATGTGTTCGGCAAGCTTCAATAGCATCGGCTTGTCGGCGACTTCCGAAGGAGCTTGCGAAGCGAGCGCGGAGAGCGCCTGGCTGACGGTGAAGCGGGCGCGGCGCGGAAGTGTGGAGAGGCGCGACTGAAATGCGGCGGCCTCCAGCTTGTCTTTCGGTGATTCGCTGGTACGGGCGATCTGACCCAGCATTTGCAGAATGCCCTTGAGTTCGTCTTCGTGCAGGGACATGAGTCCGGTTTCGACGGCCATGGAGCCCGGACCAGCCTGAGCGTTTCGGTTCCCACGAATTCCGGCTGTGGCGTTACCCCAACGTCCCGGAGCGCCGCCGTTTCCTTCTCCGGCTTGAGCGCCAGTTGCGTTCCAGACGCGGGCACTCGAACCACCTGCTCCGCGCGTTCCCGACGCGGCGCGCACGCCTTCGCCGAGCGGTCACTCCGGGGGCGTAGCCGAAACCGCCTCCGCCTTGAACTCCGCGGTTCGCACGCGAGCCGCCAGAGCCGCCGCCTGAAAAACCTGAGCCGCCTTCTTGCGCGTCTTCTCCACTTCCAGCGCCGTTTCCGACGCCGCTGCTAACGACAACGCCCGTTACGGAACTTCCCTTCCTCGATTTCTTGCCTTTGCCTGGTCCCTGCGATGCCGGCGCGTCTTCCTTATTGAACCAGAAACCAGCGGCGTCAGGAGCGAGCGGCGTTCCACCTTCACTGCTCCCGTCACTGACAATGTTCCAGGTGCTGGGCGCCGCAGTTCCGGCTGCGCCGGAGGAAGCGTCCGACGAAGCTGCGACGCTCGGGCCGTGGGCCAGATTTACCGAGCCTTGCACGTATGTTGGATTCTCGCCGCCGGGGATGCCGTTGACGGGAAAATCTCGAATAATTTCGGCGTTTTCCATTTCGTAGAAAACTTGGCCGGATTCCGAGGTTCCCGAGCCATAACCGCCCTGGCCATTTCCACCTGCGCCGTAACCGAAGCCGCCGTTTCCTCCCCCGCCGCCGCCTGACCCACCTTCGTTCCCGTCTTGCTCGAACCCGTCCGATCCGTTCCCGCTGCCGCCGTCTCCGGCACCGCGACCGCGATTCCCCTTGGTCCCTTCCGCAGCCATGATCAACTGCAGGAGCTTCTCGGGGTCGTTGAAAAGCTCGTCAGATTTTTCCTGGCTCATGCCGACGGTATGCGCGGCGATTTGCGCAGCGACGGTCGAGCGCGCTACGGCGGAGTCCGCCGGAACGAAACAGACTTCATTGACGTGAATGTGCGGATCGCCCTGCAGAGCGGCTTTTAATTGTTCGACGAGCTGAGTAGGTTTGGTGCTGGTGCCGGTGGGAAATCCTCGAACGAAGCGCGCCAAGCTGGCTTGAGTGACTTGCGGCGCGAAGTGAATGCTGGCGATGCCGGCAGCAGAAAGCATGCGGGCGAAACCGCGTTCGGCAGCGGCGGATTCCAGAGGTGTACCGTCGAGGAGCAATTGATCGCCCGAAACTGCAAGCAACACGCCGGATTCGGCGTCAGTACCCGTGCCCAGGGCGGTATGCAATTCTTGCCACGCAGTTTCATACTGCTTCGCAGTGCGCGGATGGCCGAAGTCATACATTCTCGCGAACTTGAGCAGGATGTTGAGACTGCGCACGAAAGCGCGGGCCGCAGCAGGCCGAGTGTTGGCATTCATAGAAAGTGTATGGGGCTGGAGCCCCGCCTCTACAGGGAAATATGGGGTTTAGAGACGACGCGGGCAATGGTACAGGTTGCCTAAACGGTACTACCTGCCGTTTGAGGGAACTTGGGCGGAAAGTCCTAGGACCGCGCGGGTCGGCGCAGCCTCTTCAGGTAGGCTTCTAACTCATTGATATGGCCGAGGATAGTGATGGCGCCGAGCTTCTTCAAAGTTGGGCCCCGGTGGCGGCGGGCTGGGCTCCTGCGGGGGAGAATGCCCACGAATGGTACGCCCGCGGCTTGGGCGGCCAAGGCATCGTCAATATTGTCTCCGAGATAGAGTGCGTCGTGGGGATCGCGACCGTTTAGGATTTTGAGGAGGCCTTCTGGCGACGGTTTGGTGCGGGTAACCTTCTCGACGGTCATGATGTTACTGAAGAATGCGCGGACATCGTTGCGCTCGAGAGTGTGCTCCATCTCACGGTGGTAGCGGCCGGTGAAGATGGCGAGTTCGTGGCGGCGCGCGAGGCGTTCGAAACTGGAGATGGGCAGCAGCCACTTTTCACCGTCGACGAAACCTTTTGTATTTTTATCGCCCCAGTAGAGTTCCTGGAATTTTTTTTGGATCTGCTCGAAGGTTACCGCGAAACCGAGCTGATTGACCCAGGTGGTGCAGAGCTTCCAGTCGTCGTTGAAACCCGGGCGATTTTTCCAGGCGTGAAATTGGCTGGGGGTGACGCGTTTTTTGGTGAAGTGGCGGACGGTTTCGAGCGCGGTGCGTTGAAATGAGCCGCTGGTTTCGACCAGAACGCCGTCGACGTCGAAGATCAGTATCTTGGGATATTTTTTGAGGCGACGAGGGGCGGGCTTCTTCTTAGCGGAAGATTTTTTGGTCTTGCGGGGCCGTTTCGTGCGCGGTTTAGGAATTGGAGCGGCTCGATTCCTCGTCTTCGGGGCCTTCGAGCGAGTGTTTGGAATGATCTGATTCCGTTGCGGCTTCTTCTTCGGTTTCGATTCCGGTATCGAGTGAATCAGAAGACCAGCCTTCGCCCGATACGGGTTCAGGAAGACCGATCGTGGGGAGATCTTCGATAGGGCTGGCTGGGGCCGCGGGGACGGCCTTGGCTTCAACTGGCGGCGCGGGCGCTGGCTTTGGTGCGGCTGCTTCTGCGGCTTTTAGAGTTTCGAGCCTTTGGCCCAGGACTTCCACGAGTAGGTCGACGATTTTCTTGGCGGCGCTGCCGTCGGAATCTTTCGCGGGGTTGAAGGCGGTGATCTCGATTGCGGCCAGATTCTTCTGTTGGGCGAAGATCAGAAGCGCTTCGCGGACTTCGTCGAAGGTAAGGCCATTCGAGCTGGGGTAATTGGTTGCCGCAAAGTCGGAAATTACGTCGACGTCCAAATGCAGAACGAAATCGTTGCCATTGCCGCGGATGCGTTCAAGCGCGGTCTTGGCGCTGGCTGCGGCGCCGTGGCGCTTGATGTCGGCGACGAGGTAGCGGCGCAAGGGCGAACTGGAGAGCACGGCTTCTTCGGGAGGATCGAGGCGCGAGACACCGAACAGG
>CAWIEL010000036.1:0-18939 GCA_963835025.1 uncultured Acidobacteriota bacterium
TGTCTGAAACATTAATTTAGTTTCTGCTCGGCGCTGAATCGTGAAGTTCGCAATCGCATTTTTGCGTGACAGCGGATCGTGGCCCACCGTCACAACCAGCGGGTGGTACTCGACTGGATCGCCCCAAATGGCCGAGACGGCTGTGCCCGTTTTGCTGGCCAAGTTCGCAACTGCCGGATTCGTTTCCAAAAGCGGGGCGTCACTATGAAAAGTCAGATCGCTTACGTATCCAAAGCGCTTGATCGTCCCGGGCCGATAGTTTAATCCGAATTCATCGGCGCCCCATTCAAGCATTCCTTCAAGAATTTGCTTTGCGTTTGTGGTGTTGGAACGAATCTCCAAGACGAGCAGAGTGTTCCAGATTACGAATTTTTGGATAACCTCGCCTTCATATTTCCCCTCAAGAAACTCGACGCCTTTCGATTCGTCGAAGTCTTCTAGGAGCTTCGGGAACTTCAAGAATCCATATCGTTTTACAATTTCTGGGACAATTTCCGGAAAGTACAGCTTGCCGCGAGGGCTAAGATCATACGTTTCGACAAATCCGAGTACACGCGCGAGAATGACTGACGACAGTTGCACCCCTACCTCCCGGAATTCGCAACTGAAATCTCGTTGTTGGCACTTCCTCCTGCAGCCATTTTCATCGCATCAGACTTGATCGTGTTTGCTGAGGTAACGTTGACCGGACGTTCCGAACGTGTCGATTCAGTCGCGCGAGACTTCGTTCTCTTTCGCAGGCTTCTAGCCGATAAAATCGAGAAAAACAGACTAAGCCCTGTGAGCACCAGAAGTCCGATAGTGGCCTGAAACATGTCTTTATTCTCCAGCTAGTCCGGACATTATGCACGCAATTAATAACAGGAACCCTGCGATCCCCTCACTCCATACCACGAGCTGCCAGGTGAGATGAGGGCCGTTCGGTTTGAACGACTCGACGATCACATCCAATACAGGGAACACGGCAACAAGGACCGCCGCTTCCTTGAAAAACTCGAGCATCACATCGCGAACATCCGCTCTCAGGAGAATCCTGAAAAACCTTCGCCATATCCGTTTCGCAGAACCTATTAAGCTCTGGAATCCGATGATCAGATCGGACATCACGCGGGGCCATTCTAGTCTGGACGCCCAGGTTTTTCCAGCACGATAGTCACGAACCGATTACGTTCCTAATGCGCAACTACGCCAATACGACGGAGAATCTAGAATTGATCCAAGACACCGGATATTCACTGCTCCCGGCTAGTGCTTCATGAGTCTTTCGAAGTTAGTGGCACCCGGCGATACCACCCCGGTTCGGCGCAGCTGCCTGCTCCTGCTGCTTCCTCAAATATTCCCGATGGAACAACGCATGCGCCCGCACGTTCGCGTACCCCAAAGGCGCCTCGATCTTCGCCACCTGCCCCGCATCCGACGAAAACCACCTCATGCAAATTTCCAACTCCACCACATGATTGTCCGCAAACTCATCCGGCAAAATACTCGGCAGAATAATCTCCGCATCCACTCCCGCCCCACTCCCCGAAGCCGCCACATCCGGCGCCACCGCCGCCGTCACATCCTGCCGATGCACCAACGGCTGCTCGCCCACCAACTGCGCAATCTCCCGATACTGCTTCGTCCGCGACTCCTCATCCGGGATCACAAACTCCTCCAGCCCAATCAACCTCTTGATCAAAGCCGTATTCTCCGGATGGGCCAAAACCGCCTGCATCTGCGGATCCGGACTCCCCAAGAGCTGCAGCAAAACCGCCCTCTGCTGCGACCACAAAGTCGGATACTGCTCATCAGTCTCCGGATAACTAAACAAATTCCCCTTCAGATCCGCCAACCGGATCCACTTCGATTCGAACGCCGCCCCCGCTCCCAGCAAAGTCACCTCGACATCGTGCGGCCGATTCCGCCGGAAACAATCCACTGCCAACAGCATGATGTCTGCATGAAAGAATTTCATGCGCCGCCATACCAGCCCAATCCGTCCCATCGCCTGGTCCCGCGCCATCGAATAACCCGACGCCGTATCGTTCCCCGCCATTGCCCCGCCAAAAAGCGCCGGGAACGCCCCAGTCAAAAATTGCGACACCGGCCCCATCAGATTCGCCGCATGTTCCGCCAAATCCGGAGGCACCTCCGCCGGCTCCGGCTGAAAAAATCCCGCCGCAAGTGACTGCCCCGGCTTCGCCCGCGCCGGATAATGCACGCCCGGCTCGGACGTTTGGCTCTGCAGCGCATCGAAATCCAAAACTTCGCTGTCCGCATAAATCGGCGGAATTCCGTACTCGAATGTTTCCATCTGCAAATTCGAAAGCGAATTGAATCGCTCCTGCACGCTCACCAGCGAATCGCCCAGCGCCGGACGCCCGCTCGAGCCATCCCCCGGCAGCGCATGCAAGACCCGCCAGTGATCATCCATATTTTCGTTCCGCGATTCGCAGTACGTATCGCCCGCAAACGCCACGTGCGCCCCATCCGGAAATAATTCCAGCAGCTCGTCGCGCATCGCCTTGTCTTCCAACGCAAAAAACGCCCAAGGCCGCAGCCACGTTCGCTGGAACGTAATCAAATTGATGTTGATGTCGCCGCCCTCAGTCAGTGGCCCGCCCTGCGATTGTGAAAGTCGCGCCAGGCGCTCGTACTCCTGCCCGCCCGTCCGCACCGGCGATCCAATCTTGTCCGCCGCATGCGGATACGCCGCCCGCAACCGCGCCTGATGCACCTCCATGTTCCATTGCAAGTACGGATACTCATGCATCTCATTCGCCCACGGTGGAGTCTTCAATTCCAATCCGCCCACCATGGTGATCACTTCCTGCCCATTCGGCACCCGCATCCGCGTCTCCGCCGCCGGCACCGTAACCGTCTCCGCCGCCACAAAATCCTCTTCCGTCAGCAAAGCCCCACAGGAATCACAACTCCGTCCCGGTTTTTGATTTTCGGGGTTAAGACTTTCCGGGTGCCGCATCCTTGCGTCGTCCGCAAGGGTGCGTTCCGAGGAGTCAGCCCCCTCCTCCGCAGCCGCCGTAGCATTTTCCTTCCCGCACTCCGGACAAACATACAAATCCTCGCCCACCCGCACTTCCCGCGCCGCAATCTCTGTCTCCGGATGAAATCCAAACCTCTGCCCATCCACCACAAATCTCACGTAGGCCCCAACCTTCCCATCCGTCCAAAGACTGAACGCCTCATCCACGATCAAATTCCCCACTCGATTGTTCCGCTCCACCAGCTGCGCCACCTCCGTCGCCGCCTTCGCCGCCGCTACATCCTCTTCCGCCTGCGCCGAAGTCGGGAAGAACCTCACCCGCGGCACATCCTGCGACAGCACCGAAACCAGCGACAATCCAAACGCCTGGTAAATATTCGTCACGAATTCGTAGCGCGGCAAATCCTCGATCGAACTTCCATCCGCCAATTTCTGCTCGAAAGGCAAATGCCAGTTCTGGTCCTTCTCGTTCCACCACACATACTGCAACCCGCGCCAGAACTGGTGCGCCTGCTTGATCCTGCGAATTTCCGCCCGACGCGTCGATTCCGATTCGAACGAGTACTGATGCACCAGACGCCGCAGCGCCGCCTCTAGTCGCTGCGGAAGCTGCTCGTTATTCGCGCCATACGGATTCCGCCCCGCACCCGCTAGTCCCATCCCAGGGACCACCGCAGGCGACGGACCTTCAACCGGCACAAACGCAGAATTTGCCGCAACCGCAGCTTTCTCGATTGGCATTCGTATCTCGCTTTTAAGGAATCTGAAAACTTCAGAACTACAGGAGAGAACTACTACTGAATCTCGATCGTCGTCTTGCCTAACGCAATCGCATCCGCCAATTTCGCCCCACGCGCATCCGTGGTAAATCCAAACCGGCACCGCACGAATTTCACATTCTGCAGCGAAATCTCGCCGCCCTCATACCGCAGCCGCGCACCAACAAAAGTCACATTCCGCCAGCGCACCCCATCCAAAGTCTGCGAAGCACCCTCAATCGTCAGTCCTTCCACCCGCACTCCATCGCTCAACTTCCGCGTCGCCGGAGGCAGCAAAACCTCCGACGTCTCCGGCATCAACGTCGCATCCAGATAATTTCCACCCGCCATCCCCGGATCCACTACCGCATCCGTGCCGACCGCCCGCGGCGAAGCCATCACCACATGCCCCGGCACACTTTTCGCGTGTCGCGCCTCAGTGTCCGGCCCCACATTCGAAATCGGCGTCGCGCTCGCCCCAGGATACGAAGTCAAATCCGGCGCATCATCCGCATTCGCGCCACTCGCCGCCTTCCCATCATCCGCCGACCGCAAATCCGCCAGCTCCATTCTCGCCAGCGTCACATGCTCGATCAGCCGCGTATTTTCCGGCGCAGTGCTCAACGCCTTGTCAAACCCCGCCAAACTCCTCACATAAAAATCTGCCGTCGGCTTCTGCCCTTGCATCCTTGCCGATGTCACAATCGACGCCGCGCGATCCACTTGCACTTCCGCCGCAGTCACGTTTCCCGCAGTTCCCTCCGCCGTCGCCCCCTGCAAAGCGTCCGCCACATCCCCCTGCCATGCCGGAGTCGCCGCTCCCGCCGCCGTCCCGCCCCGCGCCACGTAATTCGCCGTTCCCGGCACGCTCACCGTCGGATATTTCGCCGCAGGATGCAGCAACGCCTGAATTCCCTGCCATGCCAGAGTTCCCACCAGCGCCACCGCCAGCAAAATAATCACCACCCGCGCGTAACCCGGCGCCGCCGGAAACCCGCCTCCGCGCCTCGACCACCTTCGATCTCTTCCGCTCGCCGTATCCCACAGCGATCGCCCCATCTTTAGCCTCAGCGAATTCCCCTCGCTGCCCACATCTTAGACCAGTGTCTCGTCACTAGCCACTAACCACTAGCCACTGCCTCCTAAGCCTTCCCCGCATTCTGCAGTTCGCCCTTTAGAAAATCGATCAAATCCCGGTGGCCTGCAAAAACATGAGTCTCCGGCTTCGGTGCATATCCACGCGCCGGCAATTGTCCTGGAGCCGGCGCCTGCCACGAATCGCCGCCCGGCGTCACCGGAATCGCCTCCCGATGCACCCGCGCCACAAATCCCCGCTGCGCCCTTCCACTATGCGAAGGCACCAACTCCGCCGCCTCAATTTCTACCCGGTGCACCGGCGTCTTCTCCGCACCAGAATAATCGCCCGCCCCTCCGGCGTCCGAGTCCGCGCTGCGCCCGTCTTTATCCTTCAACGCCGCCGACGCCGCCTCGGCCTCCCGAGCCGCCTCGATCGCCCGTCCCGCCACCGGATTTGCGTAGTATCGCCCGCCGATAAAAGGCATCTCATCCTCCATTAAACCGCGTCGCCCGATTCCTTCTTCCGCGCCGAATCCATTTCCAACATCCGGTAAATCTGCTGCCACGATCGTCGCCGCATCACCGGCCCCGCACCCTGACCAGCCGCGTGGCCGGCACCGTTCGCGCTCAGCTGTCGCCCTGCCCGCAGCGGAGCCGTTGCATTCAGCGAAGCTGCCGCGTTTCCCAACCCTGCACTATCAGCCGCCTCCGCGCTCGTCACCATCACCGGCGGCACGCCCGCGATTCCCAAAATTGAATTCAGCAACGCCCGATTCTCGCCCCGCAATCGCGCAATCTCCGCCTCGAGCCCTCGCGTGTACCGCGAACTCGTCAACCGCGCCCACCATTCCCGCAAGCTCATCAAAGCTGTTCTCCCCCCAAATCAATGCCGCCGCCTTCTTCCAAAAGACGCCGGAAGCGTCGGCCTCACCTCGATCTGTGCCTTCCGCGCCTGCATCGCTCGTATCGTCGGATCTTCCGCCGTCACTCGCTCCGCAATCCGCTGCTCCATCGGCGGTCGTGCCATCCCGGCCCGCCGCGCCGCGTACCTCGACTTCAGCCCATAACGCGCTGCATCCGCCGCATCATCCCCGTCCATCTTCTCCACATCTTCAACCCTCGCCGGATCGCGAATCAAAGTGGGCAGTACTCGAATCAATTCGCTGCAATTCTCCGTGATGTGCCACTCGCCCGCATCCAGCATCTGGTACATCAGCATCCAACCGCCGATCCGGTCATCCTCCGCCGGAGTCGGCCGCGGCCATCCCGCCGCCGCAAAAACATCCCCCATCTGCTCCGCAATCGAAGCCTCATCCGTCCGCCGCGCAAAAGCATCCGGCGAAAGATAAATCGCCTCGATCTTTTCCCGCGACTCCTCAGCCGAACCGCTCCCGCTCAAACTGCGCGCAATAATTTCCCGCGCCAAATCCCGCGGTGCCGTCCTGTGCGTCACATACTCTCGATAAGTAACCACCCGCGTTGCCGAATCCGCGGCAGCCGCAGCTCGCGCCATCGCAAACTCCCGGCCCTGCTCGCACATTCCCTGTTCCGCGCTCTTCATGAAACCAAAAAATGCGTCCCCGGCAACTGTAGCCCCCGGATTCGAAACCGCCGGCGCCTGCGCATGCCAATACGTCGCAGCCGGATGCTCAAATCCCCAGTCGATCGAAATCCACCGAGGCCACCAGTGCTTCCATTCAATCTCTTCCGCCCGCCCCACATGTCGCCGCACATCAAAACCATCAAAATACTGCCCGGCGATCACCTCCCAATCCCCATCCAGGAACGCCCGCTTCAAATGCGTCGGCAAAGCGCTCAATGTCGCCTTATATCCTTCATCTCTCGCGAAAATCGGATTGTCCGCAAATCCTGCCGGCACAAACTCATAATCCGCCGCGTTATATTCTTCCGGCCGCTCCATTCCCGCCGCCGGCTGCCGGTCCACCCATAAAGCCTTCACCCACGCGTGCCCAATGTTTCCCGGGTTCGTCGCCCCGGCCATCGACGGCCGGCTACCCGCCACCGGGCATCGGTTCCGGCTCGTCAGGAATTGCCACTGCCGCAACGTAAAATGCGTCAGCTCGTCGATCCCGATAAAAAGATATTCCCCGCCCTGGTACTGATAAACGTCGCTTTCGCTCGCGCAATAACCAAACTTCGTCGTCGAACCGTTCAGCCATTCCACCTGGTGCTTCGATTCCGAAAAGCTTTTGTAAGCACTCCGCGGCACATCGCGCCGGAAATATTGCAGCAGCGATCCCTCCAGTTCCGGGTACGTCCGACGCAGCAAAAGCGTATTCACCCCGGGAAAATCATGAGCCTGCCCGATCGCTTCCATCAGCAGCGCCTTGGTCTTCCCCGGCCCCGCCGCCCCGCCAAACAATCGATACTTCGCCGTCGACACATGAAACCGCCGCTGCTTCGGAAACGCTGTGTAATTCAGCCCCAGATCAATGACTCGCGTAATCGCTGGAGCGCGGGCCTCGTTCGCCTCAGCCTTCTTCTCACCCTGCTCTTTGTCGTCCGCGCTCACTCCCGTTTCTTTCCGCCTAGCTCAGCGTTCGAATCCTTTCACCCACATAAAACGCCGCTGCTCCGCCCACAAACGCCGCCGCAATCGCAATGTGATGCGCGCTCAGGACCGCGCCCACTACCAACGCCCCAATCCCGCCCAACTGCACCGCATACCCCACCGTCGTCTTGCTTGCACTCATGATTTCGCTCCTCCCCTAAAACTATTTCGCGTTGGCCCAATTTCAATCCTAGCTCAAATTCTCCGCGTCATCATTCGTCCCGCGTTCCGGCCGCGGCACGCTATGCACGAACGCCAGCTGCATCGGAATCCCATCTGCCGCCTCGTCGTTCCCCGCCGGATCGGCTTCCAGTGCCCGCTCCACCTCGCATATGAAATCCGCGCGCAGCTTCTCCACGCCATCGGGCTTTCGGCATTCCAGTAGGTCCTCGACCATCCGGTGCCGGAACCGGGCGCAGAATCGCTCGTCCATGCCCTCCGCGCGCATCGCCGACCCGAGACTGACCTTTCTTTCGTGCGTCCCCGGTTCGCTCAAAATTTCATCGATCCGCGCTATGCGGCGAACCGGAACCTCAACCGGCGACTCTCTTGACGGCATTTGCGGCTCCGGTCCAAGCATGTGTTCTGCGATCAAAGGTTTTTCCTCCGCCGCTCTAAATCACTTCAAGCATCAAAGGGTTTGCGGGACACGCGCTCGCCGGGTCCGGTTCGAGCCGCTCGGGCGTCGAGGTTTGCCGCCACGTCCTTGCGCCTGTCCCGCACAGGTGAAAAGCTGCTCCGCGCTCCTCTTCAACGCGGCCATCTTGGTTTCCTGATCCAAAATCCCCAGCACTGCCGAATCCAGCGCCTCGCGATGTTGCGGGCACAACCGGTCGCCCACGCCCGCCGCCTTCTCGCAACGCCGCCACGCGCTCACACCACAACGCGTGCGCACGTATCCAATGCACGTTTTCATGTCTGGTTGATTGGGAAGAAACTGCCCGCAGAACACGGGCTCAGGAAATGATCTACTCAGTTACGGAGTCGTCGGTGCCAAATTCGGCTCGATTTTCACCACCGTATTGCAATCGAACGGCACCGACTCCGTATTCGCATTCGATGCAGCTGCCACTCCAATGCGGTGATATCCCACCACGAATAGCAACTTCGGACTCGTCGCCGTAATTCCGGTCATCTTGCCTTTGGCATTCGGCGGAGGCGGCAACGAAAACAGTTTGATCTTCTTTGGCCCCGAAATGTCATACACGATAAATTGCTGCACGCATTTCTCGCTCGGCTTCCCCCCACAGACCGGCGCATTCGTGAAGTCATAATCAAACTTCACCGTAATCGTGTGCACCGCCGATTGCGCCGGCGTCCCGGGAGCCTGCCCGCCGTTCGCGCACGGATCAATCGCCGGTATCACCGCCGGATCCAGCGGTGGAACGTAGGCTGTCGGGCATCCCGCCGCCGCACCCTCATGTCGCGCCGCAGCTCGCGGTGACGCGCTGAATAAACTGAATCCCACCGGCAGTACCTTCCGATGCAGAACGTGATGAAATACTTCGCGCACGCCCGCTAGCATTAAGACCACCGCTACCGCAGACACCGCTAGAATCTTCATCGCCCTCGTCGTCAACCAAACCTCTCCGGTTCGTCTTCGCGCCATTCAATTTCACGCGAGGCCGTCACCCAGACGGTATCACCGGAAAGTCTTGGTATGGAAGAGGTCCAGCCACGAGCAGCAAAATATGCTTAGGCCGGCTACTAACCTAGAATCTGCACCGTCACGCCCGGGCCGCCCGTGATCGCCGTCACCTTGGCCCGCACGAAATTCGCCCGCACGCCCGAAGCCACCAGATTGTCACCGCCGGTCAGGCTCGTGGTCATGTTCGTCGCGCCGGTCGGTATCGCATACTGCGCGTCCACATCATTCATCGCCGTTTGCAGCTGTATCGTCACCGCGCTCGGAGCCGTCGCGAAACTCACCTGCCAGCGAATCGTTCGCCCGTTCTCCGGAAATCCCGCGTAACTCGGCAAAGCAAACTGCTGGCTCGCCTGCCCGCTCGTCGGCGACTCCGCATTAAACGCCAAAGCCACGTCCCCGGGAAAAATCGAATAAGGAGGATTCTGCGTGTTGTAATTCGGCATCGTGATTCATCTCCCGTAGAAAAATATGTAAAGCACACACCAACAGAAAAATGACTGCGCCAGCCGGTCGCCTTCGCTTTTGACTTGCCGTTGACTCAGAATTTCCGGGTGGCCCATCCTTCGCCGCTTTCGCGAAGGGTGGGTGCCGTTGCCGTACGCCGTTGCCGTTGCGGTTGCCGCACGCCTTACATAGCGACCACGTTTAGGTGAGCCACTCGCAGTTGATTTGTCTTTTGAGTGAATTGCCTGGAATCGAACTCAGCTTCTGAAGTTCACCCGGCCGCGTTGCACGACCGTTACGTTCTTGCTTCGTACACTTTTCGAGGTTAACAAGAAAAGTTATACGCGCATTTCAAATATTAGTCAAACCACGCAGCGTGTACACCAAACTCGTCCAAGGCGCTTCCATGCCCCGCCACGGTTCCACCAGCCTAACCCTATGGCCTTGGCGCTTCCGCCGCCGGAGCCCTTGCTTCACCCGCCGGCCCAGGCCGCAAAGTAAACGTCAATCCCTGCGCCGCATTCTCGTTCACCGTCTTCTGCAAATCGACCGCGCTCTCATCAATCGCATTCTCGCCGCCATACGATGCCACATAGTGCAGCTTCCCGTTCTCCAGCCAGTAATCCGTCACCGCGTAGCTCGATCCATCCTTCAGATAGAGCAACGCGATTACGTGTTTCCCAATCGGCCCGGCGGTCTGCCCTCCAGTTCCCTCAGTTGTCTCAGGAGCCTGCGCGTACAAACTAGGATTCGGCTCTTGCGACGAACCCGCGTCGTCCCCCGCCGCATACGTCAAATCCGCGCTGGCATTTCCGGAAAAACTTCCTCCGCCGTAATATCCGTAGCCAAGTCCGCCATCAAACCCATATCCATAGCAGCCCCAGAAGGGATCGCACGGCGCATACCAGCCAAAACCCAATCCGCCAAATCCGAGCCCGAATCCGTATCCGCCGTAGTACGGGTACCACGGATAGTATCCCCCGTAGCCACGCCCACGCCGAGGCACCGGAACATGCGGAGGACTCGCGATGGCTGGCCGCGGCGCCGCTGCCGTGTTCGTCGCGTAATGTCTCATTGTAGTGTGATTCGTTCCTGTCGCCGGCGGCGCTTGCCAGCTATTGTTGTTCGCCGCGAACCGCTCGGTGGTCGAATCCGCCGTCGTTCCTTTCGCACCGGTTTCGCTCGAAGTCGAATTGGAGCTGCTCCCGTGGAACGGATTCCACCAGTGCCCTCCGCCCGAAGTGCCACTCGCGGTGCCATTCGATCTCGCTGTGCCGCTGGGCGCGCTGCCCGCGTGTCCGCCCGAAGAATGCCCCGAAGATCCGCCCGAGACGTGCGATCCTCCGCCGCCACTGCCTCCACCATGCGAGCCCCCACCACCTCCACCACCGCCGTGTTGCGCAAACGTCGGCAAAGGCGTTAAAGCAAGCACCGCCGCCAGCGCCAATCCACTCAAAATTTTAGGGGACGCAAACCAAGACCCCGAGCGAGAATCTCGCTGCCCGCTTGTCTCAATCTGTTCGCGAATCAAAGGTATGAACTTCATTTTGCCTTCTTCCACCCGCTTACTCGACGGAAGGGTGTTCCGATCCATCCTTATCACCACTCTAGTCCATTGGACGTGCCCCCGCACCCATAAGTTGCACGATTCACCATCGTCAGTAACACAACCCCGCGACGCGCCCCAAAGCTCCGCCTATTTCTTGCGCTCACCCACGCCTGCGCAAACCCGCTCGCCAATTTCGGCTACAATCAATCAGAGATGAACTTCGCCTCATGATTCCGTTCCTGCACCTCGGCCCACTCACCATCCCCACCTTCGGCCTCTCGGTCGCCTTCGCCATGCTCGTCTCCTACTTTGTCCTCCGCGCCGACCTCGCTCGCCGCGGCATCGCCGATCCCAAATCCGGTGAAGCCGAATCCCTGGTCGCTTCTCCCTGCCTCGCCGGCTTCATTGGCGCCAAGCTCTACCATCTCCTCGAAACTCCCTCCGAATTTTTGGCCAACCCGATCGCCCTGCTCTTTAGCCCCTACGGCTTCGCCTGGTTCGGTGGCCTCCTCGCCGGCCTAGCCACTTTCGCTTTCGTCGCCTGGCGCCTGGTGAAACGCAACGCCGCCCAAGGAAAAAGCACGTCCTTCCTCACCATCCTCGACGCCGGCTCACCCGCCGCAGCCCTCGGCTACGGACTCGGCCGCATCGGCTGCTTCCTCTCCGGCGACGGCGACTACGGAATCCCCACTTCGCTACCCTGGGGCATGTCCTTCCCCAACGGCCTGGTCCCCACCACCGCCCGCGTTCATCCCACTCCAATCTACGAACTAATCGTCGCCATCCTGATCGCCGCGTTCCTCTGGCGCATGGGCTCTCGCCCAACAATCTCCATCAGAGAAAAAAATAAATCCCGTAATCACTCCGAGCCAATTCCCGGCGCGGTCTTCGCCATGTACCTAATCCTCACCGGCCTTGCCCGCTTCCTGGTCGAATTCATTCGCATCAATCCCCGCTCCTTCTTCGGCCTCTCCAACGCCCAAGCCGCCGGCGCCTTCTCCGCCCTGGCCGGCCTCGCCTTGTACGCCTATCTACAAAGCCGCCGCATCCATTCTTCGTAGCGGCATGTCGATCCGGTTCTCCCGGCCCAACAGTCCTCTGCCCACCGTACTTGGCCGCATTCAGAGGAGCGCCGTTTGCGACCAAGGATCTCTCTTCGATCTTAGCCCCACCCCAAACTTCAAATCGCAGCTCCGCCTTCTAGGGGCTCGGAGCTTTAGCTCCTACAACCCAGTCACTCCTCAGGGGTTTTAACCCCTGAGGCAAAGCTTCGTACTCTTATCGGGAATCTCGCCAGGAAGGAAATTCTGAACACGCTCACTTAAACGCTTGCCGCCGCCACCTCGACCTCTGCCACCACCACCTTCGGCATCCGAATCGCCACCACTCCATCCGCCATCACCGCCACACTCTTCGAAGCATCCACCCCCGCCGGCAATTCCACCACGCAAAACGGTCGCGAATCGACACAAGGACCCAAAGCCCGAGCGCCCGCCTCATCCCCGTCCGTCACTTCTGAGGTCGCCTCATCTTCCTTCAACACGCTGTACAAATCATCCCAGTCAATCCACTCCATTGTTTCCCGCCCGCGACTCTCCATGTACCCGGAAATCAGCAACCAGCGATCTTCCACCGCGACCGCAATTTCCGCCGCGCTCAAGTCCGCCACGCTAGCCATCGCATAAATGGCTTCCTCCGTCTCCTGCAACTCCACCACGATCGGCAAAAATAAATCATTCTCTGCCGATCGCCAATCCCCAATCTCACTTCCCGCCGCCGTTCCCCGCGCCACAAACCTTTCAAACGCTCGCCGCGAAACTCCATCGTAAGCCGTCAATAAACAATCCGGCAGATTTCGCAGCGACAGGGTTTCCCTCGCGGATTGATTTCGCTTTCCTACCGGCGTCATCACCCGGTTCACCGTCGCGCGTATGGATGCGTTGTTTTTCATCCCAGTCTCCTACCCGCGCCAAGTCTTGCTGTGCGTTCCGGTCGGAGCCTTGCCTTCGTTCGGCGGCGCGCTTTCCAGCCGCCTGACCTCCACTCCGCTTTCCGCAACTTTTCTTCGCGGCGGCATCATGGTTTTGCGCGTCGGCCCCTGCAAAGCTTCCAGTCCGAGTTCGCGCGATCCACTCGGCTGCTGAGGGGGCAGAAAATCTACGCCGCCTTGCTCGAAATACAGCACCGCGGTTTGCCTGACGTCGTTGGATCCATCCGGCGCCAATCCGCTCGCCTTAAAATCTGTCGGCGTAGCTGGCTCGGTGGCCTTCAGTACTCGCAATAGCTCCCCGACTTCCCCTTCCAGAGCCGTCGGATTGATCGCCCGCTTACCCAACGAGCGGTCCCCGCGCTCGATCACCGGCAACCACAAACATGTTTCCGAAAGCGTCACGCCAATAAAAAGGCTCCCGCCTTGCCGCGCAATCAACGGCGCTAATTCGTATCCCGTTCCATCCGCCAATTTCTCCGACGACAAAACCACCTTGAACCGAATGGTTCTCAACACCGTCTCGGCTTCGCAAACGCACCCCACCGCGTGCGAACTCCATCCCGCCCGCGCTAGGTTCTTCAGTATCCCGTTTGTGCTGGAAGTGGTCGGACCTACGATTAAAACTCGAACAGCTGAAATGGACATAATTCCCCTTTTGGGAAGGGGAGGAATTCACTACATCGCCTGTGGCCTTTTTCGCTGCCTACTCAGCTCCGCGTGTTCTCAACAAGAATTCTCACCCTGCTGAATTTTGCTGTCCCGAAACGGAACACGCCCGCCGCTACCTCTTACTCCTTAATATACGAAACCTCTTCCATCCATTGGATCCCAAACTTGCCCTGGCATTCCGGGTGATTCGTGCCTGTGCAGGCTCAACCTCTCGAATTTCGATCACCTCGCCCGAACCGCAGGCGAAACCTTTCAGGGCGTGCGGTAAGGCTCCTCTGCGGCCCCGGCGAGGTAACCATTTCCGTCATTTCCCAATACTCTTATCGGGAAATGCCGTCTGCTCCATTAGAAGCAACTTCCCCCTTCCAGCTATGTGTCGCGCAATCTAGCGCCGCTCTCCATTCTTGGCAATTCGCAACAATACGAAATCCACTCGCGGCTCTTACGTCGCCCTTCCCGTACTCCACCTGACTTATTCCTTGACACCATATTTACCATATTATAATTTACTAACCATATAGACGTAAGCCCTTCCCCCGGGCACATTACAATTTGCATCCTTACCATTTTTCCGAATCGTGGATTGTGCGGCGCAGCAACAGCAACCGGAAGATGGCACAAAACAAGTCGTCTGCAGCTCTCAAACCGTCTTTGCCCTCTCGTGCGGCCACCAAACCGCACCTTCGCACCAGTCCTCCCACTCATTCTTCTTCCTCTCGCCTGCTCCGCGCTTCCCAAACCAAGTCCCCTCGCCCACCCTCGCCACTTTCGTCGCGCTCGCTCGCCCTCATCGCTGACATCATCTGCCGATTCGGTGAATCGGTTTTTGAATTTGATCCTGCCTGGAAATTGTTAAGCATCTGGAGCGCCAATGAGGCACTGGGCTTTCAGAATCGCTCGCAGCTCCTCGGTCAAACCCTATCCACCCTCTTCGGTGAACCTTCGTCGCGCTTTTTTCTGCCTCTCTTCCGCCGCCTTCGTCCCGGCGCCTCTCGAGATTTTGTGTTCTCGCTCGAAATCGATTCGCAACTGGCGTGGTTTGCCATCGACCTTCATCGCACCGCCCACTCTCGCTTCGAACCTCGCCGCTTAGTCCTCAGAATTCGCAACATTACTGCCCTCCATCGCGCGGAGTCTCGGCTCCAAACCACCGAGCGCCGCCTCGAACATGCCGAAGAAAACGCCGAGTTCGGCTCGTGGGAATACCACCGATCCACCGGCGAGTTCCTATGGTCCAAGCAATTAGCCCGCATGTTCCGGATTCCGCTTGCGGCTTTGCCCTTGCGCTCGAGCGGCCTCTGGCAATCGCTGCATGTAAAAGATATTCAGGACCTGCGCCGCCATTTCGAAGCCTCAGTTCGCTCCGGCCGCCAGTTCACCTTTTCCGAGCCCTACACCCGCTCGGACGGCTCGGTTCGGGCCGTCTCCGGTATCGGCACCCCGATGACCGACGCCAACGGCAAAGTCCTCGGCATGTTTGGCATTACCCGCGACGTCACCGCCCTCGCTCACACCCAAGCCGACGTACGCCGGCTCGCCTACCAACTGCTCGATGTCCGCAGTGAAGAGCAGCGCCGCATCGGCCGCGATCTGCACGACACCACTTCGCAAACCCTGGCCAGCCTCAAAATGACTCTTGCCGAAATCGGCCGCCGCGTCCCCGCCGCCGATCGCAAGGTTCACCACTTGATCCGCGCCGCCGCCAATCTCGCCGGTGCCGCCATTCACGAAGTCCGCTTCGTTTCCTCGCTACTTCATCCGCCCCTGCTTGAGGAGGCCGGCCTCTTCACCGCCATCAACTCCTATTCCAAGTTATTCGCCGAACGCGGCGGCGTCCCCGTCTCAGTCAACATCGACCAGAACTTTGGCCGTCTCGAAAATGAATTGGAACTCACCGTTTTCCGCATCGTCCAGGAAGCCCTCACCAACGTTCATCGTCACGCCCGCGCCACTTCGGCCATCGTCAGCATTGAACGCCACCTCGGCTTCATCACCGTTGAAGTGCGTGACGATGGCATCGGTCTGCTTCACCTTCTATCCAAAACTTCCCATCCCCAGCCCTTGGGCATCGGCCTCGCCGCCCTCCGCGAACGCGTCGCCGAACTGCACGGCCGCTTTGACATTCGCAGCTCTCCCGGCGCCGGTACCACTCTGCGCGCCGAAATTCCGATCGATCCAAAGGAGAATTCTTATGACCCACGCCAAGCTCTTGCCCAAGGACCTGGTCTCAAAACCCTACCGCATCCTCGTCGCCGACGATCACGCCATCGTCCGCCGCGGAATTCGCGGCCTTCTTGAACTCGAGCCCGGTATCGAAATTTGCCACGAGGCTGCCGACGGCTTCGAAGCTCTCGAGTACGTCAAAAAACACAAACCCGAAATGGTCTTGCTCGACCTCACCATGCCGGAGATGAACGGCCTCGACGCCGTCCGCGAAATTCGCGCCGTCTCCCCCGAAACCAACATCCTCATCCTCACCATGCATTTCTCCGAGGATGTCGCTCGCGAAGCATTCCGCTCCGGCGCCAATGGCTACGTCCTCAAATCCGACGCTGACGTCGATCTGCTCCAGGCCGTCCGTCAGATCCAGCGCCGCCGTCCCTTCTTTACCGGCAAACTCGCCCTCTCCATGGTCGACAATTTCATTCAGAATCCCCAGGAAGGCGAAGCCACCGAAGACAACCCGCTCCCCGGCACGCCGCTCACCGCCCGCGAAGTTCAAATCCTGCAAATGCTCGCCGGCGGCATGAGCAATAAACAGATCGCCCCAGCCATCGGCCTTTCCGTTCGCACCGTCGAAAGCCACCGCAACCACATCATGCATAAAATGAAATTCGGCAGCTTCTCCGAACTCATGCGCTTCGCCATCCGCCACCACCTCGTCGAACCCTAAACGCTCGCAACAATTCCACCGGCAACTTCCCAAACCCAAAATAAGCATCACTCCAGCGCCGCGGGCGCGGCACGTTTCTAGCCCAACCCGGAAGGGCTGGGAAAACGAAACAGAAAAAAGACCCCGAGCGCCGTAGGTGCGACACGCCCCGTCACAGGCAGTTCAACTTTTGCGGTCCTCGATAACGACGGCAGCTCCACGCCAGCGCCAAACCTTGCCGCCTCACCGTGCAATGTCTTACGGGATTTAATACGTGTCGATCGGAGAGAACAGAAGAAATAATTCCTACGGAAGGATCAAACGCCGGCCTTACTGTTCTTCCTTACGCAACGCCGCAATAACTTTCACAATATCCGGCTGGTTCGGCCCTTTCTTCGACAGGTTCAACACCTGCGGAAGAGACTTTTGCACCAGTTTTTTGCCCTTTTTCATAACATCCCCAAGCGTTGCTTTCAGCCATTGCGTTAAATGAGCCTGTGATCACCCGCTGAATTTTAGTGGACCCCAATCACCCGGTCAACCCGCTATTTTGTTGTTTTGAACCTAGTCCCACCTAAATTTGCCATCCACTCGCGGAATTTACGGCTTCACCCATCCTCATCCCCCCGATAAACCGCATACCTGTCGGCCACGATCCCATCCAGGTCCGCGCTGGAAACTCCTAACCCACCGTACTCGCTTCCTTCTTTTCTTCTGCCGACTCCGACATCTCCGCCGGCAGCATGCTCTCCACCTTTCGTAAGGCCGGGAAGAACCATGCCCACAGTCCCGTCACCACAATTGTTCCCAGCCCTCCCAAAACCACCGATGGCACGGTCCCAAACAGTTGGGCCGTCAACCCCGATTCGAACCAACCCAACTCATTGGAAGCCCCAATAAAAATCATGTCCACCGCGTTCACCCGCCCGCGCATCGCGTCCGGAGTCGCAATCTGCACCAGCGTCGCCCGAATCACCACGCTCACCATGTCTGAAGCGCCCACGAATACCAGCGCGATCAACGACAGCCACAAGGTCCGCGACAATCCAAAGACAATCGTGAACGCCCCAAACGCGCCCACGCACCACAGCATCGTCACCCCCACTCGGCTCTTCAGCGGACGGTGCGCAATCAATATCGCCATCGCCGCCGCGCCCACCGCCGGAGCGCTGCGCAATATCCCCAGTCCCCACGGCCCGGTGTGCAATATTTCTCGCGCGTATACCGGCAGCAGCGCCGATGCCCCGCCCAGCAGCACCCCAAAAAGATCCAGCGAGATCAGCCCCAGCACGATCTTTTGATTCCAAATGTACGAAACTCCCGCCAACACCGTCTTCAGATTGATCGGTTCTCGGCTGCGAATTGTCGGCTGCAATTGCACCTGTATCGTGCAGAACGTGGCAATCGAAGCGCACACCAGCGAACTCGCATACACCGCCGAAGGACCGTGAAAGGCCGCGTAAATGATGCCGCCGAACGACGGCCCTAGAATCGTCGCCCCCTGATAAATCGTCGAATGCCACGCCACCGCATTCTGAAAATGTTTTTCCGGCACCAGTTGTGGCAGTAAAGCCCGCCCCACCGGCCCGTTGAACGACCGCACGATGCCCAGCAACACGATCACGCCGTAAATTGGCCGCACGGATTGGTAATCTCGCAGGGAAGAAATCAAAAGCAACAACGAGCAGATCGCGAAGCCCACCAGGCAGGCGATCATCAACTTCAGTCGGTCAAATCGGTCCGCGGCGTGCCCCGAAACCAGAAACAGCAAAATCCCAGGAAGAAATTGCGCCAGTCCCACATACCCCAAATCCAGCGCCCGGTGCGTGATCGAATAAATCTGCCAACCCACCGCCACCGTCTGCATTTCCAACGCCGCTACAATGAAAAATCGCGCCACCTCATAAAACGTAAAAGCAGGATAACGAAATGAAGCCCGCCCTTCGCTCTTCTCTTCTACCGCCGCCGTCGCCAACCGAAACCGCCCCTCTCGCCTCTGCCTAAAATAATTCCCGCCGCGAAGATCTCCAGTATATCCGAACCCATAAAACGAAAACGCGCCGACCCCGGTGAGGTCGGCGCGTCAGTAAACTCTACAACTCAACTGTTCAAATTTAATTCGATGAAACGAACTGCCCGCGCATGCGCAACATCGCGAGGCCAATCAACCCCACTCCAAGCAGCCCCACAATCCCCGGCTCCGGCATCGACGAAGACCCGCCCTGCGTCACCGTCACTGCGGTCGGCAAATACGCAGACTTTCCGCTCGAGTCCGCCAATGCGAAGAAATACCAGGTCGAAACCCCGCCGTTTCCGGTGAAGTTCCAGTTCGTCACCGGACCGTCGGCCACCAGGCCAGTAATGTCGGTTGAAC
>CAWIEL010000037.1:0-12942 GCA_963835025.1 uncultured Acidobacteriota bacterium
GCCGGGCCTTGGTATTCTTGCCCAGCTGCAAATCCGGCTTGCGGAATTCGCGGCGGAACTTCTCCAGGAAATATTCGGCCAGCATCAGCACATCGTCGCCGCGATCGCTCAGTCGAGGGATCGTGATCGGCACCGCGGAAATCCGGAAGAAAAGATCTTCGCGGAAACGTTTTTTCCGCCACGGCCTCCCGCAAATCCTTGTTCGTTGCCGTCAGAATCCGCACATTGACTTCGATCACCTGCGTTCCGCCGACCCGCTCGAAGCGTGTTTTCTTCCAACACCCGCAGCAATTTGCTCTGCGTCGCCAGAGGCAAGTTCCCCAATTTCGTCCAGGAACAGCGTCCCGCGATGGGCCAACTCCATTTTGCCAATCTTTGCGCGCACCCGCTCCCGTATAGGCCCCGCGCTCGTGCCCGAAAAATTCGTTCTCCACCAAGCCCTCGGGAATCGCCGCGCAATTCAACGCCACAAATGGAGCGTTGCCCCGCGAGCTCAAATGATGGATGGCCCGCGCAAAAACTTCTTTCCCGGTGCCGCTTTCGCCCAGCAGCAACACCGTTGCTTCCGTCGCCGCCACCCGCTGGTCATATGGCTCGCATCCTTCATCGTCGGATGCTCGCCCACGATCCGAGGAAATCCGTACCGCAATGCGTATTCTTCGCGCAGCAGCAGATTCTCGCGCAATAATTCCTGTTGTTGCGCCGCGCGCTCCAGCAGCAGATACAGATGGTCCAGGTCCACCGGCTTCTGAATGAAGTCGAACGCGCCTTCCTTCATCGCCGTTACCGCTTCTTCCACCGACCCATAAGCCGTCATCAGGATCACCGGCAAAGTAGGGTCCACCTTGCTTGGATTCGCGCAACACATCCAGGCCTGAACTTCCGGGGAGTTTCAAATCAGTAAGAACCATCTGATAGCGGCGGCTGCGAACTTTGTCGATCGCACTGTTTCCGTCCGGCGCTTCTTCCACCGTGTAACCGGCGCGTTCGAGCGCCTTACGCAACATCGCTCGCAGCTCGGCTTTATCTTCAACCAGTAGAAGCGGTTCCATCGCTCAATCGTTTAGCGCGACCAGCCGATATCGCCGCCCGCCCGGCGCAGTCGATCTTCAGCGTCCGAAATGGCCTGATTGTCCGCCGCGACCTTCTGCTTTGCGGCGTCAATCTTCGCGGTTTTTTCGTTGATGTCGCTGCGAGTCAGGTTCTGCTGCATCGCTTTGTTTGGGTCGTTGTAGTACTGCACGTCCAGCACGCCCAGCTCGCGCTGCATCACGTCCAGCGCGTCTTGATCCTGTTGCAACTTTTTTCGCAGCTTCGCGAATGTTTCGCGCCAAACCTTCTCGTCGTTCGGCCCTGGTGTGCCACCGGTCGCGGCAGTACCGCCTGAATTCGCGTTTGCACCGGCATCAGCCGGCGAACCCTCTGCGTTCGCAGCTTCGCTCGCGGGCCCCACGGCCGACACGCCGCCCTGCGTTGGGATATTGTCGTTGTCGAAAACCGTCGCAGGTTTGCTTTGAGCTTGGTCCTTCTTCGCGTCACGCGCGCGTCGTGCAGCAGCAGCGAGCGAATCGCCGGTAGGCGCCGGAGCAATCTGTGCCGGAGGCACCGGTGGTGCTGGAGGCGTTGTCGGCTGGGCCGTGGCCTCAGGGTCTTTTACCTTGTCCTGATTCACCGGCGGCTGCTGCGGCTGGTCCGGGCGTTGCGCCGACACCAAAGGGGGCGCGGACAGGACCGCCAGCAACCCCAAACCAATCAGAGTACGACGCATAAAGTTACCTCCCGGGAAGGATCTGCCCGCCTGCTCTACCTGCCGCCCTGCCTTACCTAAAGTTTAGATGCGTGCCGAACGCGAGGCAATCGGCAATGAGGTAGGGTCCTGCCGCAAAGGTAACCATAGCAGGAACTCCGCCCCGCCCCCCGTGCGGTTCCGGGCCTCGATGCTGCCGCCGTGCTGTAGTGCCACTTTTTGCACTACAGCCAATCCCAAGCCCGTGCCTTCCGATTTCGTCGTAAAGAACGGCAGGAAGATTTTCTGCAAATCGGCCTCCGGGATTCCAGCCCCGTTGTCGGCGACGCAGATCCTTTGCCATTTCTTCCCGCCCAATTCCTCGATGGTGCCAGACATCGTCACCTGCGCCTGCTCGGCTACGCCCTCGGAAGCCTGCGCTCCATTGCGCGCCAGATTCAGCAGGGCCTGGCGCAGCAGCGCCTCGTCGCCCGGCAACTCCTCGAACGATCCTTCCCACGTGACTCGGCATTGCGGCAGCGTCTCGCGCACTTCTTCCGCCACCTTCTCCACCACGGTCTGCATTGGCACCGTCTCGTAACAAATTTCGAGCGGCTTCGCGAACCGCAGGAATTCCGTCACCACATGCGTCAGCGCCCGAGTCTGATCCAAAATCCGCTCGGACGATTCGTGCACGTCGCCCGCCGGCATTTCGTTGCGAATCATCTGGGCGTAACCCGAAATCGTCGCCAGCGAATTCTTAAATTCGTGCGCGATGCCCGCCGACATTTCGCCCAGCGCCGCCAGGTTTTCTTTCCACCGGATTTGCTTCTGCAGCGCCGTCAATTCCGTCAGGTCGCTCATCAGGCACAGCGCCCCGCTGATTTTCAGTTCTGCCGCTGCCGGCGGTACACCTTCGCTCGTGAGCCGCACCGGCGCCCGCACGGTGCGGTAAATCGGAGAGATGGTCACTCCCAGATGCCGCACCTCGCCATCCGAAGTCATATGCTCGATTTCGCCGCGCTGAAAAGTTTTTCCGTCCCGAATGCACGCGGTCAGCATGTGCGTCAGATCCGAATCCGGCCCCAGAATTTCTTTGTACGACCGGTAGCGCAGGCTGCGAATGCTGAGGGCTTCTTCGGCCGCCGGATTGGTCGAAGTAATCGCGCCACTCGCGCTAATCAGCAGAAGCCCGGTCGGCATGTTGCGCGTTACTTCTTCGGTCAGCCGTTCTGATTCCTGAGCCCGCTCTTGCGCCAGCAAATGCAGCCGGGCCAATTCCTTTTCCTGAGCCCGAAGCTTTTCAATCACGCCCTGCATCGACGCGGTCATGAACGCCGACGGATTCTCCATATCGGCGCGTGGCCCGGCCCAGTCGTCGGCCGTGCCTTCCTTCTGGCTATTCGTGAATTTGCGCAGCGTGTAGACCAGCAAAACCACCGCCCCGATCAGAATCACCAGCAGCGCGATGGAAATCTGCACGTTGGCTGTTGGCACCGGTACCGCATGCTTAATCGGCGGCACCGTCGGAGCGATCATCGCGAAAATATTCATGCCCTCAGCGCACCATCAACAGCGATTGATACCAATCCACCAGCGGAGTCCCAAAAAACACGACGAGTAAAGCGCCCGCCCCTAAAAACGTCCCGAACGGCAATTCGTAATCCGCATCCTTGCGGCGCGCCCAAATTACGGCAATCCCCAAGAGGCTTCCAAGCACCGAGCCCGCCAGAATCGTCAGCAGCGTGCGCTTCGCACCAAGAAAAGCCCCAGCCATCAACATCATCTTCACGTCGCCCAAACCCATTCCTTCGCGCCCGCGCAATCTGAAATACGCTTCGGACACCAGCCACAGCAGTCCGCTGCCCACCGCAGCTCCCACCAGCGCATCCACCAGCGACAAAACCGGCACCGGAGGAGGAAACTGAAACAAATGATTCGAAATCCACGCAGCCGTCCCATCTTCGGGACGCACAAAAAAACTGAAAATCAGTCCGATCGCGAATCCCGTGTAGTTAACCACGTCCGGCAGAATGCGCTCGCGTATGTCCGTAGAAATCAGCACGATTAAAATGGCCGAAAACGCCGCCCACTTCAGCGTCTCCACCGAAATCCCAAACGCGTAGTAACAGGCGAAAAACAGCACGCCCGTCAGAAATTCCACCAAGGGATACATCGCCGAAATCTTGGTCTTACATCCCCGGCATTTCCCGCCCAGAATCAAATAACTCAGCACCGGAATATTGTCGTACGGACGAATTGCCGCCCCGCACTTCGGGCACGCCGAAGCCGGCATCACGATCGACTTTCCGCCGGGAATCCGCAGGATACAGACGTTCAGGAAGCTGCCAATAATCAGCCCAAAGAGGAATACGAACACACCGATAACGGGCGCAGGAAGCACATGTTAAGTCTGCCTCACCCGCTCCAAACCCTCAAGCCAGCCGTAATCGAGCGTGCCCGACTGCTAACGCGCGCCCCGCATCGCGCCGCCATCTCGCGGCAAACCCCAGCGCGAAGCGCACGCCGCCCACGCCGCAGTCCGTCGCGCCAGCCCCACGATCGGAGCCCCGCCCAGCCCATTTTGGAGTGCGGCGGCTCTGCCGCCGCTTTTCCAAAGCAGCCCGCGCCCGAAAAATCATCTAGCGCGAAGCGCCGGCACTAAAACCGACCCGAACCCTCCATTTGAATCCGCCTCCGCCGCTACCCTATACTCGATGGTTTACACCTATGTCCTGGCTCGAACAGAAGGTCCTCGCCTACGAACAGATGCGCTTCGCGCAGGAGCAGAATCGCCGCGTCCTGCCGTTCGAATGGGGCCTCGAACAAATCGGCGGCTCGGCCACCGAACCCGATCCGCGCTCCTGGCTCGACCGCTACATCGCCCGCGCCCTGGCCCACAGCGACGAATATTTCGCCGCCACGCCCGCCAACGATTACAAACTCGAAGACGGCGTCCTGACCTTCACCAGCGAAATTGAATCGCCTTGGCCCGAGAATAATCGAGTTCACGCCCAGGTTTTTCCCGCTCGGCGCCACGGTCCTGCGGTCGTCGTCCTCGCGCAGTGGAACGCGCGCTGGGAAGAACAGCAAAATGTCTGCCGCTGGTTAAACGTGCTAGGCATCACCGCCGTGAAGATTAGCCTGCCGTATCACGATCGCCGCGCCATTCCCGGCCACCCGCGCGCCGATCATCTGGTCAGCGCCAATATTGGGCTCACGCTCCAAGCCAATCGTCAGGCTGTCCTCGACGTGCGCCGCACCCTCCGTTGGCTCGAATCTCGCGGTTACGATCGTCTCGGGGTCATGGGCACCAGCGTCGGCTCCTGTCTCGCTTTTCTCACGCTGGCCCACGAACCCGCTCTTCGCGCCGGAGCGTTTCTCCACGTCTCGACCTACTTCGGCGACGTTGTCGCCGCCGGCTTGACCACTTCAAATGTTTGGGAAGCGTTGCACCGCGATTTCTCGCTCGAAGAAGTTCGCCACTTCTGGTCGCCGGTCAGCCCCTATCCCTACATCCCGCGCCTCGTCGGCAGCCGCAAAAAAGTCCTGGCCATCAGCGGGCGCTTCGACCCGACTTTTCCCCACGACCTCACTCAAGAATTCCTCGACGCCATGCGTCGCGAGAATATTCCCCTCGAAACGCTGTCGTTACCCTGCGGCCACTATTCGATGGGAGTCGCACCCTTCAGCTACGCCGTCGGGTACCGCTTCGGAACATTTCTGTTCAAGTCGCTGGCTTAAGCAGCGCCCAACTGTCTCGCGCCGGCACACCACGACGGCTCGCTCGGCAAATTTGTCCAAGTTTTTTCAGAAGTGGTCGATAGAACAAACAGAACGGAGAAGTGGGGCGGAATTATTCCAGTAGCCGTCCATAAGCGTCGTGCGCGATCTGCCGCTCCACTTTTGCAATATCGGGAGCCAGTGAACGGTCCGCAGCCATCATCGCTGAAACCTCCCGCACGGATTCGTAGGCTTTATGCGCTTCCGGTCCCGTGCGCAGCGGTGCGAGCAGATCGATTCCTTGGGCGGCCGAAAGCAATTCGATCGCCAGAACATTTCGCAGATTTGTCAGCATCGGCCCAATCCGCCGCGCCCCGCCCATCCCCATCGACACGTAATCTTCCTGATTCGCCGAGGTCGGAATCGAATCCACTGAATGCGGCGTCGATTGCGTCTTCATTTCGCTGGCGAGAGCTGCTGCCGTCACCTGCAGAATCATAAATCCCGAATTCAGCCCCGCATCTTTCACCAGAAACGCCGGCAGCAAACTCGTCTGCGGATTGGTCATCTGCTCGATGCGCCGCTCTGATATTCCGGCCAGAGTCGCTAGCGCCACCGCCAACTGATCCGCGGCCATGGCCAAAGGCTGGCCGTGAAAATTTCCGCCGCTGATTACTTCACCCGCGCCGCCACCTGCTTCGCTCGCAAATACCAAGGGATTGTCGGTCGCGCTGTTTAATTCCACTTCCAGCGTCGCCCGCACATCGGCCAGCGCGTCGCGCACCGCGCCGTGCACCTGAGGAGTGCAGCGCAGGCTATAGGCGTCCTGCACCCGCTTGTCTTTATCAGCAGGGCGATGGCTCTCGCGAATTTCGCTGCCCTTATTTAATTTCCGTAGATTCCGCGCCGTCGTCGCATGTCCCGCGTAAGGACGCACCTTCGCGATCCGCTCGTCAAATGCCGCCGGGCTTCCGCGCAGCGCGTCCAAAGACAACGCCGCCGCCACGTCCGCCGTATTCACCGCGATTTCCGCTTCGCGTAAGGCCAGCGACAACAGCGCGAGCATCGCCTGCGTGCCATTCAGTAGCGCGAGTCCTTCTTTCGCTTCGAGCGCCAGCGGCGTAATGACCGCCGCCTTCATCGCTTCGCCGCCTGGCATCCGCCGGCCCTGAAATATCGCTTCACCTTCACCGATGGCCACCTGCGCCAGATGCGCCAGCGGCGCCAAATCTCCCGACGCGCCCACCGATCCCTGCGAAGGAATCACCGGCAGCACGCTTTTGTTCAGCATCTCGCAAAGCGTTTCCGCCACCACCGGCCGCACGCCTGAAAATCCCTTGGCAATCGCGTTGGCTCGAAGGGCGAGCATCGCGCGTGTTTCTGGTTCATTTAACGACGCGCCCACTCCGCACGCGTGGCTGCGCACCAGATTGACCTGCAGCTCGCCGATCTGCTCCCTCGAAATTCTCACCGACGCCATTTTTCCGAAGCCCGTATTCACGCCATAAACCGCCGCGTCCGACTGAATCAAACGTTCAATGACCTTGCGCGAAGCCGTCATCCGCTCGCGAGCCGCTGCCGAGATTTCCACCAACGCGTGCTCGTGGACAATCTGGTACAACCCCTCGAAACTCAAATGCTCGCCGTCGATCGCAATCTTCTTCATGATTTATGCGCCGTCTGCGGATTCGTCACCGTATTCGCATGCTTTTCACCAGGGAAGTACTTCCGGTATTTCTCCGGCAGCGATTTCGGCCGCCCCAGCTTGTCGCAAAATACGTGCATGGTCTCCCCGGTCGCCAATAGATCGCCGCTCGCGGCGTGTATCACTTCGTATCCGAATTTCACCGTACGCCGCTGCGAACTCAATACTCGCGTGCGAATCGTCAACACATCATCGAAACGCGCCGGCTTCTTGAACCGGCAATGCGCGTCGGCTACCACGATGAAGCTGTCATCCTCTTGCTCCATCTGCTTGTACTCAAAACCCAGGTGCCGGCAGAAATCCACCCGGCCCACCTCGAACCAGGTGAAATAATTCCCGTGGTAAACCACGCCCATCTGATCGGTTTCCGCGTAACGGACCCGTATTTGCGATTCGGAAAAATCAGTCATGAGTGAAAAATTGTAGCAGGGCCGCGGCTGGAAGGTCGCAGACGTCCCCGTCGCGCCGACCCTACCGACCAGTCCATTTCGGCGTGCGCTTCTCCAGAAACGACGCAATTCCTTCTTTAAAATCCGCGGTACTTCGAATTTGCGCGTTAGCCTGAATCGCGGTTTCAATCTCGCGCTGAACGTCGCTGTCATCGTAATGGAGCAAAAGCTTCTTGGTATGCGACAGGCTCGTCGGGCTCGAAGCCAAAAAGCCCTCCGCCACTTCGTGCGCCCGTTCCATCAATTTCTCAGCGGCCACCACTTCCGTCACCAAACCCAGCCGGTAGGCTTCCGCCGTATCAAAAATCCGTCCGGTCAGGCACAACTCCCGCGCGCGCTTTTCCCCCAACTGTCGCCGCAAAATCACTGAGACCAGCGCCGGAATAAATCCGATACGCACCTCGGTATATCCGAACTTCGCTTCCGGCACCGCCAGCGTGATATCCGTGAACGTCGCCAGACCGCATCCGCCCGCGATCGCCGCTCCGTTCACCGCCGCGATTAGCGGCTTGCCAAAGGTGTACACCCGCTGGAACAGGCGCGCCATTTGCCGCGAATCGCCTAGATTTTCTTCCGGAGTCTGGCCCGCCAAACTCTGCAGCATGTCCAAATCCATGCCCGAGCAGAACGCTTTTCCCGTTCCGGTGAGAATCACCACCCGCACTGATGCGTCCGATTCGGCGTCCGCCAGCGCGGACAGCAAATCCTCAATCATTTCGCCGCTGATCGCATTGCGCCGCTCCGGACGATTCAGCGTAATCGTCCGCACTCCACCCGCCAGCGCGCACGCCAGTGTCGAATAGACGGGGCTCGTTCGTTTACTCATCTCGTGAGCACGCTAATTCGGCCGTCCCGTTTCCGCCGATGCTGACGCAGATGCCGCATCCACATGCAGCCCGGCATATTTCTCCCGCAACTCCTCAGTCATCGCGCAAGCCACGGCCAGCGACTTCGTGTCGATGCCCGTCGAAACTCCGCGCGCCGCCAGCGTCGTCAAAATCGCCTCAGTGGGAATATTTCCAACCAGCTCATCTCCCGCGAAGGGGCACCCGCCCATCCCAGTCAGCGCCCCGTCAAATCTCCGGCACCCCGCTTCGTAAGCCGCCAAAACTTTCTCCGGCGCCCGCTCCGGCCGGCTGTGCAGATGCACGCCAATCTCGACTCCAGCCACGCACCCTTTCACCGCTTGATAAAGTTCCGCCACTTCTTCCGGCGTCGCGCTGCCTACCGTATCCGCCAGCGAAACCGTCCGCACTCCCAAATCTTTCAGCCAGACCAGCGCGTCCTCCACGATCTCCGCGCCCCACGGCTCATCGTACGGATTTCCAAACGCCATCGAGATGTACACCACCAGCTTTTTCCCGGCGGCCTTCGTATCCTTCTGCAGCTTCTCCACCAACCCGCGCGATTCCTGCTTCGACATGTTTGCGTTCGCTCGCCGGAAATATGCCGAAATCGAATACGGGTACCCGACGGTCGTCACGCCCGGAGCAGCTAGCGCCCGTTCCAGTCCCTGCTCGTTCACTACGATTCCGATAATTTCCGGCGCCTGCCCGGAAGGCGTCTTCACTTGGCTAACCTGCTTCATCACCGCTTCGCTATCCGCCATTTGCGGTACATGTTTGGGCGAAACAAAACTAACCGCGTCGATGTGCTCGAATCCCAGCGAAATCAAGCGGCTCAGATACTGCACTTTCTCTTCGGTGGGGATGTCGACCCGCAATCCCTGCCACGCGTCGCGTGGGCACTCCACAATTGTGACTTCGTTCGCCATGTCTTAGAACCAGGGGCTCCTGTAGATATAAAAAGCATACCAGAGTAGAAAAACCGACAACATCACCGAAACTGCCATTAACGTCACATAGAAGACCGAGATGGTATGGTCCGTCGCCTTAATCAGCGTCAACACCGTGCCTACGATAATTCCTAAGACCCCGATGTACTCCGACACCTGATAAATAAACCATAGCGCGGAGCTTCCCATCCCGCCGGTCGCGATGGCCATCGAACTAAAAACCGCGAATAGCGATGGGAGACACAGCAACAGCGTCGCAATGACGTACCCTCCGCCGCCGCTTGCCTTATTTTTCATCGCTTGTGAACGTGAATCAGGTCTGCAGCACCCCGGTACGGAACGGAGCCACATCCGGGTTCAGCGCTGCCGCGTCTAGCGCTTCGATCAGCGCCTCGCGCGTTTTAGCCGGGTCGATGATTGCATCCACCCACAACCGTGCCGCAGCATAGCGCGGATCGGTCTGCGATTCGTACGTTTTTCGCGTGGTCTCGTAGAGTTCCTTCTTCTCGCCGTCGCTCAGCTTCTTGCCTTGGCGCTCGAGCTGCTTGATCTTCACTTCCACCAGTGTTCCGGCCGCCGCATCGCCGCTCATCACCGCATAGCGCGCCGTGGGCCACGCAAAAATAAACCTCGGATCGTACGCTTTTCCGCACATCGCGTAGTGTCCCGCGCCGAAGCTCCCGCCACAAATCACCGAGATCTTCGGCACCACGCTGTTGGCCACCGCATTCACCATCTTGGCGCCCGCGCGAATGATCCCACTCCATTCCGCTTCTTTGCCAACCATAAATCCGTTCACGTCATGCAGGAAAACCAGCGGGATCCGGTTCTGATTGCAGTCCATAATGAATCGCGCCGCCTTGTCCGCCGCTTCGGTGTAAATCACGCCGCCGAATTCGATCCGCTTCTCGTCCGTTCCCGGCGCCACCGTGCTGATTTGTTTTTTCTGGTTGGCGACAATTCCCACGGCCCATCCGCCAATCCGCGCGTACCCGCAAATCACCGTCTGCCCAAACTCCGCGCGATATTCCTCGAAGTGGCTCGAGTCAACGACGCGCGCGATAATTTCCCGCATGTCGTACTGTTTCCCTGGACTCGCAGAAAAAACGCCGTAAATGCTGTCCTCCGGATATGCCGGCGGCTCCGGTTTTTTGTGACTGAAGGCCGGAGCAGGCGCCGGCCCAATTTTATCCACCAGTGATCGTAGCCGCTTAATGCACGCCGCGTCGTCCGGCTCCCGAAAATCGATCGTCCCGCTAATCTGCGCATGCATCTGCGCCCCGCCTAATTCTTCCGCCGACGTTTTCTGCCCGATCGCCGCCTGCACCAAAGCCGGGCCTGCGAGAAACAGCCCGCTGCCTTCGGTCATCAAAATCTTGTCGCACATCACCGGCAAATACGCTCCGCCCGCCACGCACATGCCCATGATCGCCGTGATTTGCGGAATGCCCATCGCACTCATCACCGCGTTGTTGCGGAACACGCGCCCAAAATCGTCCGTATCCGGAAACACATCTTCTTGCAGCGGCAGAAAAATCCCCGAAGAATCCACCAGGTAAATTGTCGGAATATGATTCTCGATCGCGATATTTTGCGCCCGAATCACTTTCTTGGCGGTCATAGGGAAGAACGCGCCCGCTTTCACGGTCGCATCGCTGGCGATGATCATCACCTGCCGCCCGCTCACCCGGCCCAAGCCGGTGACCGTCCCTGCCGAGGGCGCTCCGCCCCATTCTTCATACATCCCGTACGCCGCAAACGCGCCCAACTCAAAAAACTGCGTCTTGCTGTCGATCAACTTGGCGATGCGCTCGCGCGCCGTCATCCGCCCTTTTTTATGCTGCGCCTCAATCGCCTTCGCCCCGCCGCCCTGGCCGATCGTTTCTTCGTCGTTCTTGATTTCCGTCACGCGCTCGACCATCAACCGCGTGTTCTTCTCAAACTCCGCGCTCTTCGCGTCGATCCGCGATTCGATCTTCGTTCCGCTCACGCTGTTTTATCTCCGAATGTCCCGGGCAGCCGGCCACTGGGCCTGAACTTCGTTGCAGCTCGTCCGGCGGGGAATTCTATCACGCTGGAATGTTTTGACTTGCGCCGTTCCTGCAAGCTAGAATCCCGCCTGTTCACGCTTCCCGCGTGAACCACTTCTTTTTGGGGGCGCCTATGTACACCGTTTTCTCCTCCTGGGAAAAGTCCGCCCCGAGCCCAGCCGACTAAGCTCTGTAAAGTGGTCCCGGCCGCCGGCGCGCGTGACTCCTTTCCATTTTCGTCACAGTCTTTTCGCGAACTTAATTCGTCCAAGCGCGAGCTTGCGCGAGGACGAGACGGAAGGGCGGGGCTTCAGCCCCGCCGTAAAGGCCATGAATGACCCCGGGGCTTTAGCCCCTGAAGCCAGAGGCTTCAACCTCTCACCGCGCTAAAAAGAGCGCGCAACTCAAAGGAGACTCAGATGCAGTTTATGAATTTGGAATTAGCCCGCCGCGTAGAATTCGCCGAAGCCGCCGCCTGTCGCGAGTGTGCCGAGGCTTTCCACGCCCAGCACCCGGAATTTCCCGTCGCGGTCGAAGAAATCGGTGGAGGGATCGCCTGTTTCGCCGGCGCCGAATCTCCCATTACCCAAGCCATCGGCTTCGGACTGAAGGGAAGTGTCGAAGACTCCGACTTCGACCGTCTCGGCGAATTTTTCCTAAGCCGAAACGCTCCGGCGGCCGCCGAAATCTGCCCGCTCGCCCGAGGATCTCGTCGATCCGAGCGCGCTCGCGCATCGCGAGCAGGATCTGCTCCCGGTAGGCGGCCGAGGTGTACTGCGCGGTCTGGCTGATCCCGCGGACCTCGATCCCCAGCTCGGCCAGCGCGCGCACCATCGGCGCCTTGAAGTGCTCGGCCCAGCTCGGGTACGTGCTGCCCGGCGGGGCGGGCACCGAGGTCAGCGGCTTGCCGATGTGCTCGGCCCAGGACGGGTCGATGCCCGGCCGGGACCTTGCGGAAGCGGTCGTAGTCGTCCCAGGACAACATATGCACGCACTCCAGCCCGCGCCGCGGATCTCGTCGGCGACCAGGTGCGGGGTCATCACCTCGCGCAGGTTGCCCAGATGGATCGGGCCGGACGGGCTCAGCCCCGAGGCGACGACGATCGGTTTGCCCGGAGCCCGGCGCTGCGCCGCTTCGATCGTGGTTCATCGCCATCTAATGCTACGCTGGTTCGGATCGCGGCTTCGCTGCCGCTAGCCGGATCGTTCGGGAGCCACGATTCTCCAATTGTTCACGTAAGTCTGTAATCCACAGGTTTTCCCATAGCGATCCACATGCCCTGGGGAAAGATAATGATCGCAGCGATTCGCAGCGCAGGAAAGAACATGGAAACCGAAGCCCTCAAGAAAGAAATCGAAATCGTGTTGGGTCTCAACCATAAGGAGGAACTCGGGTCGCCGGAGGCGCGCGAGAAGACGGTATGCGCGCTTAGAGAGGCTTCTCATCGCTCTCAGTTCCGCTTCCGTTAGCAATACGTAAGAATTCGTCCAAGGAGCACGTTAGACATAACATA
>CAWIEL010000038.1:0-21274 GCA_963835025.1 uncultured Acidobacteriota bacterium
CGGACGAAGCTCGATCCGACCACGGCGCTGGACCTGAACCGCAGCTCCAGGAATATCTGACGAATTTTGGGGAGCTGCAGAAAACGGCGCGAAATATTTTGGAGCAGCTGGCGGCGGGCGTGCGCAAGAGCGCAGCGGTCTAGAAGCCTGCAGCAGCGAATCTACTTAGCGGGAGATTGAAGTTCGAATGGCACGCCAGACCATACTGATCGATGCAGACGACACGCTCTGGGAAAATAATATTTTCTTTGAGAAGTCGATCGACCATTTTATTACGCAGCTGGAACATCTGGGGTACACGCGCGAATACATCCGGCACATTTTGAACGAGACGGAAAAGCGCAACATTCGGCAGCACGGCTATGGAGTGCGCAGTTTCCGGCGATCGCTGGAAGATACTTACCTGAAGCTAGCGGGGAACGCGGCGCGACGCGAGATCGTGCAGGAAATCGAGCGGTTGGCGGTGGAGCTGGAAGCGACGCCTCCGCACATTATGGACGGCGTGCCGGAGACGCTGGCGTACCTGGCGAAGCATCACCGGCTGGTGCTGCTGACCAAAGGCGAAGCGGCGGAGCAGGCGGCGAAGGTCGAACGTTCCGGGCTGCAATCCTATTTCGACGCGATCGAGATTGTGATGGAAAAAGACGCCGCGGTGTACGAGCGGATGATCGAGCAATTCAAAATCGTGAAGACTCAGGGCTGGATGGTGGGAAACAGTCCGCGTAGCGACATCAATCCGGCGCTGAAGATTGGATTGAACGCGGTTTTTCTGCCGCATCCCAACACGTGGCACCTGGAACATGCGGAATTGGAGAGCGGCGGGGGACGTTTGCTGATCCTGACCAGCTTTCGGGAATTACGATCGCACTTCTGAGGCTGCCAGGCTTCGGAGGAACTAATCCGGTTTGCGGAAGTGGAAGGGAATGCGGACGACGGCTTCGAGATCGACCGGCTGACCGTCTCGAGCGCCCGGTTTGAACACCCACCTGGAAAGAGCATCCATCGAATTTTTATCGAGCTGAGGATCGACGCCGCGAACCAACTGAATGCTGTCCACCGTGCCGTCTTTGCGAATGATGGCGTAGAGAACTACGTCACCATCGACGTGCTCTTTGATCAGAGTTTGCGGGTATTTGGGGTCGACCTTACGTTCGAGCAGCGGGCCGGAAAGTTTTCCGTGGGGCTTGTTGTAGGGCAGCTCGCCCTCGTCGAGTTGGGCGAAGCTGATGACCCAATTTCCGGAGACGCTGGTCATGTTCGGCATATCGATGTGCAGCGTGTACATTTCTTTGCCGGAAAGAAGTTTTTCCGGCGCGATATTGGGATCGATCGGACCGATGACCGACGGGCCTTTGTGGGCGGCCGGTGGCGCGCCGGGATCCAGCGGCTTCAAAATTAGTTTGTTGCCACTGCGATTGGCCGGCGAGATTCCTCCGCTGGATGGATGCACGCCGCCGCTGATGCTGACTGAACCCGAAATTGCGGCTCCGTTTCCTCCCGAATTTTTTCCCAAGCCTCCGCCGCTGTCCCGGTTGCCACCTGCGCCGCCGTTTGTGAGCGAAGCAGTATTGGCGCCGCCGGGGGCTCCGGGCCGATTGCCTTCGGGTGATATTGCTACACGCGCGGAGAGATTACCTTGCGGCACGCTGACTTCCGCCGCGGGCGCGGCGGGGTCCGCGGAAATTGCGATCAGGCGATGGAGACTCGCGTCGCCTGACGATGCCGATCCGACTTCTGGCGCGGTGACATTTTCCGCGTGGGTCTGGCGTTCAGCTGCTTTTGACTCAGCGCTGAGTGCCAGGCGCGGCTGCGGATTTACGACCGGCGCGGCGGCGATGTTGAGTTCGGCCGGAGTTTTTTCCTGATTAACGACATCAGGCGCGGCCAAATCCTTGACCGCGCGATTCTGCCGGGTCGGCGCGGCGGCGGTATCCATCCGCAGAGATGGTCTGGGCGGACCGGGAGCAGCCGCGGCCCACTCGGCGATATTCGGCATGGGCGTTTCGATTTTCGGCGGAGCTTGCGGGGCGTCGGGCTGAATCAGAGTTTGCCGTGGATGATTGGCGCGCACCGGCTGGGACAAAATCGTTTGGCGGGGATGGAAAGCGTCGGCGCCACTTTGCGCCAGGGGCTTCGCGGGATCGCCCTGCGGACTCGGTTTCGCCGCGCGCCCGGGTATTGAAATCGGGGGAAGGTCCTGCGCGGGATTGGTCCAGGTCAATTCGATTCGCGGCAGCGCGAGGTCCGGAGGCGAGCTTTGCAAAAAATGCCAGATGGGCAGGAAGAGAAGGCCTATTAGAGCGGCGTGCCAGAGGACGGAAGAGCCGAAAGCTTTGACCGGAGCTTTTCCTTCGATCCAGTCGACGCGAAGATCGGAATCTGCGGGGAGCTCGGAAGCGAGCGGCGCTTTGGTGCCGTCGAAAAAATCGTGCCAACTGGAGCGGAACTCGTCCCAGGGCGAGCCCCAATCGACGCCAAGATCCAGGCGCGGAAGACGCGAGTGCGAAGGGAGCTCGACGAACTCTTCAGGCTCTGGCCCGGGCAGTAGTTCAGGCTCACGCTCGCGTTGCATAACAGGCTGCATAGGTCCGGACATTATACCTGAGCGAATTAGATGCGCTGAGGTTAGGCTGCGGCTGCCAGGCGAAAGAAACTCAAAGAAGCGTCGCCCTGTTCAAGAACGCGCGTGAGTTCCAGGCGCTTAAAGTGGCTGGGCAGCGTCGCTTTGTAAAAATGCTCGACGATGACAACTCCTTGGGGCGCGAGCAGGTGCGAGGAGTCGAGATAATGGAGGACGCGGGAGTAATCGTCAAGTTTTTCGTACGGCGGATCGACATAAATAAAATCGGCGACGGTGTGACGCGCGGCAATTTTTTCCAGGCCGGTGACGGCGTCCGCCTGAATAATTTCCGCGTTTTGAATTTCGAGCGACTCGAGATTTTTGCGAATGAGCTGTACGGCTTTTCCGTACGATTCAACGAAGATGGTTTCGGTAGCGCCGCGGCTGAGGGCTTCGATACCGATGGCTCCGGTGCCGGCGAAAACATCGATGAAGAGAGAATCGGCGACGGCAGGGCCCAGGACGTTGAAAAGCGTTTCGCGCAGGCGGTCGCTGGTGGGGCGAAGTTTCAGCGGGCCCGGGCTTTTCAACAGGCGGCTGCGATATTTTCCAGCGATGACTCGCATGATTTATCCCACCGAAGCCAGATGATACCGTTTGCGCCAAGCTGGGCTTAACGATTCCAACTTGGCGATGATCGCGGAAGCCTGCGGCGTTTCCGCCAGGGCGAAGGCTTCGCGACGGGCCATTTCCAGAATTTCGCGATCGCGCAAGGGCTGGGCGACGGAGAAGGCGGCGTCTCCGTGCTGCCGGGTGCCGAAGAATTCCCCCGGGCCGCGCAGTTTTAAATCCTGTTCGGCGATCTCAAATCCGTTGGACGTAGCGACCATAGTTTCGATTCTGGCCAAAGCTTCGCCGGTAATTTTTTTGGGTGCAACCAGGATGCAAGTTGATTTCGCGGGGCCGCGGCCGATGCGTCCGCGGAGCTGGTGAAGTTGGGCGAGCCCGAAGCGATCGGCGTGTTCGATGACCATGATGGTGGCGTTCGGAACGTCGACGCCGACCTCGATCACGGTGGTGGAGACCAGAAGCTGAATTTCGTTGCGGCGAAATTTTTCCATTACGGATTCTTTTTCGTCGTTTTTGAGGCGGCCGTGTAAGAGTCCGACCTTCACCTTCGGGAAAACAACCGTGGCCAGGCGTTCGTACTCCTCGGTAGCAGCTTTCAATTCTTGCTTTGATTCTTCGACTACCGGGTAGACGACGTAGGCTTGCCGGCCGGCGGCGATTTCGCGGCCAACGAACTGCCAGACGCCGGCGAGTTTGCTTTCGTCGGCCCAACGAGTTTCGATCGGCGTGCGGCCCGGCGGCAATTCATCGATGATCGAAATTTCGAGATCGCCGTAAACGGTGAGAGCCAAGGTTCGTGGAATCGGAGTCGCGGTCATGACCAGGACGTGAGGGGATGCACCTTTATCGATCAGGCGTTTGCGTTGAAGGACGCCGAAGCGGTGTTGTTCGTCGACAATGACCAAGCCTAATTTTTTGAAGGCTACGGGATTTTCGATGAGTGCGTGCGTGCCGACGGCAATTTGCGCTTCACCAGTTTCAATTCGAGCCAGTGATTCGCTCTTTGCGGAGTGTTTGCGTCCACTGACGATGAGTTCGACGCCGTAACCGACGCTTTTGAAGATCCGCGTGGCCGACAAATAATGCTGAGCCGCGAGAATTTCGGTCGGAGCCATCAGGGCGACTTGATAGCCATTCTCGATGGCGATGGTGGCGGCTTCGAGGGCCACGATCGTTTTCCCGCTGCCGACGTCGCCTTCCAACAAGCGATGCATGGGGTAGGACTTTTCCATATCGCCGGCGATTTCGACCAAGACGCGTTTTTGGGCGATGGTGGGTTTGAAAGGCAAAATGCGTTTCAAGGCCTCGCGCACTTTGTCGTCGCGGATGCGCATGGCGATGCCGCGCTGGTTGCGTTCGCCGCGGCGGCGCAAGGCGAGCGCGAGCTGGTAGTAAAAGAAGTCTTCGAAAATCAGGCGGATTTGCGCGGGGCTGCGGAATTTGTTCAGCAGCTCGAGGCTTTCGGTCTTGGGAGGAAAGTGCGCGTAGAGGATGGCATCGCGGCGAGAAGGGAACCGATAGCGTTCGAGAATTTCGGGAGGCAGCGCATCGGGAATGGCGCCTTCAAAATTCGTCAGCACGTTATAAATGATGCGGCGCAACATGCGGGAACTCATTCCGCCGACGGATTCATAGACCGGAACGATGCGGCCGACTTCGGTGGAGTCAGTTTCGGAGGCTTCGACGTCGCCGAGCAGCTCCATCTGAGGATTGACCATTTCGAGGCGGGCGGGACGGTAGGGGTCTCGATCGATTTTGCCGTGAAGCACGAGCTTCTGGCCCATCTTCAGTTTGCCTTCGAGGTAACCACCGTGAAAAAAACGCACCGCAACCATTCCGGTGGGATCGTGGACGACGAAGTGGAACATGGCTCCGCGGCTGCGGGCAAAGCGGACGGTGCTGCCGGCGGTGGAGACCTCGGCGAAAATAGTCTGCACTTGGCCGGGGACGATCTTGTTGATGGGCGTGAAGCTCATGCGGTCTTCGTAGCGGAAGGGAAGATAGGCGAGCAGGTCGCCGACGGTGACGATGCCGCGTTCTTCAAGGACGGCGGCGCGATGAGGGCCGACGCCACGCAGAAATTTGACCGAATTGTCGAGGGCTACCGGCACTGGAGAGAAGCGATTCGCGATACGCGAATCGATAGTTTATATCATCGGTTCCGGTTCGATGCTTCCAGCGGCCGGCGCGGCGGTGACGGCCACTCCGCCCCCAGGTATTTGGTGGCTAATCTGCATCCTATCAAGGTGGGCCGAGTTGTTGGTTGACCCTGCGTTTTCCGGCTAGGCTAACCCGAGCCTGTACAACGCTTTAGTAGACTCCAGCATCAGAAAAAAGAAGCGGGACATGGGGCAAATGTCCGATAGTGGGAAAACACCGTCTTTCAATGCTCACCTTCGACCAGATGACCCGTCTATTATGATGAATTCCGCAGGGACATTTAATTCCGGAAACCGAGCAGCTCCAGCTTCTGGCCCTGGCGGAACACCAGGAAGCGGATCTCGGCCGGCGGTTGACAACATGGGGATGAGCGTCGCACTCGACGGGGATGCGCGCCTAGCAGCAGCGGCGAAAGTTCAGGAAGAGCATGCGCTGGTACGGAGCGCGCAGGCGGGCGACCGGCTGTCGTTCGAAGAGTTGGTGCGGCGTTACGATCGCGAAGTGTTGCGGCTGGCGCTGAATCTGGTGCATCGCGCTGAAGATGCGCGCGACATTTACCAAGAAGCTTTCCTGCGCGTTTATAAAAACCTGCACCGCTTCCGCTTCGAATGCAGCTTTTATACTTGGCTATATCGCATCGTGACCAATGTGGCGCTGGATCATTTGCGGCGCCGGACCAGCCGGAAGGAAGATCAAGCTCCGGTGCCGGAAGATTCGGAAGGAACGACGCGCGATTTCTTTGACCGGCAACCGGAAGTTCGAGCGGCGGCGAACCCGGAGAGAAATTTGCTGGGACAGGAATTGGGCGAGCATATTTCCACCGCTTTGAATCGTTTGTCGTCGCGCGAGAGAATGGTTTTCGAGATGAAGCATTATCAGGGATTGAAATTGCGTGCTATCGGGGACATGCTTGGGACGTCTGAAGAGACAGTAAAGAATTCGCTGTTTCGGGCGACGCGAAAATTACGCGCGAGCCTGGCGGGCATGCGGTAGCGAAAATCGAAGAGGCCGGAAGAATGCATCAAGAGGAATTTGACGGATTACAGGGCACGGCATGCGGGAAGTTTGAAACCAACCTGACGCTGCTGGCGGCGGGCGAGCTGGAAACTTCGGAAGCGGAAGAAGTTCAGCAGCACGTGCAGGGCTGCGAAGGATGCCGCGCCGCGTTGCAGCAGGAAACCGAGTTGCTGGCGCTGATGTCGTCCGGCCGCAATGAAGTGGACCCCAATTTTTTAGCAAGTTGCCGCGCTGGATTGTTCGACGCGCTGGATCAGCAGGAAGAGAAGGGTTGGCTGCGGCGTATCACCGGGTCTTTTCTGCCGGCGAGCTGGATTTCTCCGGACCCGGCGTGGAGCGCCGCGCTGCTGTTGATTATAGGATTTTCAGTAGGGCTGTTTGGGCCGCGGTTGCTGCGACATGCGCCGGCCGCTACGAAAACCACTTCGAGTCCCGCAGGCATGACCGCCGCGGTCGAACCCACTGACGCAAATATTCCCGGAGTTGATTCGAGCTCGCCGATCAGTGCGATCGACCTGCACTCGGCGCAAGTTGCGGGCATTAATGTTTTTCCGGCGAGCGGTGATGCGCCCCCCCAAGTTCAGCTGCGGATGAGCACGCAACAGCCGATGACGGTTTCGGGCACGGTAGAAAACGATAACGTGAAAGAGGTTTTGATTCGGGTGCTGCAAGACAGCCAACGCTACGACTCCGATTACCGCCTGGATGCGGTCGAGCTTTTGCGTTTGCGCAATAACGATCCGGAAGTGCGGTCGGCGTTGTGCCATGCAGTGCATACCGACCATAACGCAGCGGTGCGGTTGAAGGCGCTGGAGGCGTTGGATGGCGCGGAACCGCAGTCGCTGGTGCGCCAGACGTTGCTGGATGCGCTGGTCGACGATCAGAATCCCGGCGTTCGGGTGGAAGCGATCAATGAGTTGCGGGATCTGGCGGCGAAAGGGCAGATCAATTCCGACGATGAGCTGCTGAAAGTCCTGCACGAACGCATCAAGAAAGACCCCAGCACATATATCCGCCTGCAAAGCGCGGCCGTGATTCGAGATCTCGGTCCGCGGCAAAAATTCTAATTATGCCCGTTCGATTCCAAATATTTCCGAACCGCGACTCCGCGGGGTCAGGTGCAACTGCGCCCGGCGTTCGCTTGCTTTCGTTGCTGTTGGCATTGCTGCTGGCGGTTGGTGTTGCCTGGCCGATAGCGGTGGCGGCGAATGGAGGGGGAAAACACGAGCCGCAGGCGAACGAAGGTTCGCGATTAGTTTCGGAGGGCAGCGGCAGCCTGGTGGCGCACGACGGCCAGCGCCTGCGCGTGGCTCTCGATCTGGGCAATGTGATCGTGCGAACCGGGAACAGCGGGAAGGTCGATTACAAGGTGCACCTGGAAGTGAATTCCGCGGAAAAAGACGCGCAGCGCTTGTTGCACAATTTTGTGATCAGCGCCAAGAGCACACCCGAAGGAGCTTATTTTCGGGGGCAGACTTTTGGTCGCCAAACCAGCGGGCGTCTGTGGGTGACGGTTGAATTCAACGTCCCCAAAAACTACGCGGTCGACGTGGTGACTGGTGGCGGAAACATTCAGGCCGAAGATATGAATGGACGCGTGTCACTGGTGACCTCCGGGGGGACGATCATCGCCGGCAATATCCACGGTGCCGCGCACCTGGAGACGGCGGGCGGACACTTGACGGTGAAGAACGTGACCGGGGACCTGACCGCGGTTTCGGGCGGCGGCCACATCACAACTGGTTCGATTTCGGGCAGCGCCAACCTGCATACGAACGGTGGTCATATTCGGGCGGAGTCGATTGGAGGCTTGGCGCACCTTTCCACCGGAGGCGGCAACATTTCAGTGGAGCATTCGGGAAGCGAATTGGTGGCGGAAACGGTTGGCGGGCAGATCGAGGTGGGCGAAACGTCCGGCCTGGTGAAAGCGAAGAATGGCGGCGGCGGGATTCGGGTGGTGCGCGTTTCGGGGCCAACGAATCTGGAAACCGCCGGAGGCAGTATCTATTTGACGCAGGTGGACAGCGCGGTGAAAGCCTCGACCAACACCGGCGGGATTACGGCGTGGTTTGTGACGCCGCCGAAGACGCCGAATCAGTGCGAATTCCAATCAGGTGATGGAGATATCGTGCTGCACATCCCGCGGCAATTGCCGGTAACGATTGATGCCCAAGTGCAGTCCGGCGACGAGCATCAGGTGTTTTTCGATCCGGCGTTCACGACGAAATTTCAAAAGCAAGAGGCCCCGGGAAATACGTCATTGCGAGCCGAAGGTTTGTTGAACGGCGGGGGCGAAGTGATTCGGCTACGGACGGCGGGCGGGAATATCAAAGTGATGTTGAGCGACACTTCGAGGCAGCTGCAGCTCTACAAGCAGGGAATGGATCAGCTGCAGAAGAATCTGGCATCGCAATTGCACTTGTTGCCAGAGTCGCGGCAAGCGCAGAACCCGTAAGGCAGGCCCGAGGAATCGACCGACTAGAAGCGGTCGAGGTCCACGGGCTGGGAGCGGCAGTTGAGGGGGCGTACCATGAAAATGCGATCCGGCAGGGTGTTGCAGGTGAAGCAGAGTGGTGGTGGCCCGGTGTCCGCAGGAGCGATTTCCTGCCGATGGGTGTTGCGCGGGCTCTTGGCGTTGGGGTTGGTGGCGGCCGTGAGCGCGCCGAGCCGCGGCGCGGATGAAACGTTTCACCATGTGTACCCGCTGGGCGCGGGCGGCAGCTTCGTCCTGGAAAACGTGAATGGGTCGGTTCACGTGGAGGGCTGGGATCGCGACGAAGTGGAAGTGAGCGCGGTGAAGAGCGGAACGAGCGAAGCGAAGGACGTGCAGCAGGTGAAGATCGAAGTGGACAACAGCAAGCCCAACCAGATTTCGGTGCATACCCGCTACCCGAAGGGCCAAGGCGCAGAAGTAGCGGTGGAGTATCACGTTCACGTGCCGTACCGTGTGCTACTCGGAAGCGTGGGGACGGTAAACGGCAGCGTGGTGGTGCGGGGAGTGGAAGGCGGCGGCGATTTGCGCTCGGTGAACGGAAATATTGAGGTATCAGATTCGTCCGGACGGTTCAGCGAAAAGACCACCAATGGCGACATCCGGCTCGAACTGCACCAATTGATCGAGGGCGGACCGATGAACCTCGAAACGGTGAACGGTTCGGTGCTGCTGGGCTTGCCAGCTGGTGCGAAAGCCGACCTAAAAGTGCTGAGCATGAATGGCGACGTCTACTCGGAATTGCCGATCCCGCGAACGGCGGGTGCTCCGGCACCGCATGCTTTCAAGGCCAAGCTGGGAACTGGGGGCGGCGAAATTTCGGTGCGCACGGTGAACGGCGGAATACGGTTGCTGCAGTCTCCTGGCGTTTAGGATTTGCCGAGGAGATTGTTGCGGCGATAGCTGAAAAGGCTCGGAGATTCTCCGAGCCTTTTTGTTTTTTGAGTTATTTTTCTTCGCGGATGATTTCGGCGTTGGCTGCGGGCGCGACCAGGCGAATCAACTTTTGTCCATCCAAGTACAGATCGATTTCGTTGTCTTCGGTCCTCACGCGTAATTCTTCCAGCTGTTTGCCTCCTGATTCCTGCTTGCCGAGCGAATCGACGGTGACACTTCCGGGCGTCATTTCCTGCGGGACCAGAACAGTGAAAGTTTGCGCGCCCCTGGCCTCGCGATCGTAGAGGCGGGCGAGTAGTTCGTACTGATGGTACAAGTTGTTATCGAGGACGCTGACCTGTGGGGTGTTGAAAGTGAAGTCCTGAGAAAACGGGCGGGCGCCTTCGATATGCAATTCGACGCTGGCCGAAGTTCCGCTGAAGGCGATGGTAGAGGACGCTTTTTTAATTCCCTGCGTCGACCAGTCGTAGTGGATAGGAGTGCCATCGGCATGAAGGTTGAGAGTGCCATTCACTTTCATCAGGCCCTGAGGTGTTTGAAGTTCAGAAAGGGCGTGCGCGGACCAATCGCTCCCGCTGGGAGCGATTTCGAATTCCTCTTTGCCGACGGCTTGGCCGTTGACCAGGATGCGAAACTTGCCGCGGTCCGCAACTAATGGCGCGAGCTTGGGCGCCGCAGCGGAAACGCTGGCGGGCTTGGCGAAGAATGCCTGCGCGGCAACGCCGAGTAGTGCGGAAGACACCAGGAAAACGAGCAGCGGAGATTTAACGGCCGAGGGAGTGCAAGGCCGACGGTACTTCAAAGCCAGGTTCATGCAACCACCTTTGGAAAGATTCCCAGTGCAAGAATTTGTTCGACGACCCGCAGCGGTTCCATGTTCGACTCGACCCGATAGTCGGCGAGTTCGTAGAAGGGTAGACGTTCCTGGTACAGCTTTCGGAAGCTGGCTTCATCGCGAAAAAGCGGACGGTCCTGGATGTGGGCGATGCGCTTAAGCAGATCTTCGACCGGGCAGTGCAGCCAGATGAGAGTGGCTCCGGCTTGGCGAAGAAGGGTCAGATTTTGAGGTTGAGCGGTGGTGCCGCCGCCGAGAGAGACAAGCCGGGGGCGCTGTTGTTCGGAGGCTTCACCGAGAATCCGCGAGAGTTGCTCTTGTTCGAGGCGGCGAAATTCCGCTTCGCCGTGCTTAGCAAAAATGTCAGGGATGGATTGGCCGGCAGTTTCGACGATGCGCTTATCGAGGTCGACGTGCAGCCAGCCGATCTGGCGGGCGAGAAGGCGGGCCACGGTGGATTTACCGGTGCCCATGAAACCGGTGAGGCAAACGACCGCGCGAGATCTCGATTCAATTGCCATGAAATTGAGCCGCGCGCGGCGAGCGGTGGAAAGAAAAATCAGTCACGCTTGAGGATGTTGATAGTTCCATCAAAAGAAGTCAATTCGACTTTTGCGCGGCCCTGGTTGAATGTTCCAAACAGTGCATTGCCCCAGCGGGGCATGAAGTGGTGTTCGTGGGTGGAAGGAGTCAGCTTGGCTTCGTTGTTCACTTTGCCCTTGAGCGAAGTGGCGCTCATGTCGAACGAGTCTCCGGGCGAGAAGCGTACTTCGATGACGCCGCTATAGTTTTTCAGCGAGTAGGTGCCGTTAGGCAGGAATTCGCCGTTGAACAGAATGTTTCCGCTCGAGGTCTGGGCCCACACATGGGTGCTTTTCAAATCGATCAGCTTAAAGCTGCCGGTGATGGAAGAAACTTCAATTCTGCCACCGCAGCGGAGGCACTGAAACGAGCCGCCCACGGTTTTCACGGTCAAGTAGCCGGTGGTGTCTTCGAGATCGACGCCGGCGGCGACGGTTTCGACATTCATATCGCCGGAGACATTGGAGACGGTGACCGAACCGGCGTCATTGTGAATCTGGAGCTCGGCATCTTCCGGGACGTTAATCTGAAAATCGGTTTTCATGTCCGCCGGGGCCACCGAATCGGAAAGAGCCCGAGTAGAGACATCGACGCGATTGCCCATCTGCTCGGCATCAACGGTAACTTCGGTGCTGGCCGGGGAGGAGATGACCATTACTTCGGCTTTGGTCCAGGCTTTGACGGTAATCAAACCTTCCGGATTGTGGATGGTGATGACCGGATGAGCGGCGACTTTGAAGTGCTGCTCGTGACGCAGCGGCCCGGAATGAGCAACCCCGCACAACAGCAGACTAGGAACAATCAGGCCGGTTAACTTCCATCGCGATTTCAAAGTGGCCTGGGTGGGGACCAAGTGCACGGTGCTCATTGGACGTTTTCTCCGCGTTCGCTAATCTGGGCCAGCAAATCTGCCTTTTGCTGATACGCCTCGTAGAGATAATCCCGCGCCACTTCGTTTTGTGGTTCTTCCTGTACGCTTTTTTCACACAATGAAATGTAGTTGTCAACGACCGCCAAATTCTGCTGGAGCGAAGCGGTGACAGCGGGATTGAGCGGACGGCGGGGAGCGAGCGAATTTTGTTCGAAGCTATTCAGCTGGGCGCTGAGCGGCGAGGTGGCAATCTGAGTGCCTTCCAGCCAGCGCGCTTCGTTGGAGGGGCGATTGAGCGGACCGCTCAGTGCAAATCCCGCGGCGACCAAAATTGAGAGGTAAGCCCCGGCGAGAACCGGCCGGGGAAATTGACCGAAGAGCCTTTCAAGCCAACCCGGCGAAGAAACAAGCTGAGGAGCGAGGCGTTCGGATTCGGTGGAACGGATCAAACCCTCGGCCTGTAGCTGAGCGCGAAGAGAAGTCCAGATGTGCTCCGGAGGTTCGGATTCGCTGGCATCCCACGAACGGGCCTCGGAATGAATGGCCTTCAAATCGTCGAGGACGGCGGTGCAGGACGCGCAGTTTTGCGCGTGCTGTGGAACCTGCGCCGATTGGTCATCCGGATTCCACAATTCAAGCCAAGTCAGAAATTTCTTACATTCGTTGGTGATCATTGCTAGCCCTCGCCGCCTGACTGCCCGCTGGCGGCTTTGCGGACTTCCCGAGCCTTGTCGCGAAGCGCTTCGTGGAGAAGCTCACGAAGCCTCATTCTGGCCTTATGCAGCTGCGATTTCGAGTTGCCGATGGAACATTCCATGATTTTGGCGATCTCGTTGTGTTCGTAGCCTTGTACGTCATGTAAGACGAACACTGACTTATAACCGGGCGGCAACTGCTCCACGGCGCGCTGCAGGTTGACGCGGTCAATCGAACCGCTAAGCCTGAGATCGGGTCCGCCGAAATCGCGCCGGGGTCCGCCGGACTCATCATCGGGTTCGGTCATTTCGTCGAGGGAAGCTTCGGTTCCGGATTTCTTCCGGAGCCTCATCAGCACGACGTTGACCGCCAGTCGATGGAGCCAGGTCGAAAAGGCCGACTCGCCACGGAAGGTAGCAATTTTACGGAAAAGCTGAAGGAACGCCTCTTGCGTTAAATCTTCGGCTTCTGCCGTGTTGCTGACCATCCGGAGGCACAGCGAATAAACCCGCCGATTATGCAGGCGGTACAGGCGCTCGAATGCAGGCGCACTGCCTTGCTGGGCCAACCGGATCGCTTCCGCTTCTGGCATTTCGCCAGGAGTATCTATTCGTCTCGTTCGGGCCACGCTACCCGTTTGGACGCATTCCTAGTTCCGATGCGCCCACGGCTCCCTGAGTTGTACTTTGTGAGGCTGGTGTTGCAGCCATCTGCGTCCTGCGGCCCCAGCCACCGATTGGATGACCGGCGGGGCCCAAGGTATTCAGAACAGATATGGCAAAGAGATTATTGTCAACGGATTTGGCTGAAAGGTCCAGTTGAGCGAGGAGCGGCCTGGGCCTCAGCGGCTAGGCGGTGGCGGAACTGTGCCGATGCTGAGGTTGGAAGCGCTGGCTGGCAGCACGGATCCTTTTCATCTTCTCCAGCGAAGGGGCCACGTTCAATTCCTCGCTGAAGGCTTCCATCTGTTCGGCCGGTAGCGCTCGCAAGAAGCACTTCAGGAGCACTTCGGCCTCGCGCAGGCAGGTATTGAAGTCGTAGTGGTGGCCCTCGAGAGCCACCCAAGACTGGTCGGGGTGGACCGATTGGGCTCCCGAGAGGTCATCGGCTTCGGCATAAAATTCCCCGACCAGACTTTCAAGGGTTTCGGACAAGATGCGCAGCTTCTGGAAGAAGCGGGAACGGTCGGCGAAGAGTACCCGATGCAGGAACTCGTTCCAGGAGGCCGCGCTTTGCGCGGTTTGGCCCTTGAAGAAATCGGTATTCAGGGGCAGGACCCTCGGAACATTGGCGATATGGCGACCGCGATTCGAAATCGACTGGCAGGCTCCGACCAGGATGACGGCGGCGCGAGCGAGCAGATCGGCCGAGACGGCGACCTGAAACCTGGCACCGACCAGCTCTCCTCTCAGGCGCAGAGCAAATGCTTCATTTAGCGAGACGCTGGCCATGGCATAGGAAGATTCCCAATTGCGTACCACGACGTCGAAAAGGTGGGCCTTGTCGCGAGGTAATGCCGAAACCCAATCGTCCGAAACGCTGCGTTTTGTGAAGCGAGAATTCCGCTTAAAGAACACGCCGCCCCCAAGTAGGTGACGGAGTATATCATTGGTTTGGCGTGAGGTGGTTTCGGGGTCCGTTTTCTTGACGCTTATGGAACGGGGCCGCTATACTCGCGTCCGGTTTCGCCGAAAAGCCTCCTGCCGTGGCCCGCGCCGTATTGAAGGCCGATCGCCGAAAGGAAAACTCGTTGGAATTTGAACCGCTCGACCAGTATCAGCAGCGCCAGAAGAATCTGACCGAAATTGAAGCCCTGGGGCATAGCGGGTACCCCCGCAAATTTGCCTGGACCCACCGGCCCAGCGAGCTGCTGGAAAAGTATAAGGACAGCACAGCGGCGGAACTGGAGGCGGCCCCGGTTCATACCAGGGTGGCCGGCCGGATCGTCGCTTTGCGACCGCACGGCAAGGCGGCGTTCGCGCACATTTCCGGAGATGGGGTTCGGGTGCAGATTTACGTGCGCCAGGATGTGGTGGGCGAGGATGCCTACAAGCTGTTTAAGTTGATGGATATAGGGGATTTCGCGGGCGTTTCGGGGCATCTTTTCCGGACCAAAACGAACGAACTTTCGATCAAGGTGGAAAAGCTGGAGTTGCTGAGTAAATCGCTGCTGCCTCTGCCGGAAAAATGGCACGGCTTGGCGGATGTGGAGCAGCGCTATCGCCGGCGGTATCTGGATCTGATCGTGAATGACAAGGCGCGGGAGGTTTTTATCCGGCGCGCGAAGATTATTCGGGAGATTCGGTATTTTTTCGATGAGCGGAACTATGCGGAAGTCGAAACCCCGATGATGCATCCTATTCTGGGCGGGGCTACGGCGCGGCCGTTCGTGACCCATCACAACACCTTTGATATGGATCTGTATTTGCGGATTGCGCCGGAGCTGTACCTGAAAAGGTTGGTGGTCGGCGGGCTGGACCGGGTGTACGAGATCAACCGAAATTTTCGCAACGAGGGTATTGACGCGATCCACCAGCCGGAATTCACCATGCTGGAGTTTTACCAGGCTTACAGCGACTATGCGGAATTAATGGATATGACCGAGGAGCTCTTTCGCCGGCTGGCGACTGTGGTTTGCGGGAGCACGACGTTTAAGTATGGTGAGGCGGAAATCGATTTCGGGCATTTCGAAAGACTGTCGATGAAAGAGGCCATCGTGAAGTTCTGGCCGGCAAATGCGGGCGCGGCGCCGTCGGTTGCCGAATTGGGTGCCGCGGGCGGGCCAGCGGCGGTGGCGGAACGATTCAATTCCTACGCGCGGGCGAATCACTTGGACCCGATTGCGAATCCGGGGAAGTTGTCCGGCGGGGAATTGATCGGCGAATTGTTTGAGGCGGTGGCCGAGCCGCATTTGAGCCAGCCGACTTTCATTTACGATTTTCCTATTGAGATTTCGCCGCTTTCAAAATCGCGGGCGGATGATCCGTCGGTGGCGGAACGCTTCGAACTGTTTGTCGCAGGGATGGAGCTGGCGAATGGCTTTTCGGAGTTGAACGATCCGGTCGACCAGGAGAAGCGTTTTCGCGCGCAGGTGGAAAAGGGCGGACACGAAGCGCCAAAAGAAGTCGACGTGGATTATATCCGCGCGCTTGCGCATGGGTTGCCGCCCACGGCGGGGGAAGGCATCGGGATTGACCGGTTGGTGATGCTACTGACGGATTCGCACGCGATTCGGGAGGTGGTCTTGTTTCCGTTATTGCGCGCTGAGTCGCATGAAACTCCTGCGGAAGAAGCGGCTGCGGGTTTGGACGCCGACCCAAAATGACATTTGAATGGCTGGTGGCGCTGCGGTATTTGAAGTCGCCGAACCGGCCGGCGGTACTGCGGATCGTGACTTTGCTGGCGATGGTGGGAGTCGGCGCCGGGGTTACGACCTTAGTCATCGCGTTGTCGATGAACACCGGATTTCGCACAGCGATTCGCGATCGTTTGCTCAGCGTAACCGCGCACATCAATCTGAAGCCCATCGGTCCGAACGGCATTCCCGATTATCGCCAATTGATTTCGCGCTTGAGCCAGACTCCTGGAGTCCGGTCGATTGAGCCGGCAATTTACGCGACGGTCTTGCTGTCGTCGGGCGGGCATGCGCGGGGAATCGTGCTGAAGGGCGTGGATCCGCAGCTGGAATTGCAGGCTAGCGAAGCGCTGCATCAGATTCAGTCGGGTTCTGCGAATTTCGCGCCGGATAGCGATGGCATCCCGGCGGTGTTGGTGGGCTACATGCTGGCCAGCGATCTGCAGATTTCGGCGGGCGATTATGTGACGTTGACCAGCCCGCAGGGGAATTTGACGCCGCTGGGAATGATGCCGCGGTCGCGGCGTTTTCGCGTAGCCGGAATTTTCGATTCCGGTTTTTACGATTACGACGCGAATTGGGGATTTGTAAACCTGCCTTCGGCGCAATCGCTTTCCGGAATTGGGGACGTGGTGAGCCTGCTGGAATTTCGAGTTACCAAGATGGACGACGCGGGACCAATTGCGGATGAGCTGTTGAAGCGCGCCGGGCCTGGGTTCACAACTTCCACCTGGATGGACGAAAACCGGGCGCTGTTCCGGGCACTGAGTTTGGAGAAGTTGGTGACGGCGCTGTTCATCGGATTGATCACGTTTGTTGCCGGGCTAAATATTCTGGTGGTGCTGACCATGACGGTGACGGATCGCGCGCGGGATATCGCGGTGCTGATGGCGTTGGGAGCGCGACGGCCGCAGATCCGGAAGATTTTTATTCTGCAGGGACTGGTGGTGAGTATTGCCGGCACCATCGTCGGGTTGGTGCTCGGATACAGCTTCGCGGGAATCGCGAACCATTGGCGACTGATCCATCTGAATCCTGAAGTTTACGCGATTCCCTATGTGCCGTTTCACACCAACGCGCTCGATGCGGTTTGGATTGCGGCGGCCGCGCTGGCGATCAGCGTTGCCGCGACCGTGGTGCCGGCACAGTCCGCTTCGCGTATTCTGCCGGTCGAAATTCTTCGCTTCGAGTGAACCCCGTTTGGTGCTCGGTCTGTCTATCCCACTCGCGTGACGAAATTGGTGTCTAAGACCACGCAGGCGTATTTTAGAAATTGGTGCAGTAGTGAAAATGGGCGGCGTGGTATGCTGCCCGGGTTTTGAGCGGTCGATGGAGGCGGGTTTCATGATTGTGGGTGTTCCGCGCGAGAGTTACCCGGGCGAACGACGCGTGGCTCTGGTGCCGGCGGTGGTGCCGACGCTCGCGCGGAACGCCCACAATCATGAAACCCGCCTCCATCGACCACTCTCGCTCCGGGGAGTACCCCGCGCCGCCCATTTAACTACTGCACCAATTTCTAAAAATACGCCTGCGAGGTCTTAGACCCAAGTTCGTCACGCGAGGGGGGGGGGCAGACCGAGCACCAAACGGGGTTCACTCGAAGCGAAGAATTTCGACCGGCAGAATACGCAAAGCGAGCTGTGCCAGCACCGCGGCGCGGCAACGCTGATAAAAAGCGCGGCCGGCGCAACCAAACCGCATGCGAGCGCGTTGGTGTGAAACGGCACGCGGGGAATCGCGTAAACTTCCAGGGTCGGATGGATCAGTCGCCAATGGTTCGCGATTCCCGCGAAGCTGTATCCGAGCACCAACCCCATGATAGTACGGCAATACTCACCACCAGTCCCTGCAGAATAAAAATCTTCAGAGAGAATATGCGGACATCAGCGCTCCCAACGCGAGAACACCGCGATATCCCGCGCGCGATGCGTCACCGTCATGGTGAGCACCGCCCGGCACGTGCCACCGGCGACAAACATGATCGATCCGATGGACGGCGCCGTCACCAAGCTCTACCAAACTGCAAGATACCCCCGGAACAGCGCCCAGTTCTCCAGCCTCCCGGCGCGCTTCAACACCAACAACTGGTCCCGCGTCGTGCGTCTTGGTGACTCGAAATTCCAGCAGGCTCCACCACGTCCCCAATTCCGGAAAGCGATTGCGCCGAAGGCAGGTTTAGAAAAATCGCCAATTCGAACGTAATCGTAAAAACCGGAATCGAAAAAGGGATACGCGAAAACGCCGCGACCGCGGCAAATTCCCAGCGGCGTCGGGGGGGACGGGGGCTGGTCGACGTCACATAGGGACACCGAAATCTGCAGATCGCTGGCCAGCGTGTAACACGCCAACACCGCCGGGATGCCATCGCTATCCGGCGCGAAATTCGCAGCACCCCGACTGAATCTGATGCAGCGCTTCGCTAGCCTGCAATTCCAGCTGCGGATCCACGCCCTTCAGCACAATTCCCCGCGCATGCCCGCCCGACGACGTCCGGCGCGTAGATTCCCGGCTCAATCAATCGGAGCAGTCTGGCTCAAGCGCAAAATCAATTGGCGATAATCGGGAATCCACATTCGGACCAATGGGCTTCAGATTGATGTGCGCGGTTACGCTGAGTAAACGATCGCGGATCGCTGTGCGAAATCAGGTGTTCATCGACAACGCGATGACCAAGGTCGTAACCCGGGCGCCAACCCACCATGAGGAGCAAAGTCACGATCCGCACGCGCCGCCGGCCGGTTCGGCGACTTCAGATACCGCAGCGCCACCAGCCATTCAAATGTCATTTTGGGTCAGCGTCCGAAACCCGCAGCCGCTTCTTCCGCAGGAGTTTCATGCGACTCAGCGCGCAACAAGAACGGAAACAAGACTACCTCCCGATGGCCTGCGACAAAACCGTCCGGTCCAATGCCTTCCCCCGCCGTGGCGGAACCCGGGTGCAAGCGCGCGGATATAATAAATAGCATCAACTTCTTTTGGCGCTTGGTGCTCCACCCTTTTCCACCTCACCGAAAAAACACTCTCCTGGTCGACCCGAATTTCAACTCCGAAAAAAAAGCTAGCTCCATGCCCCTACGAACAACGGTTCGAAGCGTTCCGCCACCGACGGATCATCCGCCCCGCGATTTTGAAAGCGGCGAAATCTCAATAGGAAGATCGTAAATGAAAGTCAGCTGGCTCAAAAAAAATAGGCCACCGCCTCAAACAATTCGCCGATCAATTCCCCGCCGGACAACTTCCCCGGATTCGCAATCGGGTCCGAGTGATCTCGCCCGCGCGTGGCAAAAAATCGTTCCGCCACCGCCGCTGGACCGCCCGCGGCACCCAATTCGGCAACCAACGGGAGCGCGCCCGCATTTGCCGGGCGGAACCCACGATGGCCGTTTTTCATCGACAGTCTTTTCGAAATGCCCGAAATGGAGAACAGCCTCACCATACTTAAACGTCGTGCTCCCGCAAACCACCAGTCGCCAGCCGGCGAAAGAGCTCCTCGGCCATATCCATTAATTGCACATACCATGGTCGCTGTAAGCCTGGTAAAACTCCAGTGAAACGGCTGGTGGATGACTAGATACCCTCGTTGCGAAAATTTCGGTTGATCTCGTACACCCGGTCCAGCCCGCCAACCACCAACCTTTTCAGGTACAGCTCCGCGGCAATCCGCAAATACAGATCCATATCAAAGGTGTTGTGATGGGTCACGAACGGCCGCGCCGTAGCCCGCCCCAGAATAGGATGGTACCGTGCATCGGGGTTTCGACTTCCGCATAGTTCGGCTCATCGAAAAAATTCGAATCTCCCGTTTAACCTTCGCGCGCCGGATAAAAACCTCCCGCGCGCCTCTGGTCGAAAAGGATCAGATCCAGATACCGCCGGCGATAGCGCTGCTCCCCCCACCCAAGCCATAGCATTTTTTCAGGTAGAGGCAGCAGCGATTTACTCAGCAACTCCAGCTTTTCCACCTTGATCGAAAGTTCGTTCGTTTTCGTCAGGAAAAGATGCCCGGAAACGCGATATATCGTCGACTTAAACAGCTTGTAGCGGTCCCGCCCACCACATCCTGGCGCACGTAAATCTGCACCCGAACCCCATCTCCGGAAACATGTGCGCGAACGCCGCCTTACGTGCGGTCGCAAAGCGACGATCCGGCCCGCGGCCACCTGGTATGAACCGGGGCCCTTCCCAGGCTTCCGCCGCTGTGCTGTCCTTATACCTTTTCCAGCAGCTCGCTGGGCCGGTGGGTCCAGGCAAATTTGCAGGGATACCCGCTATGCCCCAGGGCTTCATTCCGGTGAGATTCTTCTGGCGCTGCTGATACTGGTCGAGCAGTTCAAATTCCAACGAGTTTTCCCTTTTCGGCGATCGGCCTTCGAAAATCGCACAGGCCACGGCAGGAGGCTTTTCGCGAAACCGGACGCAGCAAGTATAGCGGCCCCGTTCATAAGCGTCAAGAAAACGGACCCGAACACGCCGAGACAATGATATACTCCGTCACCTACTTGGGGGCGGCGTGTTCTTTAAGCGGAATTCTCGCTTCACAAAACGCAGCGTTTCGGACGATTTGGGTTTCAGCATTACCTCGCGACAAGCGCCACCTTTTCGACGTCGTGGTACGCAATTGGGAATCTTCCTATGGCATGGCCAGCGTCTCGCTAAATGAAGCATTTGCTCTGCGCCTGAGAGGAGGGCTCGTCGGGGGCAGGTTCCAGGTCAGCCGTCTCGGCCGATCTGCTCGCTCGCGCCGGCGCCCATCATGCTGGTCGGAGCCTGCCAGTGGGGGAGAATAGCGGTCGCCATATCGCCAATGTTCCGAGGGCCTGAAAAAGAATACCGATTTCTTAAAAAACAAAGCGCGGCCTCCTGGAACGAGTTGTTGGTGAAGGTACTCTTCGCCGACCGTTCCCACTCTTTCCAGAAGCTGCGCATCTTGTCCGAAACCCTTGAACGGGAATTTTCTATGCCGAAGCCGATGACCTCTCGGAAGCCCAATCTTTGCACCCCCGACCAGTCTTGGGTGGGTCTCGAGGGCCACCACTACGACTTGGATCCTTGCCTGCGCGAGGCAAAGTGCTCCTGAAGTGCTTCTTGCGAGCGCTACCGGCCCGAACAGATGGAAGCCTTACGACAAGGAATTGAACGTGGGCCCTTTCGCTGGAGAAGAAGATGAAAAGGAAGACAAT
>CAWIEL010000039.1:0-17007 GCA_963835025.1 uncultured Acidobacteriota bacterium
AGCGATCACGACCACAACCTCATCCTGACCGTCGACAACCTAGCCCGCGGACGCGAGGTCTCTCAACAGTGGGAGCGGGACCGAATCGAACGGCAGCTGCTGCGAGAAAAAGGAAATCATGAAAACGCATAATTATCAGGTGCAAATCCAGTGGACCGGTAACGACGGCGAAGGGACCAACACATACAAGTCGTACCGCCGCGACTACCTGATCTTTTCTCACGGCAAGACCGCGATTCCCGGTTCAGCCGATCCAGCCTTTCGCGGTGACCCCTCGCGCTTCAATCCCGAAGACCTTCTTGTTGCCAGCCTCTCCTCCTGCCACATGCTTTCCTATTTGCACCTGTGCGCCGTCCACGGCATTGTGGTGCTCGAGTACCGCGATGAAGCTAACGGCTCGATGCAAGAGGCGCCCGGCGGCACCGCAGACTTCACCTCGGTCCGCTTGAGCCCCAAGGTAAAGATCTCGAACGCAGCTCACAAGGACCAGGCCATGTCCTTGCATCACCAGGCCCACGAAGTTTGTTTCATCGCCCGCGCCGTGAAATTCCCGGTCGAGGTTTCGCCAGAAATTTCCGCGTAAGACCTTCTCGTTGCCTCTGGCGCAGGCAGCCTCTCGCGCATTGACACCTAACCGCCCAGGCTCTACCATTCCCGCGTCCTCGCCCATGATTGCTTCGACCCTATTCGCCGCTACACGCATTCGTTTCCATACTCAACCGCGCGCGCCTCGATTAGCGCGCTGGTTCGGGACCACGCAGTTCTACTGGCCGTGGCCTGCTCACCGTCATCAATGCTCGCAGCTCAGTCGCCATCCTCATTACCCAAGCCCACCGGCTACGTCAGCGACTTCGCCAACGCCCTCAGTCCCGCCGCTCGCGCGCAACTCGAAGCTCTCTGCACCGAAGTTGACCAGAAGACCAAAGCCCAGATCGCCGTCGTCACCGTGCGCTCCCTGGACGGCCTCGAACCCGAAGACTACGCCATCCAGCTCGCCACGAAATGGGGCGTCGGCCCCAAACAATCGAATCGCGGCGTAATGATTCTCTGGTCGCCGGGCGACCGCAAATACTTCACCCTGGTTGGCTACGGCCTCGAGCCCATTCTTCCCGATGGTAAAGTCGGCGGTTTTGGCAGGGAAGCCGTCCCCCTTTTCAGGTCTGGCAGTAACGACGCAGCGATACTCCTGCTCACACGTCGTGTCGCTGACGTCATCGCCCAAGATTCAGGAGTAACTCTCAGCGGCCAGCCGCCGCCTGCCCCCCGTCGCGCCGTCGCTAACGACGATTCCACTTCCGGCGGCATCGGCGCGCTCATCCTCTTAGGCCTTTTCATCTTCTTCATCTTCATCATGGCCAAGCGCGGCGGTGGCGGCCGAGGCGGTGGCAGCGGCTGGTGGGTCGGACCTATGATCGCCAGCACCATGGGTCGCGGTGGCTGGGGCGGCGGCGGCTTCGGCGGCGGTGGCGGTGGGGGCGGCGGTGGTTTCGGCGGATTTGGCGGTGGTTCTTTCGGGGGTGGCGGCGCTGGCGGCGGCTACTAGGCGCGCCAATGCGCAGCAACTCGTCGCGCTCTCAAGTTTTTGTAACGGCAACGTAACTTTCAGTCTCAGGAAGGTCCAGTAATGGAAGCGAAGCTCAACGATTACGTAAAACGCCTGAAGGAATCGGGCGGCAAAAATCTGAAGGCCGTCGTCCTCTACGGCTCCGCCGTTACCGGCGAATTTCGCGCTGGCCATTCCGATCTCAATACTCTCGTCATCGTCGAACGCGCGAATTCCGAAGCGCTGGAAAACTTACATCCCGTCGCCGAATGGTGGACCAAGCAGGGCAATCATCCCCCGCTCGTTTTCACCCTCGAAGAATTGCATCGCTCCGCCGACGTCTTCGCCATCGAGCTGCTCGATATGAAGCAAAGCCATCGCATCCTCTACGGCGACGATTTCCTGACCAATCTCGACGTCCCGCTGCGCCAGCATCGCCTGCAAGTCGAACGCGAACTGCGCACCAACTGGCTCCGCCTGCGCCAGACCGTGCTCACCGCGCCGCTCAGTCATCGCGCGCATCTGGCCATCATGTCCCAGTCCGTCTCGGCCTTCTGTGCGCTATTTCGTCACGCCCTTTTCGCGCTCGGCCAGCCCATGCCCGCCACCAAACGCGAAGCCGTCGCTGCTCTCGCCACCTTCACCGGCGCGAATCCCGCCGGCTTTCACGCGATTCTCGATCTGCGCGAGGGCACCAAGCAGAAAGGGCAGATCGACGTGGAAGGGTCCCTTAATTCCTATGTGGAGTTCGTCGAAATCGCCACCGGTGAAGTGGATCGTCGACTGGACGTGATGTAGCAATTCTCGCGGCAAACGAAATCATGTTTTTCGTCTCGCGTATCTAACGAATCAAGAATTTGTTTAGTGTGAATGGGTTACGCCTGACTATAATGCGGCCCTCGGAGGCTTTCGATGAAATGGTTTTTAGGTTGTCTCGGCGTCTTTGTTGTTGTGGTGATCATTGTGGCCATCGTCGTCGGTACGGGTACGTCAGCGCCGCAACGAGATGGTCACTCTCAATGAACAGGTCAAATCGAATTGGGCCCAAGTCGACGTCGTCCTGCAACGCCGCGCGGACCTGATCCCCAACCTGGTAAGTACCGTAAAGGGTTTCGCCGCGCATGAAGAAACCGTTTTCGGCGATATCGCCAACGCCCGCGCCGCACTGCTCGGCGCCAAGACCCCTGGCGACAAAATTGCCGCGAACGGCCAACTCGATGGCGCGCTCGGCCGCTTGCTCGCGATCAGCGAAAATTATCCGCAGTTGAAGTCCAACGAGAATTTTCTGCGCCTGCAGGACGAATTGGCCGGCACCGAAAATCGCATCGCCGTAGAACGCAAGCGTTACAACGATTCGATCCAGGCCTACAACACCTACATCGGAAAGTTTCCTCAGAATTTTTACGCGAGATGGGCGGGCTTCCAGCGCAACAACGATTACTTTTCGGCGTCTCCGACGTCTCGCGAAGTTCCTAAGGTCGCCTTTCCAGACGCGAAGCCGTAACGACGGCTCAGATTCACAGCGGGGAATGGAAAGTTAAATCTTCTTGGGGGGCAGCCCTGGCGGTCCGGGGATCGCCGCGGGCGCGCCAGGTGCGCTTCCCGGAGTCGGCAGTTTTCCACCCACTGGTGCCGTGGTTCGCTTCCGCTCGGTTGACGATCCCCAATCTTCCGGCGGAAACGCGATTCTCCAAAATAGCGGCGAAGGCTCCATAAATTCCAATCCAACGTCCGAACGATCCTGGCTGCGGTCGCTGATGAAAACCACCTTGCACGGCAATTCTTCCGCCGTCTTCGGATGAATCAACGAAACTTGTTGGCCCCGGGTCAGCCGCGTCGCCAGCGAAATCAGGCATCCATGCGCGTTCACCGTTGTGGTTCGCCCGGCCTCTTCGAATTTTTGGGTTCCGCTCATCCCGCGCACCAGAATCGGTATAGCAATGTGCACCCGCTGGGTGCGCCGTATCTCGGGATACGATACGCGCCCAGTCGGATTAACCAGCGGATCCTTGATGTTTGCCATGTACGGTCCCTTCGCAGTAGCCCTTGTTTCCCACGCCGCCGGCCTATCCCGGCGCAAATACTCTTCTATTTTGAAGCATTCGACCCGCGCGCCGTAAACTTTATCGAGACCCCTTTATGTGTCAGGCACTATCCGCACCGCGCGGCCGCCGGCATCGACTTTCGCGCCATCGCGCGCGCTTCAGCCGCGCCTTGACCACCCGCTATCCCCGCGCTACGCTATCTGCAGTTTTGTACTCGTGTCCTGGAGGGTTTCGCGTCCGCGAATCGAATGAAACAAACCGTCCGATTAGCTGGTGGCATCAACGAACTCTTCGGTACCCTCGACGAAAACCTGAAACTCTTCGAGTCTTCTCTGCACGTCAAGACGCATCTGCGCGACCACGACCTGGAAATTGAAGGCCAACCGCCCCAGGTCGAGCGCGCCGCCCAGATTCTCGGCGAATACAACCAGCGCATCCTCGATGGCCGGGTTCCAAATTCCCAGGAAGTAAAATCGCTGCTGCGTATCGCCACCGGTGACACCAACGCCCCGGCGCGCGGCGCCTTTTCTCCCACCCATACTCGCGCGCTGGGCAAAAAGACCGTCGTCCCCAAAAGCGCCCACCAGAAGCACTACATGGAAGTTCTCGAGACCTACGACATGGTCTTCGCCATCGGCCCGGCCGGCACCGGCAAAACTTACCTTGCCGTCGCCATGGCCGTCACCGCGCTGCTTTCCAAACAAGTCAGCCGCATTATTCTCGCGCGCCCCGCGGTCGAAGCAGGCGAGCGCCTCGGCTTCCTGCCCGGCACGTTGCAGGAAAAAGTCGATCCGTACATGCGTCCGCTGTACGACGCGCTGCATGATCTGCTCGAAGCTGACAAACTCGAAAATTTCATGCTGAAGGGCATCGTCGAAGTCGCCCCGCTGGCCTTCATGCGCGGCCGCACCCTCAACGATTCCTTCGTCATTCTCGACGAGGCCCAGAACACCACCAGCGAACAGATGAAAATGTTCCTTACCCGCCTCGGCTTCAATTCCAAAGCCGTGATCACCGGCGATATCACCCAGATCGACCTTCCCGATACTCGCCGGTCCGGCCTGATCGAAGCCATCGAAGTCGTTGGCAACGTGGAGGGCATCGCCATGGTTCACTTCGATGATCGCGACGTTGTGCGCCACTCGCTCGTGCAACGCATCATCAAGGCCTATGATGAGCATGCCGCCGCTCATCCCGCGCACAATAGCCGTTTCGCGAATTCCGCGAATCCGCGCGACCGTAATCACCAGTCCTGATCCGGCTGCCATGATTGTGAATCGCCAGCGTCGCGTTCGCATTCCGGTACAGGATTTGAACCGCTTCCTCGCCTCCGCGCAGAAACGTTTGCGCGTGCCGAACGGCGCGCTTACCGTCGCACTCGTTTCCGACCTCGAAATGAAACGTTGGAACCGCGCCTACCGCGGCAAGAATCGTCCTACCGACGTGTTGTCTTTTCCTCTAGAAAATTCGCCTCGTGCCGCAACGAAATCCTCGCGCCGTCCCTCGCCTCCGAGCCGCGCAAAGAATCTCTACCTCGGTGACATCGCCATCGCTCCCGCCGTCGCCCGTAAAAATGCCGCTCGCTTCGGCCGCACCTTCACCGCCGAAATGCGCATCCTGATTCTTCATGGCATCCTGCACTTGATGGGCTACGATCACGAAACGGACCAGGGTCAGATGGACCGCCGCGAGGGTCTTCTCCGTCGCGACCTGGGGCTGCTCTAGCATGCCAATTTTTCTCTACACCGTCGGCGTCCTGGCTCTGACCATCGGCCTCGTCGTCTTCTCCTACCTCGACCGCGTCTACCGCGAACTTGGCCGCGTCCACACCGGCCGCGTTCACCGCCATCTGGAAACTTTCGAAACCGAAATCGAGCCGCGCTTTCACATGGAGCATCGCCGCGCCGCGCTCGCCTTCAGCCTGCTCACTCGTTTTTGGCTGGTGCTCGTCGCCGCACTCACCGCGCGCGGGGTGTTGTTCTTCGTCCCCGGCAGCTGGGAAGCCGCCATCGAAATGATCGTCTTCCTGGGCACCGAAGTTCTGGTGGCGATGGTTTTTATTCCGGCATTGCTTCTCGCCCGCGGCCCGGGCAATTGGCTTGTTCCTCTTGTTCCCGTTGTCCGCGCGTTCGTCTTTCTCATCTGGCCAATCCAAGTCGTGCTGGAACTTCTCATTTCCGTGCTCCACCTGTCTGAAGACGGAGAAGCCACCACGCCCGCCGTCGATCAGCAACAAGCCATTGAAGCCTTCGTCGACGCCGCCACCGAAGAGGGCATCATCGAGCAGGACGAAGCCCGCCTGATCGAATCGGTCGTCGAATTCGGCGATAAGCGCGTGCGCGACGTCATGACCCCGCGGCCCGACGTCGTCGCCATCCGCGATTCGGCCACTCTCGAAGAACTCGGCGAACTCGTGGTCAAAACGAAATTTTCGCGCCTGCCCGTATTCGGTAAATCGCTCGACGACATTACCGGCATCGTCATGGCTCGCGACATGCTCGAAGTCTCCGACCGCGAAGCAGGCAGCCGCTACGTCCGCGAACTCATGCGCCCGGCTTTCTTCGTGCCCGAAACCAAATTCGGCTCCGAACTGCTCAAGGACATGCAACGCAAAAGCCAGCAGATGGCCATCGTCATCGACGAGTACGGCTTGATGGCCGGCGTCGTGACCATCGAAGATCTGGTCGAAGAAATCGTCGGCGAAATCGGCGAAGAAGATCGCGCCCCTTCACCCGATGTCGTCCGCGACGCCACCGGCGCCCTGGTCATCCGCGGCAGCGTCCAGCTCGACAAGCTCAGCGAACTTTTCGGCGTTCAGCTCGACGCCGGCATGCAACACTCCGCCGCCACCACCATCGCCGGCCTGCTCAACGGCCTCGCCGGCCACGTCCCCAAAGCCGGCGAAATTATCGACGCCGACGGCCTCCGCTTCGAAGTGATCGAGGCCAACCAAAGAAAAGTCCTCCGCGTCCGCGCCCGTCCCATCGCCGCCAGCCCCGCACATCAGCAATAAAATTCACCGCTGCGTAAGCACGCTCCGCGAAGTCTCCGTGATCTCCTGCAGTTCTCCGTGTCCTCTGTGTTAAATCTTTTGACTCGCGTACAATTAAACCTTCCATGCCCTTCAAATCCGGCTTCGTCGCCATTGTAGGCCGTCCCAACGCCGGCAAATCCACCCTCGTCAACACCCTCGTCGGCCAGAAAGTCGCCATCGTCTCGCCCAAGCCGCAAACGACCAGAAACCGCATCCAAGGCATCCTCAATCGCGAAGACGCCCAAATCGTCCTCGTCGATACCCCCGGCATCCACCGCCCTGAAAACGTGCTCAGCCGCATGATGATGGATGAACTCCAACACGCCCTCGACGGCATCGACATCCTCTGCCTCATCGTCGATTCCACCGTCGACTTCGGCGCCGGGGACCGCTTCGCCATCGAATGGGTCCAGCGTTTCCGCGGCCCGGTCTATCTGCTCCTCAACAAGGTCGATCGCATCAACAAAGCCCTGCTGCTCCCGATGATCGAGCGCTACAACAAGGAATTCGCCTTCGCCGAAACCTTTCCCATCTCGGCCTCTTCCGGCGCCGGCTGTCTCGATCTGGTGAATTCATGGCTTACCCGCCTGCCGGAAAATCCACCGATGTTTCCGCCCGATCAATTCACTGACCAGCCGGAACGTTTTCTCGCCGCCGAAATCGTCCGCGAAAAAGCGATCTTCGCCGTGCATGACGAAGTGCCCCACGCGATCGCGGTGATGGTCGATACCTACGAGGAAACTCCAAAAATTCTCAAAATTCGCGCCACGATTTACGTCGAACGAGAGGGGCAAAAGGGAATCTTGATTGGCAAGGGCGGGGAAGTAATCAAGAAGATCGGCACCGCGGCGCGCAAAGAACTCGAACACATTCTCGGCACCAAAATATTCCTGGAACTCTTCGTCAACGTGCAGGCCAACTGGCGCCAAAACTCCAACATCGTTCGCCAACTCGACTGGCACCGCCAACTCGAAGATCTCGGCAAACGTCAGGAACTGGCATCCACCGAAGTCGAAGACGACTAAGACGGAATAGCTGGTCTGCGGTTAAACACGCAAAAACCTACGTCTTCACCGGCGAAATCCCCAGCGACCGCAGCTTTCGATACAAATGGCTTCGCTCCAGTCCCAACGACTGAGCCGCCTTCGTCATATTCCAGCGATTCTCTTCCAGCTTGCGCAACACAAATTCTCGCTCGTAGGCCGACCGCGCCTCATGCAAACTCTCATACGGCTTCTGCGGACTCTTCGAGGCCCCTCGAAATAGTTCCGGCGGCAAATGATGCGCCTCGATCTGCGGCGAAGGGCAAACAATTACCAGGCGTTCCACCAGATTCTTCAATTCCCGCACATTTCCCGGCCACGGATAAGTCAGCAAAACCTCCATCGCCGAAGCGCTGAACTCCTTTGCTTTCTTACCGTACTCCTCGCAGAACGTTCCTAAAAACGCCGCAGCCAGAATCGGAATATCCTCGGTCCGCTCCCGCAGCGCCGGCACGTAAAAGGGAATCACGTTCAGCCGGTAGAACAAATCCTCCCGAAAAGCTCCGCGCCCAATCTCGTCCTCCAACTTCTTATTCGTAGCCGCAATAACCCGCACATCCACGTCAGGTGGTCTGGTTCGAGCCCAGCGGCTCCACGCGCAACTCCTCAATCACCCGCAGCACCTTCGACTGCGTCTTCAAACTCATGTCCCCGACTTCATCGAGGAACAAAGTCCCGCGGTCGGCCTTCTGAAACTTTCCAATTTTGTCTTCGCTCGCGCCGGTAAAACTGCCTTTGCGATGTCCGAACATTTCGGACTCGATCAGTTCTTCCGGAATCGCCGCGCAGTTCACTTCCACGAATTGCATGTCGCCGCGCAGGCTGCTCGCATGCAGCGCTCGCGCCACCAATTCCTTGCCGGTCCCGCTTTCGCCGTAAATCAGCACGCGTCCATTGGTCGGCGCCGTCAAAGCAATCTGCTGACGCAGCGCCTTCATCGGCACGCTGCCACCCAGAATCTGGGTGTGCTCCTCCAACTCCTCCCGCAGCCGCTGGTTTTCCGTATCCAGCCGCAAATATTCCAAGGCGTTCCGCACCACCACGATCGTCTTTTCCAGCGACAAAGGCTTTTCGATAAAGTCAAAAGCCCCCAATTTCGTCGCGCGCACCGCCGTCTCGATATTCCCGTGCCCGGAAATCATGATCACCATCGGGGCATCGTCGTGCGCCCGCATCCGTTCGAGCGTATCTAGCCCGTCCAGCTTTTTTAGCCACACGTCCAGCAGCACCAACTCGAACTTGCGCTCCTCCAGAATCTCCAGGCAAGCCTCGCCGGAATCCACCGCCGCCACGTCGTAACCTTCGTCACGCAGCAGCGCTCCCAGCGATTCGCGGATTCCCGCTTCGTCGTCAACGATCAGTATCGATGCCGGCATGATTTGCTTCTGAAGTCCTTTTAGCAAATGCTGTGATTGAAACCCGGTGGACGCACTACGCTCCCGGCGCAGCAGGAGTCCCTGCAGATGTTCCGGCCGGCGCTGGCGTTGCCACCGGCTCCGCCGCCGGAAACCGAATCACAAACGTCGTCCCCGTCGGTAAATTGTCTTCCACCCGAATGGTCCCGTTATGCTCGGCGATAATCCGGCTCGCAATCGCCAATCCCAACCCAGTCCCGCGTTCCTTGGTGGAAAAATGCGGCAAAAACAGCCTTTCCTTGTCCTCCGGCGAAATTCCATGTCCGCTGTCCGCGATAATAATCTCCACCGCATCGCCCTCAGCTTCCGCCCGCGTAGCCACCCGCAACCGACGTATCGACGACCCCTCCATCGATTCCGCCGCGTTATCGATCAAATTCGCCAGCACACGACGCAGCAACTCACGGTCCGCCTTCACCGCCGGCAACGTGTCGGCCAATTCCGTTTTAACCATGATCGATTCGAGCCGCCCCTGAAACAAATGCAGCGCGCTAGCCACAATCGAATTCACATCCTCGCGCGCCAGCCGTGCTGTAGGGAATCGCGCAAACTGCGAAAACGCCTCGACCAACGATTCCAAAGTATGCACTTCGCGCTCGATCAACCCCGCGCACTCCGCGACCAGTTTCTCCAGATCGCCCGAAATATGATCCGGCTTCCGCGCCCGCGTCCGTTCCAGATGCCGCAACAGGCGCTGCGCCGAAAGCTGAATCGGCGTCAGCGGATTCTTGATCTCGTGCGCAATCCGCTGCGCCACTTCCTGCCAGGCCGCCGCCTTCTGCGCCCGCAATAAATCCGTCAAGTCATCGATAACAATCACAAATCCCGGATTCGATTTCCGCGGCCCCAGCGAACTCACCGTCACTGCCGCTCGCACCAGCCGCCCCGACGTCGCAATCTCAATTTCCCGCGAAGCCCCGCCCATGCGCAACGATCGCCGCATTAAATGTAGGACCGAACGCGCCGCGTCCTCACCCAGCAATTCGGTCAGCGTCCGCGCCTCGCGCGCGTAGTCTCCCAAAATCGCCGTCACCGCCGAATTAACCCGCGACACTTCTCCCGCCGAATTGAGCGAAATAACTCCGGTAGGAATGTTCTCGAGAATCGCCTCCATCAATTTCCGCCGCCGCTCACGCTCCTCAATGGCCTGTTCCAAACTCTGCGTAAACTCGTTGATCTGCCGGCGCCCCTCGCCCAGCTGCTCAGTCATGCGATTAAACGACCGTACCAAAGTCCCCAATTCGTCCTGTGCCTGCACCGTGATCCGGTGATCGAAATTTCCCCGCGAGATTTCCCGCGTCGCTTCCGCTAATCCCTGGATCGGCACGGTCACTTGCTTCGACAAAAACAGCGCCGACCACGTCGTCACGAACATCAAAATCAAAGTGACCAGCATCAACGCCAGCAAAATCTCGCGCTTGTACGCCCGCAAATTCTGCTTTTGCTGCGCGTACGTGTTTGTTTGGTTCTCGACTTCCGAATAGCGATCCAGATAATCGTCGGGCAGCGCGCGGCCTACGTAGAACCGCCCATCTCCCAGCGGAGCGCTCCCCGCCAGATACAATTGCTTGCCCACCTTCCAGATTTCCGGGCCGCCTGACGGATTTTCCATGAGCACCGGCGCGATGGGATCAAGTTTCACTCCCGCCGGTCCCCCGCCCACCGGAGCGGCCTTCTGATACGCCAGCCCAGAAGCCAATCCCTTCGCCGGCTGAATCCATGAAGCGTCCGTCGACCACACCAGCTGCGTATCCGCCTGATCGGGCTTGCCGTTTTCCACCGCATTTGCGGCAATGCCATTCAGCCGCGTGACAATGTCATCCCGCATGTCGTCGACCAGGTCTTGGCTCTCCTGGTTCGCAATTTCCAGAGGCTTGGGGAACCACGAAATCAGCGCGCGATTCACAATCGCGTAGCTGAAGAAGAACAGAAAAATCACCGGCAGCGATGAAATGGCCAGCGTCACCAAAACCATCTTGACCTTGAAACGCGACCCCATCTGCCCGCTGCGGCGCTCCGCCCACAACCGCAAAAGGGAACGCGCCAGAATCAGCGTCAAGACCAGCAGTGCAGCGGCGAAAATCGTGGATAAAGCGAAGAAAACCGCGAAGGTACTGCCTTCTTCAGGCCGTAAAGGGAAGTTCAGCGAGCCGAGGGTGAATACCGCGGCGGACAGCAGTGCCAATACAACGAGGCCGGTGATCAGCCAAAACTGTCGCCTCTTCTTCGAGCGCTGCGCGTTCATGAAGCGCGCACCGCGCCACAAAAAAGTGTGCCTCCCACGCGATCAAGGCACATCAGGTTGTCGGTAATTTCGGGCGAAACCATGGCGCCTGGCATGGAAATTCGACCTTAACGGCCTACTTTAGCCATGTCAAGCGAAGTGTTGCGTAGTTGCCACATCAGTGTGGCTTATCGATTCCGTCCGGCGAAAACCTAGCCGTTCTTGCGCTGGAATTCCTTCATGAACGACGTCAGCGTCTCCACCGCAGCCTTCGGCACCGCGTTGTAGATCGAAGCCCGCATCCCGCCGACCGACCGGTGTCCCGCCAGCCCAATCAACTTGGCCTCCGCCGATTCAGCAGCAAACTTCTTCTCCACTGCCTCGTCGCCGCCGGCGATGCGGAAAGTCACGTTCATCTTCGAACGGGAATCCTTCTCGATCGGTCCGCTGTAATACCCGTTGCTCGAATCGATCGCGTCGTAAAGCAACTTCGCCTTGGCGTCATTCGTTTTTTCCACGCCCGCCGCACCGCCCTCCGATTCGACCCAGTCCAGCACCAATCCCATGATGTACACCGCAAAAGTTGGCGGCGTGTGATACAGCGACTTCTCCTTAATGTGCGTCCGGTATTGCAGCACGGTCGGCAAATTTTTGTCCGCCCGCTCGGCCAGGTCCTTCCGCACAATCACCACCGTCGCGCCCGAAGGTCCCAAATTCTTCTGGGCCCCGGCGAAAATGCAGCCGAACTTGTTCACCTCGATCGGCTTCGACAAAATGTCCGAAGACATATCCGCGACCAGCGGCACTCCGCTGGTTTCCGGCAAGGTCCGCCATTGCGAACCCTCAATCGTATTGTTCGTGCACATGTAAACGTACGAGGCGTCGCCCGAAAGCTGAATCTCGCCAGCCCGTGGCACCCGCGTGAATTTCTCCGGCTCCGTGGTAGCTGCCAGCCTAAACGGAATCCCTTTCTTCAATTCTGAAATCGCTTTGCCGGTCCACATCCCGGTATGCAGCACGTCTATCGGCTTGCCCGCCACGCACAGGTTCATCGGCGCCATGGTGAATTGCGCGCTTCCTCCGCCCTGCACGAAAATCACCCCGTAATCGTCCGAAATCCCCATCAGCTTGCGCAGCTTGGCTTCGGCCCGCGCGATGATGTCCTCGAATTCCTTGGAGCGGTGGCTCATCTCCATTACCGACATGCCCGTCCCGCGGTAATCGGTCAGTTCCTCGCGAATACGCTCCAGCACCGGCAAGGGCAGTGCCCCGGGACCGGCGTTAAAGTTTGCCGCGCGATTCGTGCCGCGCTCTGAAATAGTCGTCTGAGTCAATTCGAGTCCCTCTCCGCTTGATTTTCAGTTCTATTACTGCGTCGTATAACTCCGCGCAAGGCATAAAGAATAGCAGAACCCACCGAACCCTGCGAATCCGTACTCTTACTCGCTCCGTCCGCATATTTGCCGTTATTCGAATGGGCACGAAGCGTGGAACTTCGTCTGTTAAGGATATGCCATCGTGGCATCATCGCTCCAACGCAGTAGCCGCTTGGGGGAAACTGTGAGACAGGTAAAACTTTTCGCTCGATATAGCGTGCCGTTGGTCTGGGGAATTCTGGGTTTGGTCGCCGGCTGTGTCGCCACCTATTTCGCCCTGGCCTTCATCTGGACCCGACTGATCATGCGTCCCGAAGCCGTGACGCCCGCCGATGGCCTGACCGTTATTCTACTTTCCGTGATTTCAGGTGTTTTCATTGGCTCTGCTTCGTTGTACGCTTCCGCGCAAACACATTGGCAGGGAGCCAGGCAGCATAGCTAAAACGCGGCGCAGTAGCAGTGGACCAGCGGACTCAAGTCGTACAGTGCCGGGGTTTCATCTTGAAAATCCTGATCTGTGGCGAATGTCCCGATCCTCTCACCACCGTAGCGCAATCGCTCAACCGTCTGCGCCTGGACCAGATGCGTTCTGAACTCTCCCAGCACACTCCGCCGTCACCAACAGCGTCCGATTCCCAAGCGTCTAGCCCGAAGATCATTGCTGTTACGAATTCCACGCCTCTTGCCTGATTTCCGAATTTTCGATTGATCCGCCACAGCCTTGACACTCCGCGCAAGCTGCCAGTAAACTGAAAAGCTCGTTTTCATCGCGGAGCTCAACTGAATGCTTCTGTCCCGGGATTATGTCGGTTACATGGCCAAGGAAGTAGTCAAGCGCCTGGTGGCCGGTAAGATGATTGAAGTGAAGAGTCTGGAGAACGTTACCACCCAGGTTCGTCAGGTTATGGCTGAGGAAGTCACCATCGAAGACCGCATCAACGAAGAAGTCCGCGAAATTCTGGCCAAATACGCCGACGAAATGCGAACGTCCGGCGCTTCCTATCAGGAAATGTACAAAAAGGTGAAAGGCCAGTTGGCTCGCGAAAGGAAACTCATCCTCCGCTAATGCGACTCAGCCGCGAAAAAACCGTTCGCCTCTCTCACCGCGTTCTGGACTTCCTGGTCGGCAGTCCCGACGTCGACTTCGTCGAAGACCGCGACACCATCCGCCACGAAATCGTCAACATCTTCACTTCGCTCTTGAAGTTGGAGGAGCAGGTGGACACCGAAGTCCGGGCCAAGATCGCCTCCCAGAAGAAGGAAATTCTGGAAGGCTCCGAAGAGTGGGATATCACCTACCGCAAGTATTACGACGAAGGCCTAAAGCGCATGGGCGTAGAACAATCCCCCCGCCGCGAAGAAAGCCGTTCCCACCGGTAGTTAGCTCCACAAAGAGGGTGTCATTCCGAGCGTAGCGAGGAATCTGCTTTTCACGACGTTAAGCTGCGATCATTCGCGAAGAAAATTGATCCAACGCGCCTTTCGTCAGGGCACGGCTCTAGCCGTTGAGGGAAACCACCTACGGATTGTTCGGGTCCGTTCGTTTTTGCAAGGTCGGCCGGTCCGGATCCCCGGGATCCGCTCCACCGGAAGTCGTCGACGGCGCATTCGGATCGTTGGTCCCGGTCTTCTTGCGCAATTTCGGCGCATTCGGATTCTTGTCGTTGACCTTCACGTTCATTTCGATCAGCTGTAAGCGCTTCTTCACCACGTCAAATTCCGAAGTGGTCACGATGTATTCGTCGCGCTGCGGCAAAATCGTCGCAATTTCCTTCTGCGAAGCCTCGATCCGGTCCGGCGTCGGCGGGTGGGTCGAGAAAATTTCGGAATCGTGCCCGGCTGTTTCTTTTCGTCCGCCGCTACCTTTTCGAAAAACGCCACGAACGCGTTCGGGTCGTACCCGGCCTTATACATGTACTGCAGGCCCAAATAATCGGCCTCGCGCTCATCGACCCGCGTGAATTGCAGGAACGCCATAGGGATCGCGAACTGCATACCCTGGTAGATCGCATAGCCCGCCAGCGTGTACGGAATAAAAATCATCGCTGGAATCATGGCCAGCTGCGCAATCTCGCTCTTGGTCGCTTGTTTCGTGCCGTGTCGCGCGCATACATGCGCGATCTCATGCGCCATCACCCCGGCCAGCTCGGATTCCTCATCCGCATGTAGAATCAGGCCGCTATTCACGTAGAAAAATCCGCCGGGCAGCGCGAATGCGTTGACCACGTCCGAATCGATTACTTTGATGGTAAAGGGAACCTGCGCGTCGGAATTGCGCACCAGGTTCTGACCCACCCGGTTTACGTATTCATTCACCACCGGGTCGTTGATGAATTTCGCCTGGCGCTCGATTTCCGCCGAAAGCTGCTTGCCCAGCGCAATTTCGTGTTCCAACGAATAAAAGTTAAGTCCGTGCCCGACGCTGCGGTTGCCGATGGCATTGACGTCCTGCTTGCTCCCGGCTTTCACGTTCGGGTCGTTGGAGGCTGCCCCAGTCGTTTGATCCGCCTGCTGAACATCGCCAGATCCTGACTGCTGCTGATCACCGGACGCGCCCCCGCCCGATTGCGATCCTTGCTGGGTATTCGGTGCTGGGGTCTGAGAAGAAGATTGGGAAGAACTCTGCGACGAACTCTGCGGAGAAGTCTGCTGCGAGGCGCCCGCTGCCGGCGCGCTCGACTGCTGCGCGTTTGCCGCGCCCGAGGAGGACGTGATCAGCGACGCAGCCACAATCATCGCGCCCAATTGTGCCGCCAAGTTCATTTTCATCGGTACCTCCGGCGGATACAGGCGGGATTATACACCCCAAAACAGCCATACCCGCACCCCTCGCACTGTGGCTATGATGTCACGGCCCACAAATTAGTTTCCTTCGCCAACGCCCCGGCGAGCTAACCTGCGCCCGCCCGTGCCGTTACAGCCCCGAATCTCATCGCGGACCTCGTATTGACCTCGCTGCCGATTCTGTCTACATTTGTTACGTGCCTGCCCGCAAAATTCAAGTTGGTCAAGTCTGGAAGAAAGATTCGACCGGCGAACAGTATTTGATTACAAAGGTTTACAGCGAAGCCCTGGCCACCTACGCCATGCTGCGCAAAGCCGGCGCAGAAAATGAGCGCGCCGAGAAAGTCAAAGTCGACCACCGCGGCCCGGTCAAGCTCCTGCCCGGTTTCAGCTACACCCAGGAATCCGACGACTTCTAGTCTTTCGCACGTCGCTCACATCGACCGCACTGGCATCGTCACCACATCATCCACTTCCAGGATTTCCTTGGTCAGGTAGCCTTCGGCGTACTTCACACCGATCATCCGCCCGAAGTGTTTGGCCTGGTGGCTCATGCGCTCTTCCAGTTCATCGAGCGGCAAAAACACTTTCCCCTTGGGACTGTTTGCCGGCGGGTCGAACTGCGACTTATACGCCAAGATCGCTTCGCGCCTTCGTTCGTAGAACTCGGTAATGTCGACCGCGAAGTGCGGCCGCACATCCTCATACGCCGCCGCGTAGAGAATCTTGAATGGCCGGAACGCCTCGCCCTTCAGTCCTTTGTAGTTCGCCAGTCCGGCGATGAAGCACGCTTCGTAACCCAGGGCCGCGGCCACGTAGTGGTCGGGGTGCCGCCCATCCCAGTAAGGCAGGATCACTGTGCGCGGCTGCAGCTCGCGGATAATCTCTGCCACGACAACCTTGAATTCGTCGCAGACGCGCAGATGCGCATCAGGCAGGCCCGCGTTTCGCCGAACCTTCAGGTTAAGCAGCTTTCCGGCGGCCTCAGCCTCCTTCAGCCGCGTCTCCGGCGTCCCGCGTGTCCCGGTTTCGCCGCGCGTCAAATCCAGAACACCCGTGGCGTAGCCTTGCTTCGCGGCGCGCAGCAGCGTCCCTCCGCTGGTCAGCTCCGCGTCGTCCGGGTGCGCTGCAATCACCAGTAAATCGATCTTCATCGCTCCTCCAACATGTTCCGGCCACCGATTCTAGCAGGCGAATCGCCGCAGAAATAGAATCCTCGATTTGGACTACAATCGCTGCGTTGAACGAAGAGGCGTCTGTCGAGGAGCGCGAAATGGCCGAGAAGCTGTTGCAGAACCAGGTTGCTATTGTCACCGGGGCCGCGAAGCGCATTGGCCGCAGCATCGCGCTGCGCCTGGCCGCTGAGGGCGCCAACATCGTCATCAACTACGAATCTTCGAAGCCCGAAGCACAGCAGGTCGTTGATGAGATCAAGGCGACAGGGAATCGCGCCATCGCGGTGCAGGGCGACGTCTCCAAGCGCGCCGACGTGCAAAAGCTCTTCGCCGGTGCTGAAGCGGAATTCGGCCGGCTGGACATTCTG
>CAWIEL010000040.1:0-8482 GCA_963835025.1 uncultured Acidobacteriota bacterium
GGAAAATCGTAACCGGCGATGGTGCAGGATGCGGTCGAAGTCCGCGCGATGGTGTATGCCGCCGGATACAGCCGCAGGACTTCGCTGATCACTGCCTTCAGATACGGCAGCCGCTCGAGATCGCTGACCTGCGGCGCACGCCCGCCGAGAACCGTTTTCAGTTCCGCATGCAGCTTGGCTTCGGCTTCCGGATTTTCACTTAGCAGATACCAGGTCCAGGACAGTGTCAAAGCCGTGGTTTCGTGTCCCGCTAGAAACAGCGTCATGGTTTCGTCACGCAGTTGCTTGGCGGTCATCTGCGTGCCGTCTTCATCCATTGCGCTCATCAACATGGCCAATAAATCGTTGTGCGGGTTCGGCGCGCCGGTTGCTTCCTCTTTTTTCCGTTCGTCGATGATCCGGTACACCAACGAATCCAGGAATTCGGTTTCGCGTTTCGCGCGACGATTCGCCGGGGTAGGCCAGTTTTCCGGGATTTTCAGCGGTGAGCGCGCTTTGCGCAGCGAGTAACGCATCAGGAATCCCAGCGAATGGCCCACGTTTCCAGCCTGGCCGGTCAACGTGCTTCCAAATAGCGTGCGCACCGCGATATCCAAAGTCATGGTCATCATTTCCTGGGCCATGTCCCGGACTTCGCCGTCGCGCCAGTTTTGCGAATGCCGGTCGGCGCACTGCACCATCGTTTCGCCGTATTCGATGATGCGGCTGCGATGGAAGGCCGGCTGGGCTAGCCGCCGCTGGCGTCGCCAAAAATCTCCTTCGCTGATTAACAGGCCCTGGCCCAGCAGGCGCTCAGTCACGTCCTTGGTCAGCGTACTTTTGTGGAATTTGGCATGCTGCACGATCGAAACCTGTTCGATGTATTCGGGAAGGTTCAGCAGAATCCGGTGCTGCTTAAATACGCGGATACAAACGATGTCGCCATACTCCCGAGCCAGCCGGGTGAGGGTGGCCAGCGGGTCGCGGAGTACCTGGAACGCCAATCCGAAGAGTGGAGCGCCCTGAGGTCCAGGGGGCAGTCGTATCGCGCTTGTGGTGCCGCTGGCCATAAGGTTTGAACCGTTCTAAAGGCCGCAGCGCGGCGCTTTCTCCGTAAACTGATGATAGCTGCATTAATAATACGTGCCGCCAAGCCACTTTACTTCATAAACCTTGCAGCTTTCCGGCACTTCACCGAATCCAATCAGGCGTTAAGGCCAAATCCATTTTTATTGTGCAATCGATGCGGGTAAGATACGCATCGCGTGCAGTGGCGGGTAAGGGGATGTCAGTGGAAGTCGAACAACCAGATTGGCTGCTGCAAATCGAAGGCATTTTGGAGAGCCTGAATGAAGGTGTGCTCATCACCGATGAGTGCCAGGCGATCGTTTTTGCCAATTCCAATCTGGAGGAAATGTCCGGGATTCCGCGCGAACAGTTCGTAGGCATGGACGTGTACGGCGTCTACACCAAGGAAGAAGCCGATTTCATCGTGACCCAGCGCGACCGGAATTTCCGGGATGGGAAGAACCGGTTTGAGTTTGTGCTGCCTCGACAGGATGGAAGCCGCCTGCCAGTCATCATTAGCGCGCGTGCGGTGGAAGATCCCGAGGGCCGGCGGTATTCGATCGTCACCTTTACCGACATTTCAGACGTGAAGCGAGTCGAGCAGGAATTGCGCGTGGTCAATCGCGAACTCGAAGAACGCTACCAGGAAATTCAGGAAGATTTGACGCTGGCGGCGCGGGTGCAGCAAAGCCTAGCGCCTAAATCCATTGTGTGGGGCGGGGTCAACGTCGAAACCTTTTACCATCCGGTACGCACCATTGGCGGCGATTTTGGCCTGGTCAGCGCGCTCGACGAGGATCATTTGAATTTGCTGGTCTGCGACGTCTCCGGCCACGGAATCGGTTCGGCGCTGGTGGCCAATCGCATCTACACCGAAATGATGACTCAGCTTCGGTCCGGTGCAGGACTCGACGTGATGTTGCGGCACTTGAATCGGTTCGTGATGCACAACATCGGCAGTTCGGTTTTCTTTTTTACCGTGGCTGCCGCGCGCATCGACCGCGGAGGCCGTCGCATGGTTTTCGCCGGCGCCGGACATCCTCCGGCGATGATCGTACGCAATGGCCAAGAGCCTCGCCTGCTCGAATCTCGCAGCATGGTGCTGGGCGCGCTGCCCGAAGCGGTGGGTCCGGAAGTGACGCTGGATGTGGATTTGGAAGAAGGCGACCGCGTGGTGCTGTACACCGACGGAATCACCGACGTGTTCAATTCCGAAGGGGAAATGCTGGGCGTCGAAGGCGTGCAGAAATTCGTGCGCGAAACTTCGTTGCTGCCGTTTCATAAGATGAAGCAGGGGATTTTGGATCGCGTGGCCGAATGGCGCGATGGACCGGCTACCGACGATGTTTCGTTGGTTCTGATGGAAGTTTAAAAACGCCCCGAACTGGCGGGTCGTTGCTGCATTTGATTTATCCAGGTTCGCAGATTACGTTCCGTTGACCCGCAGAAATCTTTTCTTTCCTACTCGCAGCGCCAGCATGTCTCCGGGGTTTAGCAGAATCGTGCGCTTGATATCCTTCTCGATTTCTCCATTCACTTCCACCGCTCCAGCTTTGATCAACCGCTCGGCTTCACTGCGTGAAGCCGCCAGCCCCGTTTCGGTCAGCACCAAATGCAGTGGACGGGTGCCCCAGGCCAGTTTCATCTCCGGCATATCGGTCGGCGCTTTCCGGTCGCGGTAGACCAGGCGGAATTCGTCAGAAGCTTCCTTGGCGGCTTCTTCGCCATGAAATCCGGCCACGATGGTGTGCGCCATTTGCATCTTGGCGTCCATCGGATGCAGCACGCCCATGCTGACTTCTTCCCGCAGACGTACGATCACCGGGCGGCCAAAATCGGTCAGCAATTCGTAATACGACCACATGAGTTCGTCGGAAACGGACATCAATTTGCCGAACATTTCGCTCGGCGGTTCAGTGATGCCGATGTAATTGCCCAGGCTCTTGGACATTTTGCGTTCGCCATCGAGACCCACCAAAATCGGCATGGTCATCATGGCTTGCGCGGGCAAACCGTACTCGCGCTGAATTTCGCGGTGAACCAGCAGATTGAATTTCTGTTCGGTCGCGCCGAGTTCCACGTCGGACTTCAGCGCAACCGCATCGTAGGCGGTCAGCAGCGGGTATAGCAGCTCGTGCACGGAAATCGGGTGGTTGGCTTCGAGGCGCGAACGGAAATCCTCGCGCTCCAGCATGCGCGCCAGGCGATAGTGCGCGCACAGCTGCACCACTTCTTGACTGGTCAGTTTGCCCAGCCACTCGTTGTTGTAACGGACCTCCGTCTTGCTTTTGTCCAGGATTTTGAAAACCTGCTGCAGATAGGTCTCGGCGTTGCGGTCGACCTGTTCGCGGGTAAGCGGCGGGCGCGTTTCGGATTGCCCGGTGGGATCTCCGATCATCGCGGAAAAATCGCCGATCAGAAATATCGCAGTGTGGCCCAGATCCTGAAAATGCTTTCAGCTTGCGCAGCACCACGGTGTGGCCCAAATGGATGTCCGGCGCCGTGGGGTCCACGCCCAAATACACGCGCAGTGGCTTGCCGGTTTTGAGCGACTGCTCGAGCTTGGCCTTCAATTCCTCTTCGCGGATGATTTCCGCCGTGCCCTTTTTTAGGTAGGCGAGCTGTTCTTCCACTGGTTTGAATTTCGTCGACGACAAGTATTTCTCCGGGATTGCCTACGGCCGCGTCAACACGCGGCGCCCATCCATACGATAGCGCCCTTCCAGTACAATCCTCACTGCTTCCGTGTAAATGCGGTGCTCCTGCTGCAATATGCGTTCGGCCAGCGTTTCGGGCGTGTCGGCATCCTCGATAGGGACGCAGGCTTGCATCACGATTGGTCCAGCGTCCAGGTTTTCATCGACGAAATGCACGGTGCAGCCCGCGAATTTCGCGCCATGTTCGATCGCCTGGCGCTGCGATTCGAGCCCTGGAAATGCCGGAAGCAAAGAAGGATGAATATTCAAGATGCGGTTGGGAAATGCCGCCACGAAATGCGGCGAAAGCAGCCTCATGTATCCCGCGAGACACACCAAATCCACATTTTTTCCCCGGAGTGCGGCCACGACCAGCTTGTCGTAGGCTTCGCGTTCCAGGCCCTTGGAAGGAATCACTCGGGTTTCGAGGCCACGTGCACGAGCCTTGTCGATCCCCGGCGCGCCTTCCCGGTTGCTCAAGACGATGGCGATTTCTGCATTGGGCAGCCGGCCCGCATCGACGCTTTCCGCCAGCGCTTCGAAATTCGAGCCACGGCCGGAAAGCAGTACGCCAATTCTTTTTTTCATGACCGCCCGAAATTAGCATAGTTCGCTATCGCGGCCAAACCGGAGGAAACTGGCGGGAATGGGTGCGGCGTAATCAAAAGAGGGAGCGATGACGCTGCTGGTTCTGCGGCGACGGAATCTCGATCGAGTCCCTCTACAGACCGAGCTGGCCCGAATAATTTACCCGGGGCTTGCCGCGCACGGCCTTTTCAATTCTTCCGATTCGATAAAATTTCTCCCGTCGCCGTTTCAATTCCGTTTCTACCCGGGCTACATTTTTGGCCGGAACCACCAGGATCATTCCGACGCCCATGTTGAAGGTCTGCAATAATTCGTCACGTTCGATTTTCCCGAGGTGCGCCAGGTAGCGAAAGATCGGCATTACCGGCCAGGAATCCAGTTCGATGACGGCCTGCACGCCCGGGTGCAGTGCGCGCGGCAAATTTCCGGTGATGCCACCGCCGGTAATGTGCGCCATCGAAGTCAGCCAGCCCTTGGCCAAAGTGTTTTTCAGCAGCGGCCAATACGGGCGGTGAGACTTCAAAAGTTCGGCGCCGATTTTATTTCCGACTTCCGCCACGTACGTATCCGGCTGCAATTTGGCCTGGCCAAACACCAGCTTGCGTGCCAAGGAATACCCGTTGGTATGCAGCCCACTCGAAGGCAGGGCGATTAAGGCATCGCCAGGGCGCACGCGCCGCGGGTCCAGGCGCATCTTTTCTTCCACCGCGCCAACGATAAATCCGGCCAGGTCGTATTCGCCCGGAGGATAGAAATCCGGCATCTCGGCGGTTTCGCCGCCGATCAGCGAACAGCCGGCATGCCGTGCGGCGCGGCTCATGCCTTCGATCACCTGTTCGATAATGGCGGTATCCAGCTTGCCCATCGCCAGATAATCCAGAAAAAATAGTGGTTCCGCGCCCTGGGTCAAAATATCGTTGACGCAGTGGTTCAAAATGTCCGCGCCGACACCTGAATGAATCCCGGTGGCGAAGGCGATTTTCAATTTTGTTCCCACGCCGTCCGCGCTCGAAACCAGGATGGGATTTTTCCAGCGTTTACGATCCAACTGAAACAACGCGCCGAATCCGCCGATCGGGGCCAGCACTCCGCGCCGAAAAGTTTTTCCAGCCATGGCCGCAATACGCCGCTTGGCCTGGTCCGCCACGGTGATATTTACGCCTGCATCGGAATAGCGCATTAGTGAGTTTTGTACTTCTTTCGGGAGAGTTCCGCGGCTTCGCGGATCAAACGGCAAAACTAGAAAATGTGAAACAAGCGCTTCCAGCGAACTTCGCCGGGATGGATGATCGCGCTCAGGTACGTTCCAAATCGCTCCCCAACGTGCCCCGGCTCCCAAACTTCCTCGGGCGCGTCGATCGACATGTAAATCAGCACCGGAGTGCCGATGATGTTTTCTCGCGGCACGAATCCCCAGTAACGGCTGTCGTACGAATTGTTCCGGTTATCGCCCATCATGAAGTAGTGGCCGGGAGGCACGACCAACTCGCCGTCGACGACGTGTTTCTGAATTTCGGCGGACCACTCGGGGGTCAAGTTGGAAGAGTACATATCGTTGCCGGTCGGCGGATACACCGGCATGGTCCGCATCACGCCTTCCGGATCATGCGGGATATATGGCTCATTGAGTGCCACGCCATTCACGTAGACCTGCGAGCCGGCGATACGAATGCGGTCGCCCGGCACTCCGATGCAGCGCTTGATGAAATCGGGAAAGCCCTGCTCCGGCAGGGGCGCGCGAAAGACGATAATTTGCTGGCGTTTCGGTTCGCGCCAGAGCGGCACGTGCCATCCGGTGAACGGTACTCCCGCGTCGTATCCGATGCGGCTTACGATCAAGTGATCGCCGATCAGCACGGTGCGCTCCATCGATCCGCTGGGGATGACCCGGGCCTGCACCAGCGTGCCTTCGATGAAGAGAAACGCCAAAATTACCCAGAACCACGAAACGAGTTCGCGCCAGACTTTGTCGCCGGTCGTGGCCGGCGCGCGTTCTTCCACCGGCTCGCGCTCCACCGCGATGGCGTCTGCGTCAGCTTTCACGGTGGGCCTCCACTTCCAGTTGAACCAGTTCGGTCGGATAATTTCCGGTGTAGCACGACGTGCAAAAATTACCTTTGGTATCGTTCACGGCGGCCCGCAGTGATGGCAAGGAGGCGTAGCCCAGCGAGTCGGCCGCCAGATATTTGCGAATTTCTTCCACTGAATTGTTAGCGGCGATCAGTTCTTCGCGCCGCGGCGTGTCGACCCCGTAGTAGCAAGGCGAAATTGTTGGCGGACAAGCGATCCGCACGTGAACTTCGGTCGCACCTGCGTCCCGCACGAGACGCACGATCTTCCTGCTGGTCGTTCCGCGCACGATCGAATCGTCTACCAGGATCACCCGCTTGCCTTCGATCATTCGACGTATCGGGTTCAATTTCAGCTTCACCCCGAAATCGCGGATGGCCTGGCTGGGTTCGATAAAGGTGCGTCCTACGTAGTGGTTGCGGATTAAGCCCATGCGGAAGGGAATTCCCGATTCCGCCGCGTATCCGACCGCTGAGGGCACGCCCGAATCGGGCACCGGTACCACGATGTCGGCCGGCACGGGATGTTCCTGCGCCAACAAGCGGCCCAGACGTTCGCGTGTTTCATTCACCGGCTTGCCAAATACGATGCTGTCCGGCCGGGAAAAATAAACATGCTCAAAAATGCAAAATTGGTTTGGTTTTTCCGGCGCGAAGCGAATGGATTCCAGGCCGCTGCGCGAGATGCGCACCATTTCGCCGGGCTCCACATCGCGAACGTATTCCGCATCGATCAAATCGAACGCGCAGGTTTCCGAAGCCGCCACCCAGGCGCCATTCAGCCGGCCAAGCGCAAGCGGGCGGAATCCGCGCGGATCGCGAATCGCAAAAATCTCATCGGGAGTCAGGAGCAGCAGCGAATAGGCGCCTTCCACCTGATTCAAAGCGTCGGCGATGGCGCCGGAGAGGTTTCGCGCATTGCTCCGGGCAATCAGATGCACGATCACTTCGGTGTCGCTGGTGGTTTGAAAAATCGAGCCGCGATGCTCCAGCTTTTTGCGCAGTTCGATCGCGTTGGTCAGGTTGCCGTTGTGGCCCAGCGCCAGTTTGCCTTTGTTGCAATCGATCACCACCGGCTGCGCATTGGTCAGCACCGTGTCGCCGGCCGTGGAATAGCGGGTGTGGCCGATGGCGGAGTCGCCGGGCAATTTGGTGATGACCGCCGGCGTGAAAATTTCCTGCACGTGGCCCATCGATTTATGCACGTGCAGCTGCCCGCCGTTAGAGGTGGCGATGCCCGCGGATTCCTGCCCGCGGTGCTGCAGCGCGTACAAGCCCAGATAGGTCATCTTCGCCGCTTCGGAGTTTCCGAAAATTCCGAACACGCCGCAGTGGTCGTGAAAATGATCGTCTTCGAGAATGTGGGTTTGGCAGGTCATTCTGTTTCGATCGCTTTTTGCAGAGATTCGCTCCAGGGCTTCTGGAATGATTGGACAGAGCCTTGTATCACGGGCGCGCCATTTAATTGGATGCGAAATTCGTTGCGGGCGACTGTACCGATGTTCTGAACCGGTACTTTGTATTGTGCAGCAATCTCATTCGCGCGGGCAAGCGAAGCGGCCGGTACTGTAACCACTGCGCGCGCGCCTCGCTCGCCAAAAAGCGTGGCCTCCGCCGGTTCATCCTTCGCGGCGGCGTTGATTGTGGCATGCACTCCCAAACCTTTGGTGTCGAAGCAGCATTCGGCCAGTGTCACGGCGAGTCCGCCGTCGCTGACATCGTGCGCCGAAGAAATCGCGCGGGCACCGGCCAATGCGACGAGGCAATCGATGAGGCGCTTCTCGGCAGCCAGATCGATCGCGGGAGGCGCGCCGGCCACGACACCTTGCATGGTCTTGGCGTATTCGGTGGCCCCGAACTCTTCGAGCGCGTATGTATCGCTAGTGGCCCCAGCGCTGCGCGCGTCGAGCAACACAACCACCTCGCCTTCGGCGCGGAATGCGGAACCTAGCGCGCAGTCTGCGTCTTCGAGTAGACCCAGCACCCCCAGAATCGGCGTGGGATAAATCGGCTTGCCCAGGGTCTCGTTGTAGAAGCTCACATTGCCGCCGGTAATCGGCGTTTGCAGCGCGCGGCAAGCTT
>CAWIEL010000041.1:0-8728 GCA_963835025.1 uncultured Acidobacteriota bacterium
GGTATTGCTGACCTGTACGATCAATTTGGCGACTGGTACCTGGCGATGGCGGCCTACAACTCCGGCGCGGGAACCGTGCAGCATGCCGTCGAGCGGACCGGCTACGCGGATTTCTGGGAACTCTACCGGCGCAACGTATTGCCCAAGGAAACCAAGAACTACGTGCCGATCATTCTGGCGCTGACGCTGATCTCGAAAGACCCGGCGCGCTATGGCATCGTATTCGATCCCGAGCCTGCCATGAAGGCCGACGCCGTGAAGCCCGGCCAGGCCGATCGATCTGCGACTGGTTGCGGAGACCATCGACACCGATCTGGAAACTCTGCGGGCACTGAATCCGCAACTGTTGCGTCTGGTGACGCCGTCGGACCCGGAATTTGTGCTGCGGCTGCCGGAAGGCACGGCGGAGCGCTTCTTTGCGGAAATCGCCGCCATTCCCCCCGAAAAGTGGGTGAGCTGGCGCCGCCATAAGGTGGAGGAAGGCGAGACGCTTTCGCGCATTGCCAAGAGCTATCGCGTTCAGCCGGCGGAAATTGCCGATGCCAACGATTTGCCGGTAAACGCATCCCTGAAGAGGGGCAGAAACTGATTATTCCCGCGGCGGAGCGTTCCGAGGCCGCGACCGGGAAACTGATTCGATACCGCGTGCGGCGGACGGATACGGTTCGATCGATCGCCGACGAGTTCGATGTCAGCACTGCGGAATTGCGCACGTGGAATCACATGAAATCCGATCACGTTGCGCGAGGCATGTTGCTGAAGATTTATCCCGGCGGCATGACGCCCACCCTGCAGGCAAAAGCCGGCGCGAAGGATAAGCCATCCACTGCCGTCGTGGCCCGGCGTGAGAGCCGCGAGATAATCCGATCATGGAGGCCCGCTCCAGCACCGTCGTCCACCATGTAAAATCCGGCGAGACGCTGTGGTCGATTGCCCGGGCGTACCGCACCACGGTGGAGGCGATCCAGTCCGGGAACCGCTATCTGTTCAGCCGGCCGCTGGAAGTCGGCGACACCCTCACGATTCTTTCCTCGCGCTAGATATTCGGTCTTGATTTTTATCCCTGAAATCATGAATATGAATCGCTTTTCCGGCGGAGAACTATTGCCAGAATGGCGCGGCAGGTGGAGAATCTACCCGCTGGTTAGGCGCTGGACAAGCGCTTGACTGGTGCCTGACGGGCGCTTGACAAACATGACGAGATTCCGTTTATAAGCCCGCACGTGGGTGCAACAGCGGGGACAACCGCACGAGGGTGACCGAGCGAAGGGAGAACTGGGATGACCTACGAAAAAGAAGAACGCGGCGAGGAAAGCGAGTTCGTCCATTTTGAAGAGGAGGAACTCGGCGCGCGACCCGGAAGAGATCATCGAAGAGGAAGGCGAAGAGGAGTTGGTCATCTCCGAGCGCCCCGGCGTTGCGGCCGCCCCGCAGCCTCCTCCGGTAGCGCGCAAGGCGGCGGCAAAAAAGTCACCGGCCAAACGAGCGGCGAAGCCGGCGAAAAAAGCCAAGAAAGCGAAGAAGCCACAGCCGAAGAAAAAGGCCAAGGCTGCGCCCAAAAAAGCGAAGAAGAAGGCCGCTCCGCAAAAAAAGCGTCAAGCGCGGCAAGAAAAAGCGCTGACGCTTTCTTGCCTCGATTCAGAAATTGAGATGGACGAAGGCCTGGGAGAGTAACTTCCAGGTCTTTGTCATTTTCCATGCCTTCAGAGATCGGTTTCTTCCGGCCCTCGATTTCCAACCGGGCACGGCGGCTTCCCGAAGCGGAACAATCCGCTTGCCGAGCAGGCTTTCGCTGATTAGCATGGCGCGCATGCGATTAGCGGTCGAACACGTCCGGCGGATGAGGGGCGGAGCGCAGGCCCACCTGATGCGGTGCGACGACGGCGGGTATTACGTCGTAAAATTTCAGAATAATCCCCAACATTTGAGGATTCTGGCGAACGAAATGCTGGCTACACGGCTGGCGGCGCGGCTGGGGTTGTGTGTGCCGCAGGTGGAGGTGGTCGAGGTTCGCCCAGAATTGATCGCCTATACCGCCGAACTGGTCATGCAACTTGGCATCGGGCGAAAGCCCTGTTCGGCCGGGAAGCAGTTTGGATCGCAGTTTCCGGGCGATCCGGCGCAGATGGCCGTTCATGATTTTTTGCCCGATGAGCAGCTTTTCGCGGTTCGCAATCTTTCGGATTTTCTAGGGATTTTTGTTTTCGATAAGTGGACGTGCAACACGAACGGGCGGCAGGCAATTTTTTTTCGCGATCCGGAAGACGGTGCGGGACAAAGCGCCCGTCCGACGATCGATGATACGTCGACAGCGGCGCCCAACAGCGCCCTCACCGCGAGTTCGTATGTCGCCGTCCCCTATGTCGCAATGATGATCGACCACGGATTTTGTTTCAATGCCGGCGAGTGGGATTTTCCGGACGCTCCGCTGCGCGGCCTGTATCCGCGCCATCGCGTGTATCAGAGCGTCGCCGGTATGGACGCATTCGAGCCGTGGCTCGATCGCCTGGAAAATCGTTTCACCGAAGCGGTGCTGGGCGAAGAGGCCGAGCACATTCCGCCCGAGTGGTACGCAGATGACTGGGACGCGCTTGCGCGCCTGGTCGACCGCCTGTACGCTCGCCGCAAGCGCGTGCGCGAACTGATACTGTCGGCCCGGAATTCGAACCGGGATCCGTTTCCCAACTGGAAGGTGCGACATGCCTGAAGACACTCTGCAACCCTGCGCGTATCACGTGGTGCGCTACCAGCCCAACCTGATTCGCGACGAGTGGGTGAATATCGGAGTGATGCTGCTCGATCCCGCGACCGGGACGCGTGCACCAGCGCTGGCTCGACGAGAATGCCGATCTGGCGCGCCTGCGGCGAATCCATCCCGCGGTGGACGAGGATTTATTGATGCGCCTGCCCGCGGAGTTCGACCGGCAATTCGCCGGCCGCGAAATGGATGCCGAAGCGATTCTGGAAAAATTCGACCAGACCCTTTCCAACGCCGTGCAGCTTGCTCCGCGCAAGGGGCTGCTCACCGGCGATCCCGCCGCCGAACTGGACCGCATCTTCCGCGAACAGGTCGAGCCGGTGCGCGAGGCTCGGCGCGGCCCGGCGGAAATCCGCACGCGCGGCGACCTGCGCGCCCAGGCCGCGGACTATTTCCGCAATGAAAAAATTCTGCGCCTGATGGATCGCGGCGTTCGCGTGGCGGAGATTACCATGCCCGGCGACCCAATGCGCATCGATTTTTCTTACCGGCGGAACGGCACGCGAGGCTTCGTGCATTCGGTGGCCTCGGGCGCGATCCCGGCCAGGCCAAGCTTCTGGCGTTCACCGCCGAAGCGATCCGCGAGCGCGTAGCGCATTCGGAATTTATAGCCGTCACCGAACGCGAGCCTGCTCGCGGCAATGACCGCGACAAATTCGTGACCGGAGTGCTGGAGAGACAACGGCATTCGCGTGCTGCCGCTGCCGGAGTTGCGCAAGTGGGCGCATGAGGTGGCGCCGGCGTTGAAGAGAGGCGGGGTGACTGGTGACTTGTGATTGGTGACTGGTGAAGCCTGCGGCGAGTATGCTTGCCGGGGATTGAGTGATTCGTGACTCGTGATTTGTGATTCGTGAGGAGTCGACAGTTGACAGTTGAAAGTTAAGACCTGCAACTCACGGATGCGAATCTTGGCTTTCAACTTTTAACTGTCAACTTTAAACTTCGCTCGATCTCCAAAGCACGTCCGTTGGGAACGAATCACCAGTCACTAATCACGAGTCACCAGTCACCGCACTACAGAATCTCCTCGTTCCAATCCTCCAGATACGACTTCACCTTGTGGACGAACTGGTGCGCGATGGCGCCGTCCACCACGCGATGATCGTAGGACAGCGTCAGGTACACCATCGAGCGGACGGCGATGGCGTCGTCGATTACCATGGGGCGCTTCTGGATCGCGCCGATGCCCAGGATCGCGACGTTGGGCTGGTTGATTACCGGGAGTCCCATCAGGCCGCCGTAAATGCCGGGGTTGGTGATGGAGAAGGTTCCTTCCTGCACTTCTTCGGGTTTTAGCTTTTTCGCCCGGGCGCGTTCGGCGAGGTCGTTGATGCCGCGCGCCAGGCCCAGGAAATTCTTCTCCTCGGAATTTTTGAGCACCGGCACGATCAATCCCCAATCGAGCGCCACGGCGATGCCCACGTTGATTTCGCGGTGCAGCACCATCGTGGTTCCGTCCGCCGAGGCGTTCACCGTCGGGAACGCGCGCAATCCCTCGACGCATGCGCGCACGAAAAACGGCATGAACGTCAGCTTGGTGCCGTACTTGGCCTGGAACGCATCTTTCGAGCGGTCGCGGATTTTGGCGATGCGCGTCATGTCCGCTTCATCGATCGAGTACACGTGCGGAGAAACGCGCTTGGAGGCGATCATGTGCTCGGCGATACGCTGGCGCATGTTGCTCATCGGCTGCGCTTCGAAATTGCCGAAATACATCCTCTCGCGCGGTACGGCGTTTTCCAGCACGGGGTGGATCACCGCGCCGCCGGGGCCTGCGGGAACGGAAGTAGATCCCGAAGGGGATAGTGCGGGAGCGGCATATACGGGCGCAGCCGGTGCTGCTGGCGCGGAGGGTTTTACACTGGCGGATTCCACCGCAGCCAGAATGTCTTTCTTGCTGACACGCCCGCCCGCGCCGCTGCCTTCGATGGATGCGAGGTCGACGTCGTTTTCTTTCGCGATACGGCGAACCAGGGGCGAACTGCGAACTTCCTTGCCATTGCCGCGAGCGGCGCGGGGGCAGGACTGGTGCAGCAGGCGCTGCGGGAGCGGGCGCCGCAGCCTTGGGAGCTTCGGCCTTCGGCGCAGCAGGCGCCGGTGCAGGAGCAGCCGCGACTGCTTCGGCGGGCGCGCCAGCCGCGTCAATCACCGCAACCACAGTCTGGATGGGAACGGTCTGTCCTTCCGTAACTTTGATCTCCTTCAGCACGCCGGCCGAAGGCGCGGGAATTTCCGCATCCACTTTATCGGTAGAGATTTCGAACAGCGGTTCGTCGCGCTCGATGCGGTCTCCGGGCTTCTTCAGCCACTTGGTGATGGTGCCTTCGAAAATGCTTTCCCCCATCTGGGGCATGATGACGTCTACGGACATGGTTTCCTCGTTTCGTGTGGTGAGTAGTGACTCGTGATTTGTGATTCGTGAAAAGTTGATCGCCGGAGTTGTGATTCGACTGTTCAGTTGGGCCATACCACCCACGAATCACGATTCACGAATTACAAATCACGCTCCTAATAGTGTGCCAGTTCCCGGGCCGCGGCGGCAACTTTTGCGGCGTTGGGCAGAAAATAATTTTCCAGCGGCGGCGAATACGGCACCGGCGTATCGAGCGACGTCACGCGCCGGATCGGGCCGTCCAGGTCTTCGAACGCGCTTTCGGTGACCATGGCAGCAATTTCGCCGGCGATGCCGCCGGTGCGGGTGTCTTCGTGGACCACCAGCAGCTTGTTCGTCTTCGCAACCGAGGCCAGAATCGTATCGCGGTCCAGCGGTAGCAGCGTGCGCAGATCGATGACTTCGGCCTCGATGCCTTCCTTTTCCAGTTCCGCCGATGCCTCCAGCGACGTGTGCAGCATCGCGCCATAAGCTGACGATCGTGAGGTCGCGCCCTTCGCGCCGCACCACGGCTTTTCCGATCGGCACCGTGTAGTCGTCTTCGGGCAAATCCCCGGTAATGCGCCGGTACAGGAATTTGTGCTCGAAAAACAGCACAGGATTATTGTCTCGTATCGCCGATTTCAGCAAACCCTTCGCGTCGTAGGCGGTTGCCGGACAGACAACCTTGAGGCCCGGCGTGTGCGCGAAATACATCTCCGGATTTCCCGAATGGAACGGGCCGCCATGCACGCCTCCGCCGCACGGCCCGCGCAGCACGATCGGCACCGGCGCGCCCCACAGGTAGTGCGACTTCGCCGCGTAGTTGGTGACCTGGTTGAAGCAGCAGGCGATGAAGTCGATGAACTGCATTTCCACCACGGGCCGCAAGCCCGCGTAGCCCATGCCCACCGCAGCGCCCACGATGGCCGATTCGCTGATCGGCGTGTCGATCACGCGCTCCCAGCCGAATCGCTCCAGCAATCCTTTGGAAACCTGGAAGGCCCCGCCGTAGACGCCCAACATCTTCGCCCAGCAGTACAACAGCCGGATCGCGGCCCATTTCCTCGAACAGCGCCTGGCGGATGGCTTCGAGATAGGTGGTTTCAGCCATCGCTAACGCCTTGCCTTGGAAGCCGCTCGGACAGATTTTTTCCCGGGCTTCGATTTTACTGCCGTCCTATTTATCGATGACAACGCTGCGCCGCCGCTTTCAATTGGCCATTCCGCTTTCACGCTCGATCGTGGAGGCATTACTTCTTCCATCGGCCGTTTCCAATTTGCCTCCACCGTATGGCAGCCGTCGCAGTACACACCCTGCGCTGCCAGTTCCGGAGGCGGGAACGGCGAATTTTCGGCAAACTCCACGTCGGCCTGAATTTCGCGCGCGATTCGCGCGTCGATCTCTTTTTTTGTTTTCGCGTCCCAGAGCTTTTTGTCGGTCAGAAACTTTTCATAGCGGTCGAGCGGATCCTTCCGCTTCCACGCCACAAGCATCTCTTTGGGAACATACTCCGCGCCGTCGTGTTGCGCGTGGCCGCGCATGCGCATCGTTTTCGCTTCGATTAACACGGGACCATGACCGGCTCGCGCATGGGCGACTGCCGCTCGCGCGGCGCGTTCCACCGCCAGGATGTCATTGCCGTCCACGACGGCGCTCTCGATGCCGTAGGCTTTTGCGCGGTCGGCGAGGTTTTTTAGCGGCGTCTGGCGCTCGACCGGAGTTCCGTACGCCCACCCGTTATTTTCCACGATCAATACCAGTGGAGCTTTCTGTACGGCTGCGAGATTCAATCCTTCGTGGAACACGCCGGTGGAGGCGCCGCCGTCGCCAATCCACGTCATCGCCACGATTTTTTGGCCGAGGTAGCGGCCGGCCATGGCGACGCCCGTCATAATGGGAATCAGATCGCCCAGCATGGAGATTGGCGCGACGATGTGCCGCGATTTCAGATCGGCAAAATGGCTGGTGCCGTCCTTGCCCTGCGTCGGCGATGTGTAACGCGCCATGTGCTGCGTCAGGATGTCGCGTGGAGGAACGCCGCGCACTAGCAGCGCGCCGATATTACGAATCATCGGCGCAATCCAGTCGTCGGGGCCCAGAGCGTATGCGGTGCCAACCGAAATCGCTTCCTGGCCGTAGCTGGAATAGAGTCCGCCAAGAATTTTGTTCTGGCGGAACAGACGCGCCATCTGTTCTTCCAGCTCGCGGTCGAGCCGCATGAAGTAGTACAGCTCGTGATGCTGCTCGCGCGTGAGAGTGGAAGGCATTTAAGGTTTAAGTAGGACAGGTTTCAACCTGTCCGCTTTTGGCTTCCTGCCGCAACGAAGTCAAACCCAAAACCGGACAGGTTGAAACCTGTCCTACTGGGGGCATACCTGGGCCGATTGCTCTTCGTGCATTTGCAGCATCGCATCGAGCGACTGGCGATCGCTCGCGCTCCACTCGATTCCCAGAACTTCTCCCAGGTGCGACACAATTTTGGGCGAGACCTCCTTCATCTCTACCCCGCGCGCCAGCAGTTTTTCCAGCGACGTAGCTTGCTTATCGACAATCCCGCAGGGCACGATCAGATCGAAGTAACGCAAATCGGTGGACACATTATAGGCAAATCCGTGCGAAGTCACCCAGCGGCTTAAATGAACGCCGATTGCCGCGAGTTTCTCTTCGCTTTGTCCGGGAACATCGACCCACACGCCGGTGCATCCTGCAACGCGGCGCGGCAAGATTCCGAACCCGGCCGTCGCACGCATCATGGCTTCTTCAAGGCTGCGGACATACCACGCTACATCGCGGCGGATCTGGGCGAGGTCCAGAATCGGATAGCCGACCAGTTGTCCCGGACCGTGATAGGTGATGTCGCCGCCGCGGTCGGTTTCAAAAAACGAGACGCCCATCTGCCGCAGCACGTGGTCGGAAGCGCGCAGATTCGCCAGCTTGCCGTTGCGCCCGAGCGTAATTACATGGGGATGCTGGCATAGCAGGAGAACGTCAGGCAGCAGGCCGGATTTGCGCGCGGCAACCAGGCGCCGCTGGTATTCCCACGCGACGCCGTATTCCACAAAACCGAGATCGACGACTAAACCGGTCTTCATGGGCAGCCAATTTGTCCGGTAATACAAACTCTCAACGATTGCTTTTCTTTGCGACGGACTTCCTGGAAACGACCTTGCTGGAGACGGTCTTCTTAGCGAAGACTTTCTTCATAACGATCGCGTCGACCTGCTTGATGTGATTGATGTCGTGCCCGGCGATCCAGCGGATGAGTTCTTCGATCGTCACGACTCCCCGTTCGGCATGAATGCAGTGCTGCTTCCACTGTTTAGGGGTGAGAGATTTCAGCAGCGCCAGATTCGCGTTGCGGAGTACGCGGAATTGCTCCAGCGATTTGCGCGGGTCGCGCTTTTCATAACGTCCTGTCAGGGCCCAGGCATCCTGATCGAACGCCTGAATCGGCGTTCCGGGCGAAGCCAGAATCTGCCGTATGCGCCAGCCCAAAACCATTTCGGTGTCGGCAATATGCGCGAGGATTTCTCCAGCGGACCATTTTCTCCGGAGCAGGCCGCTTGCGCAACTTCGAAGCGGCAACGCCTTCGAT